>NZ_CP116936.1:2727500-3039124 GCF_028475105.1 Micromonospora sp. LH3U1 | reverse complement strand
AGACCGGGACAGACGTGCTTCGCGGCTGCTCGCCGGCCAGGTTCGGGGCCGGGCGGCGGGCGATCGCACTGGCCGCCGCGGCGAACGCGACGAAATACCAGAGCGTAACCACGTTGGATATGACGTTGGACGCGGCGCTGACCGCCACGAACGCGGTGGCGCAGCCGGTGAAGCCGACCGCGACGCCGCGCTCGAAGCTGCCCGGAGGCGCCCGCCGCAGCGCGGTCCGCGCGGTGTAGAGAAAGGCGAACAGCATCATGAGGTACGCCCCGAGACCGAGCAGCCCGGTCTCGACGTACGCCCGCAGGAAGTCGTTGTGCGGCTTCTTCGCCTCGTCGGTCTCGCGCTGGGTCATGTTCGGCCCGATACCGGTCACCGGGTTACGGTCGGCCAGCGTGACGATCTCGGTCCAGTAACCGATCCGCCATGCCAGGGTGTTTCCGGTCGGGTCTCCGCCGACCTCGCGCGAGGTGCCGAGTTGGGCGAACCGCTCGCCGACGGCGGGCACCAGGGCCACCCCGGCGACCGCCACCACGCAGAGGGTGACCAGCATCCGCTTGCTGCGGTGCAGCACCGAGACCACGACCAGGCCGATCGCCGCGCCGAGCAGGGCACTACGGGTGTTGGTGAGCAGCAGGAACAGCAGCGAGAGCGCGAGCAGCACGCCGAGTGACACCCGCAGCCGGCGACCCAGGAAGCGGTACATCGCGAACCCGAAGATCACCATGAACATCAGGTAGCGGCCGAATGTGGTCGACTGGCTGAACGTTCCGCTGATCCGGGTGAAGTCGCCCTTCACCTCGGCCGGCGGGTTGCCGAGCAGTGACAGGACCACGGTGTAGCCGAGTGCCAGCACCAACGAGACGTAGCAGGCGAGCAGGACCCGACGGATCGCCGCAGTGTCGGGCATGAGCTGTTCCAGCACCACGAACATCACCACCACGGTGAGGATCCGCAACGCCTCCAACAGGCTGTTCGCCGGCCGGGTCGCACCGAGGGCGCTGACCACGCTGCTGGCGCCGACGAGCAGCATGGCCCAACTCAGCGGGGAGCCGCGCAGCCGCCCGTGCCGGCTGAGCTGTGCGGCCAACCAGAGCCCGGCGGCGAGGAGGAACAGCACCGCGAGCAGGGTGGAGGGGTCCACCGCCCGCGCCGTTCCGGCGGAGTCGGCCTGGCCCGCACTCGGTCCGGTGAGCTTGAACAGGTCGACGCAGGAGCGGACCGCGAGCATCAGCAACACGTACCCGGCGAACCGGGTCAGCGCGAGGACGGCCACCGCGAGGCCCGCGACCGCGGCGAGCGGCAGCACCATGCCCCTACGGTCACCGGCCGCCATCGAGACTCCCGCGACCACCGCCACGACCGCGGCGGCCAGCGCCGCACCGCCGGTGAGGAGGCGAGGCGTGTCGAGCCCCCTGCTCACGGGCGGAGTCCCGTCGCCCGGCGGCCTCGTGTACCCCGACCGTCCCGCATCGACCACCTGCTGCGTGTGTTGTTCCACTGATCCCACTGAACCGAATCGACGCTGCCCGGCCGCTGCCGGGCGCGGCCAACCGATGTCCTCCCGGCACAAAGACGGTTCAATCTAGCCCTGCCCTCTCGACGGCAGAAGGGGCCGTTGCACCGACTGCGCCGTCCTCCGCGGGGCTGACCCGACGCTCCGTTGACACCTGGCTCGCACGGTCAGTCGGTCGCTGCCGCAAGTCGTGCTCTGTTCCGCCGGCCAGGCGCCGGAACGAGGCTGAGATAGAGCCGTTCCAACTCGCGGGCAGCGGTGTCCCAGCTGTACATTTCGGTCACCCGGTCGCCCAGCGCCACGGCACCGGCCCGTTCTCCCGGCAGGTCGGCGAGCAGCGCCGTCAACACCCGGACCAGGTCGTCCTCGTCGCCGTCGCGGAACAACCGCCGGCCAGCGGCGTCGGACTCCAGCACCTCGACGTGCGGCGCGATGTCGCTCGCGACCACCGGCAGCCCGTACGCGGCCGCCTCCAGCAACGTCAACGGCAGTCCCTCCAAGCGGGACGGCTGGACGAAGCCGGCGGCGCTGCCGTACAACTCGGCGAGCAGGTCGCCGTAGACGAACCCGGTGAAGACGATCCGGTCGTCCCCTTCGGCTTCCCGGCGCAGGCGGGCCACGAAGTCGTCGGTGAACGACGACCCGCCGACGATCGCCAGCCGCATTCCGGTCTGGGTCCGGCGGAAGGCCCGAATCAGCAGGTCGGCCGCCTTCTCGGGGACCAATCGGCCGACCAGCAGCAGGTAGCCGCCGGGGGTCAGCCCGAACCGGGCCTCGATCTGACGGGTCGGCACCGGTCGGGCCGGGTTGACGCCGTTCGCGATGTAGGTCGTGGGCCGACCGAACCGGTTCTCGTAGTGGGCGACGAGCCCACGCGAGACCGCGACCCGCTGGTGCGGGACGTACCCGCTGAGCCAGTGGGCGGTCCCCAACACCGCCCGCGCGGCGAGCCCCCACTTGGCCCGCTGGTTGTCCAACCCGTGCACGGTCAGCACCACTCGTGCTCGTGAGAACCAGCGCGGCATCGGGGCGACCAGGCTCGGCCCGAGCCCGTGGTAGTGCACGATGTCCGGTCGCTCGGTCATCGCCGCCACGGTCGAGTTGGCCGCGTGCACGATGGCGTCGAGGTGCTTGCTCGCGATCGTGTGGACCTGGCGCAGCCGTACGCCCCGGTAGCCGTTGGCAGGCACGTCACCGTAGCTCCTGCGGCAGTAGACCGTGACCTCGTGCCCGTAGCTGGCCAACCGGCTGGCCACCTCCTCCACGTGCCGTTCGATCCCGCCGTAGGTCGCCGGCAGCCCCTTCTGACCGATCATCGCGATCCGCAGCGGACGCCAATCGGCGCCTGGTACGGCCGGCCGCGCGGGAAGCACCCGCCCGACCGGGACGCCCTCGCCCCGCTGCCGGGGAATCGCAGGACTTCCAGCGTCTTGGTCCGCTTCCTCGGCCTGCAGGTCGGGATGGGCCACGATGACTCCCTGCGTGACTAGGTCCGCGCCCGCCGCCCGGGCAGATCAACACCTTGCCATGAACAGGCCCATCCGCCAGCTGATCATCCAGACAAAAAATTCGTCAGTGGGATTCGCTACTCGTGGAATGTCATCCGGATGACGTCGAGGTGGACGGTGGTGGCACCGTGCGAGACCTCAGCGGGTGGCCGGCTCGCTCTGCGTCCGCGCCTTGTTCCGGCCCCTCAGCACGGCCAGCGCGACCGAGGTCGCCGCGGCGACGCCGACGCCGGTCCACAACAGCGGGTCGGTCCGCAGTTCCGTGGGCAGTTGCTGGACGAGGACGAGGACGCCCATCACCACGACGAACCAGCCGAACGACTTGCGCAGGACGTCGGCCGGGATCCGACCGACGAGCCGCCCGCCGGCAACACTGCCGACGATGGCGGCGACGGTGACCGCTGCCGCGAGTCCCCAGTCAATGCTCACGCTGGACAGGTAGCCGGCCAGGCCGGCGAACGACTTCATCGCGATGACCACCAGCGAGGTCCCGACCGCGACCGGCATCGGCAGGCCACCGAGCAGGGCCAGGGCGGGCACCACCAGGAAGCCGCCACCGGCACCGACCAGGCCGGTCACCAGCCCGACCACCAGACCGTCGAGGATCACCCGCAGCACCGGCAGTTCGTGCGGCACTGCCCTGCCCTCGGCGTCGCGTCGGCCGCGAATCATCGTGACCGCGGTGGCCAGCATCATCACGGCGAACCCGGTGAGCAGGAACCCAGCCGGGACGAACCCGGCCAGACGGCCGCCGATGTAGGCACCGATCATCCCGGCGAACCCGAAGATCAGGCCGGTACGCCAGCGCACCCGGTGGGCGCGAGCGTGCGGAAGGACGCCTACCATGCTGGTGGCGCCGACAACGAGCAGCGAGGTCGCGATGGCTTCTTTCGCGGGCAGGTCGGCGACGTAGACCAACAGCGGCACGGCGAGGATCGATCCGCCACCTCCGAGCAACCCGAGACTGACCCCGATCAGCACGGCCAGTCCGACGGTCAGTGCCAGGGCCGGTGTCACGCGCGTTTACCGGTGCTGCCGCGCAGGTGGCCGACGATGGTGTCCAGGTCACAGCTGGCGCCCCTGTTGTACGGCAGTTTGCCGAGCATCATGCCCATGGCGCAGGTGTTGGTGACGGCCGCGAAGGTGAGGCCGGCGCCGATGAATCCGGCCACCCACTTCAGCTGCGGCACGAACACCGAGCCGATGACGCTGACCAGCACGATCGAGCCGGCGACGAGGCGGACCTGGCGTTCGAGGTCCCATCGGGGGGCACCATGGTTGATCGGCGCGTTGGCCGCCTGCCAGGCCATGATGCCGCCGTCGAGGACCTTCAGGTTCGGCAGGCCGACCCCGGCCAGGGAGTGCTCGGCCTGGGTGGCGCGGGCACCGGAGCGACATACCAGCACGACGTCCTCGTCCAGGTGGTTGCGCAGCTCTTCGCGGTGCTCCTTGAGCAGGTCGAGCGGCACGTTGTAGGAGCCGGGGATGTGCGACGTCTCGAACTCCGCCGGGGTACGCACGTCCAGCAGGCGCGGTGCGTGGCCGGAGTCGATCAGCTCCCGCAGCCCGGGGGCATCGACGGTGGCAGGGCGGGCGTTCTCGGAAGGGCTCATTTCTCCTCTTTCACGGACAAGGCGCTACACGGCATGGCAGGGGTATCCGGCCGAGGCCTGGGAGGCGTCGGCCAGTGGTCGTGCTGTTCGGGTCAGGCGTCGGTGGACATCTCCACGCCCGCGCGCTCGGCCTGGCCGAACATGTCGTCGATGACGACCACCTCGCGGCCGGCGTTCGCCAGCAGCGACGCCGCCGCGGTGGCCCGGTAGCCGGAGCCGCAGTGCACCCAGACGGCCCCGACCGGCACGTCGGCCAGGCGCATGGGCAGGTCAGGCAGGGGAATGTGCACGGCGCCGTCGATGTGGCGGGATCGCCACTCGTTGGTCATTCGCACGTCGAGGACCACGTCCGCGGCGGGCAGGCCGGCAGGGACGTGCCCCGCGCGAGCGGCCGCGAGGGCCACGAAGTCGGCCATCCGTAGCTCCCGCAGCTGGCCGGGCTCGGCCGCCCACTGCTCCACCTCGCCGGTGACCTGCGCGGCCGGGCGGTCGATGCCGATCCGGACCAGCTCACGCTGGGCGTCGGCGACCTGTCCCGGGGTCTCGGCGAGCAGGGTGATCGGCACGCCCCAGTCGATCAGCCAACCGAGCCAGGTGGACATCGGGCCGTCGAGGCCGAGGCTGACCGTGCCGGCCAGGTGCGAGGCGGCGTACGCCTTGCGGTGCCGCAGGTCCACCACCCACTGCCCGTCGGTCATCCGCTCACGCAGTTCGGCGGCATCGGCGCGGCTCACGGGGGTGAGGTCGACCGGGGCCGCTCCGGCGAAGTTCTCCACGCCCATGTGGGCGTAGTACGCCGGGTAGGCGTCGAGGCCCGCGAGGGTCTCTGTGACGAAGTCGTCCGCGACCAGCCTCAGGACCGGATTCTTCTCCTTTTCCCGGCCGATCGTCGACTCCGGGGCGTCCGACTGGCTGGCCGAGCAGAAGCTGCCGAACCCGTGCGTCGGCCACACCTCGGCCCCCTCGGGCAGCAGATCCGCCAACCGCTTCGCCGAGGCGTGCTGGCGGTGGGCCAATTCGTGGGCGTGCTGCTTGCCCAGCAGGTCGGTCCGGCCCGTCGTGCCGAACAGCAGTGACCCACCGGTGAAGACACCGACCGGCCGCCAACCGCCGTCGATGGCCTCATCCAGGACGTACGACAGGTGGTGGAAGGTGTGACCCGGCGTGGCGAGCACCCGCAGCCGTAGCGAGTCGGAGACGGCGACCTGGTCGCCGTCGGAGACCGGCGTCCGCTCGAAGCGGACCTCGTCGGCCGCGGCCACCAGGTAGTGGGCGCCGGTGATCCGGGCGAGTTCCAGCCCTCCGGAGACGTAGTCGTTGTGGATGTGGGTTTCCACGACATGGGTGATGCGGACGCCCAACGCCCCGGCGAGGTACATCACGCGGTCGATGTCGCGCTGAGGGTCGACCACGATCGCCACCCGCCCGTCCGAGGCGAGGTAGCTGCGATCACCGAGGGAGGACGTCGCGACGACGGAAACCTCGACTGTCATGCCTACTCCTTCAAGTTCGACAAAGCGCACATACCCCTGGGGGTATGCAGATGGCACACTGCTGCCTTGTTCTTCATCTGCACGCTGTCACCCACCTACGCCGCAGCTACGCGGCGTAGGTGACCTCGTGCCGTCTCAGGCGAGGGCCAGGAAGAGCTTCTCCAGCTCCTCCTCGGTCATCTCCGGCTCCTCGCCGCGTTCGCGCGCGGTCCCACAGTGCCGCATCCCCGAGGCAATGATCTTGAAACCCGCCCGGTCGATCGCCTTGGACACCGCGGCAAGCTGGGTCAGCGCCTCACGACAGTCCTGACCGCTCTCCATCATCTCGATAACCGCGTTGAGCTGCCCACGGGCCCGCTTGAGCCTGGTCAGCGCATCCGACGTCATCTCCGGCCGAAGTTTCATCGACACCTCCTAGGTCCGACCATACCCCGGGGGGTATCGGTCCGCCAAGGATGGCCGCCGAACGCCGCGGCGGTGAGGACGGCCACGGCATACCTGCTCACGGACGTGCAACGGCCGACGAGCCCCGGCCAATCGCTGATGGATTGACCGGGGCTCGTCGGGTGAGACCTGTCAGACGAGGTCGAACCGGTCGAGCTCCATGACCTTGGTCCAGGCTGCCACGAAGTCGACCACGAACTTGTCGCGGGCGTCCTGGCTGGCGTAGACCTCGGCGAGGGCCCGCAGCTGCGAGTTGGAGCCGAAGATGAGGTCGACCGCCGTGGCGGTCCACTTCACCTCATCGGTGGCCAGGTCGCGGATCTCGTACACGTGCTCGTCGGACTTCGACGCGCTCCACCGGGTGCCCGGAGAAAGCAGGTTGGCGAAGAAGTCGTTGGTGAGCACGCCCGGCTGGTCGGTGAGGACACCGTGCTGGCTGCCGCCGGTGTTGGCGCCGAGGGAGCGCAGGCCGCCGATGAGGACGGTCATCTCGGGCGCGGTCAGGTTGAGCATGTAGGCGCGGTCGATGAGCAGCACCTCCGGCTGGGTCTTCTCGCCCGGACGCAGGTAGTTGCGGAACGCGTCCGCGCGCGGCTCGAGGACCCGGAAGGACTCCACGTCGGTCTGCTCCAGCGTGGCGTCGGTGCGGCCCGGACGGAACGGCACGGTCACCTCGACGCCGGCGTCACGCGCCGCCTTCTCGACGGCAGCCGAACCGGCCAGCACGATCAGGTCCGCGAGCGAGACCTTCGCGCCACCAGCGGAGTTGAACTCCCGCTGGATGCCCTCGAGGGTCTCCAGGACCGTCGCGAGTTGCTCGGGCTGGTTGACCTCCCAGCTGCGCTGCGGCTCAAGGCGGATCCGGGCGCCGTTGGCGCCGCCGCGCTTGTCGGTGGACCGGTAGCTGGCGGCCGAGGCCCAGGCGGTGGAGATCAGCTGGGCGGTCGTGAGGCCGGACTCCAGGACCTTCGCCTTGAGGGCGGCGACGTCGGCGTCACCCACGAGCTCGTGGTCGACGGCCGGCACCGGGTCCTGCCACAGCTGGGCCTCCGGGACCCACGGCCCGAGGAAGCGGTCGACCGGGCCCATGTCGCGGTGCAGCAACTTGTACCAGGCCTTGGCGAAAGCCAACGCGAACTGGTCGGGGTTCTCCAGGAAGCGGCGCGAAATCTTCTCGTACGCCGGGTCGACGCGCAGCGACAGGTCGGTCGTGAGCATCGTCGGCTTGTGCTTCTTCGACGCGTCGTGGGCGTCCGGGATGATCGCCTCCGCGTCCTTGGCGACCCACTGCTTGGCGCCGCCAGGGCTCGTGGTGAGCTCCCACTCGTAGCCGAAGAGGATCTCGAAGAACCGGTTGCTCCACTGCGTCGGGACGTCGGTCCACGTCACCTCGAGACCGCTGGTGATCGTGTCACCGCCCTTGCCGCTGCCGTGGGTGCTCAGCCAGCCGAGGCCCTGCGCCTCCAGGGGGGCGCCCTCGGGCTCGGGGCCCACGTGGTTGTCGGCGACGCCGGCACCGTGGGTCTTGCCGAAGGTGTGGCCACCCGCGATCAGGGCGACGGTCTCCTCGTCGTTCATCGCCATCCGGGCGAAGGTCTCGCGAATGAAGTGCGCCGCCGCCAGCGGGTCGGCGTTGCCGCGAGGCCCCTCCGGGTTGACGTAGATGAGACCCATCTCGGTCGCCCCGACGCCGGCCGCCATCTCCTTTTCGGAGGCGTAGCGCTCGTCGCCGAGCCAGGTGTCCTCCGGACCCCAGAAGATCTCCTCGGGCTCCCACACGTCCTCGCGACCGAACCCGAAGCCGAAGGTCTTGAAGCCCATCGACTCCAGGGAGACGTTACCGGCGAGCACGATCAGGTCGGCCCACGAGATCTGCTGGCCGTACTTCTGCTTGACCGGCCAGAGCAGCCGGCGGGCCTTGTCGAGGTTGGCGTTGTCCGGCCAGCTGTTGAGCGGAGCGAAACGCTGACCACCGTCGCCGGCGCCACCGCGGCCGTCCTCGATGCGGTACGTGCCGGCGGAGTGCCAGCTCATCCGGATCATCAGGCCGCCGTAGTGGCCGAAGTCGGCCGGCCACCAGTCCTGCGAGGTGGTGAGGGCCTCGGTGATGTCGCGCTTGAGGGCCTCGACGTCGAGCTTGGCGAACTCCTTGGCGTAGCTGAAGCTCTCCCCCAACGGGTTGCCCTTGGACGAGTGGGCGTGCAACACCGAGAGGTCGAGCTGGTTGGGCCACCAGTCCCGGTTGGTGCGCGGACGACCGCCGGTCTTCGGGGTCGGCGAGTCGATCGCCGGGTTCTCACTCTCGCTGCCGTGCGCGGTCACCGAGTCGTGCGCGACCGGGCAGCCGGCCGCTGCCTTCTGGTCCACGCCCTGCGCACTGATGGGGTGATTGTCCTGGGTGTCGCTCATGTACTTCCTTCCGAGCTTACGGAGTTCTGGGGCATGCGGTCGGTCGCGCAGTCGGGGCAGGTGCCCCAATAGACGACCTCCGCCTCGTCGACCACGAAACCGTGGTCGACCGGGGCGGTGAGACAGGGGGCGTGACCGACGGCGCACTCGACGTCGGCGATCGCGCCGCAGGAGCGGCACACGACATGGTGGTGGTTGTCCGCGACCCGGGACTCGTAGCGGGCGGTCGCACCGGCAGGCTGGATACGCCGCACCAGACCAGCATCGGTGAGCACACGCAGCACGTCGTACACCGCTTGGTGGGACACCGTGGGATGATCCGCCCGTACCAGCGCGATCACCGCGTCGGTGCCGACGTGCGGGTGGTCGCGCAACGCCGCGAGCACCGCCAATCGGGGCCGGGTCACGCGCAGCGAGACGGCCCGCAGTTGCGCCTCGAAGTCGGACATCACCTGACGAACACTAGCTCACTATTCTGGAACGGATCAAGTTTCGGGCAACCATGTCGAGAACTGGTGACTGGCTGCGTCCCCGAGGTGGAACGTGACCACGATGGGTCGCACCAACATCGAGGAGAAACACGATGGCCAAGTACCTGCTGCTCAAGCACTACCGCGGCGCGCCGGCGGCGGTCAACGACGTGCCCATGGACCGGTGGACGCCGGAGGAGATCTCGGCCCACATGCAGTACATGAACGACTTCGCGACCCGGCTCGAGGGGACCGGCGAGTTCGTCGACGGTCAGGCGCTCGCGCCCGAGGGGACGTTCGTCCGGTACGACGGTGAGGGCCGCCCGCCGGTCACCGACGGCCCATTCGCCGAGACCAAGGACCTCATCGCCGGCTGGATGGTGATCGACGTCGACACCTACGAGCGCGCCATCGAGCTGGCCGGGGAACTGTCGGCCGCCCCTGGGGCAGGCGGCAAGCCCATCCACGAGTGGCTCGAGTTGCGTCCGTTCCTGACCGAGCCGCCCACCATCACGGAGTGACTTCCGCAGTGAACGAGGCCCTGCTCCGGAGCCTCACGCCGAGCGTCCTCGGCGTCCTCGTCCGCCGCGGAGTCACCTTCGCGGCGGCCGAGGACGCCTTGCAGGACGCACTGGTCGAGGCGGTCCGCGTCTGGCCGGACGACCCACCGCGGGACCCGAAGGGCTGGCTGGTCACCGTGGCCTGGCGCCGGTTCCTCGATACGACCCGGTCGGACGCCGCCCGCCGTCGGCGTGAGGACCTCGCCGACGAGGAGCCGGCGCCCGGGCCCTCGCCAGCGGTGGACGACACGCTCCAGCTCTACTTCCTGTGCGCCCACCCGTCGCTGACGCCGTCATCCGCGGTCGCGCTCACGCTGCGCGCCGTCGGCGGTCTGACCACACGCCAGATCGCCCACGCCTACCTGGTGCCCGAGGCGACCATGGCGCAGCGCATCAGCCGGGCCAAACGCACCGTCTCCGGAGTGCGGTTCGACCAGACCGGCGACGTCGCCACCGTGCTGCGCGTCCTCTACCTGGTTTTCAACGAGGGCTACTCCGGCGACGTCGACCTCGCCGCCGAGGCCATCCGGCTCACCCGTCAGCTCGCGGCAGCGATCGACCACCCCGAGGTGGCGGGGCTGCTCGCCCTCATGCTGCTCCACCATGCCCGACGCGCCGCCCGGACCGCGCTCGACGGCAGCCTGGTGCCGCTCGCCGAGCAGGATCGCCGCCGGTGGGACACCACCTCGATTGCCGAGGGCGTCGAGATCCTTCAGGCGGCCCTCGCCCGCGACCGGCTGGGCGAGTTCCAGGCCCAGGCCGCCATCGCGGCACTGCACGCTGACGCGCCGACCGCCGAGGAGACCGACTGGGTGCAGATCGTCGAGTGGTACGACGAACTCGCGCGCCTGACCGACAGCCCGGTCGTCCGACTCAATCGCGTGGTCGCCGTCGGCGAGGCCGACGGCCCGCGTGCCGGCCTGGCGGCGCTCGCGGCGCTGAACGACGCGCTGCCCCGCTATGCGGCGGTGGCGGCGTACCTGCACGAGCGCGACGGCGATGTGAGAACGGCGGCACGGCTGTACGCCGAGGCGGCCCAGAAGGCCACCAACCTCGCCGAACGTGACCACCTGACCCGCCAGGCGGCCCGGCTCAACGCCCGCCGGCACCGCTGATTTCGATCCGGGAGCTCTCCGGAAATTTCGGCGGCTCGTACCTGGATCGCGATCAGCGTCTCGGGACGCTGGCGTCATCGACCTGATCCCTGATCGACTAATGACCAGTATTGATACCGTGCTGCGCAAGATCGGCCGCCAGCGCGAGACCGCCCCAGTGTTTCCGGAAAATATTGACAAGTCGACGGCCGTGTTAATACGGTCCCCATCGACGGCGCTCAATCACCGTCAATGCCAGCCACCGCGACCCACTCCTCCGGTCGTCGCGCAGGACGACCGGCCAACCACCACCACGCGGTGCGACGCCGATTGCCCGATGGCCGTCACCCGGCCACCGACAGCCTGCCGGGTCGTGCCGCGCTGCTGGCGTCCGCCAGCCGTCACGAGGAGGAAACAGGCACATGATCGACACCCACCACACCCCCACCGGACCGAGGAGGCG
This sequence comes from Micromonospora sp. LH3U1, assembly GCF_028475105.1. NCBI lineage: Bacteria > Bacillati > Actinomycetota > Actinomycetes > Micromonosporales > Micromonosporaceae > Micromonospora > Micromonospora sp. LH3U1. The sequence goes on along the minus strand of NZ_CP116936.1, from coordinate 3,027,554 downwards.
CGGCCGCCTGCGGCTACTCCTCGGCGCCGCCTGCGCCGCTGTACTGGCCATCGCGGGCACGATGACGGCCACCAACGCGTACGCCGAGGCCGACCGGACCCTCACCTCGAACCTCACCGGCACGCACAACGGCTACTTCTTCTCGTTCTGGAAAGACAGTGGCAACGCCAGCATGACGCTGCGCGCCGACGGTCGATACTCCAGCAGTTGGGACAGGAGCACCAACAACTGGGTCGGCGGCAAGGGTTGGGCCACCGGCAACCGACGGACGGTCACCTACTCGGGCAGCTACAACCCGGGCAACAACAACACCTACCTCGCCCTGTACGGATGGACGCGCAACCCGCTCATCGAGTACTACGTGGTGGAAAACTTCGGCAGCTACAACCCGAGCAGCGGCGCCACCCGGATGGGCACGGTCACCACTGACGGCGGCACCTACGACATCCTCCGCAGCCAGCGGGTCAACGCCCCGTCGATCGACGGCAACCAGACGTTCTACCAGTACTGGAGCGTCCGCCAGCAGAAGCGCTCGAGTGGCACCATCACCACGGCCAACCACTTCGACGCCTGGGCCCGCGCCGGCTTGAACCTCGGCACCAACCACAGCTACCAGATCATGGCCACCGAGGGCTACCAGAGCAGCGGAAGCTCCGACATCACCGTCCGGGAGGGCGGTGGCAGCAACCCGACCTCCGGGCCCACCACCGGCAATCCAGGGACCGGCAACTGCAACGCGACGCTCTCCGCCGGCCAGCAGTGGGGTGACCGGTTCAACCTCAATGTCGCGGTCAGCGGCACCAACAACTGGGTCGTCAGCCTCGGCCTTGGCGGAGGCCAGAGCATTCAGAACAGTTGGAACGCCTCCGTCAACGGCAACAGTGGCACGGTCACCGCGACGCCGAACGGCAACGGCAACAACTTCGGCGTAACGATCATGGCCAACGGCAACTGGACCTGGCCGACGGTCACCTGCCGTACCAGTTGACCCCGACCAACTCCTGACACCACCTCTGGCGTGGCGGCCGAGGCCGCCACGCCAGAGGTGGGTGTTACGGGTAACGACCGGCGGTGCCCGGATCCACCGAGTGCGGGCCGGTCAGCTGTTCAACGTGGCGAGCAGTGCGTTCGCCATGCCCTGCTCGCCCCGGGCGTTCGGGTGGAAGGGTGCGGCCGCGTTCTGTGGCACCAGTCCCTCGACCCACCGGGTGCCGCTGCTCTTGCACGCGTCGCGGCCGATCGACGGGGTGTAGACGTCGGCGTAGGTGGCGCCGTTCGCGCCAGCGGCGCTGGCCAGCATCGCGTTGAGCGACTTTTCGATGCCCCGCAGGTACGGCACGTCCTGGTAGGCGATCGGGACGACGGGCCAGCAGCCATAACCGCTGTCCGGCAGGATCGCCGGGTACCCGAGCACCACGACCCGCGCGCCCGGTGCGGCCCGGCGGACCGCCTGCAGCACGGCCGTCACCTTCGGCTTGGCGGCGACGATCCTCGCCTGCAACTGGTCGACGCCCCCGGCGGTGTACCGGTTCTTGCACGGGGACCCGAGCGGGCTGCTGAGGCTCGCCTCCGCACAGTCACCGATGATGCCGGAGAAGCTGATGTCGTTGCCGCCGATCTGCACCGTCACCAGCGCCGTGTTCGACGTGACCGCGTTGAGCTGCGGTGGCACCGCGATGCCCAACTGGCCGCTGCCACCGTAGAGGATGTCGTCGGTGGTGGCCCCGGAACAGCTCACGTCGGCGAACGACGACGAGCCGGCGGATGCTGCGACCAGCGATGGGAAGTTGCGGTTGGACCGCAGGCAGTTCAGGTCCACCTGGGTGGGGATCAACGGACCCGCGGCGTACGAGTCGCCGAGTGAGACGTAGCGGCCAGCGGGCACAGCGGCGCTGGCGGGAGTGGCGACGGTGAGCAGCACGCCGGCGGTGGCTGCGGCGAGTGCGGCCAACCGGGTGGCTGCCCGCAGGAGGGGCAGGCGAGGACGGGTCATGGCGTCTCCCAGAGGGGATCACAGTGGTGGTGGTGCCGAGATCCTGCCGCCGCCAACGCCCTACGTCAATATCGAAGATCCTCACTAAAATTTGTTCGGAGTGTGGGATGGATCGGTGGTGCTCAGACCAACGGCGCATGTTGCCGCGCACCTCACCCCATTCGCGCCGCTGCTCCCGCCGTGAGCGTGCCTCCTTGCGACGGTGACTAGTTGTCTGCCGACAGCTGGTCCTTGGCATCGTCGTAACCGGCTTTGGTCGGCGCCGCGCCCGGCGCGTAGATCACCCGCAGTACGCCCGTCGGGAACGCCTCCGTCGCCACCAGTCGCAGGTGGTAGGCCGCATCGCCCTCGTCGAACAGCTTGCGGCCCTTGCGCGCTGCCACCGGATGCACCAGAAGTCGCAGCTCGTCGACCAGCCCTGCGGCGAGCAGTTGCTGTACCACGGAGATCGACCCCGGGATGAGGATGCCGCGGATGCCGGCGTCGGCCTTGAGCGCGGTGACGGCATCGAGGAGATCGCCGTTGATCAGCTCCGAGTTGCGCCAGGAGAACTCCAACGGCTGGCGCGAGACGACGACCTTGCGAACGTCCCCGAGTTGCTTGGCGAACGGTGCGTCGTCGCCACCCGCGGCCTCACGCTCGGGCCAGGCTCCGGCGAAGCTGCCGTAGGTCTCGCGCCCGATGAGCAGCACGTCAGCGGCGTCATAGTCCTCGGTGACGGCGCGACCCATGTTCTCGTCGAAGTACGGGAAGTGCCAATCAGGGTCGATCTCGGCCACACCGTCGGCCGAGATGAACAGCGTGGAGATGACCTTTGCCATCGCGGTGATCCCTTCGAGTCAGGTGATGTCGGTAGGTAGACCGGCGCATCATCCCAAACTCATCGGCCAACCACCGGTCCGTCCCGGCGCGAGTTCGGCGTTTCGCGCTCAGTCCTTCGTGGCTGCACTCCGTCAGCATTCGCAGGGACCGCGGGCGGGCTCGGCGTTGCGCCGGGCCCGCCCGTTCCGTTCCACTCGATCCTGGACGCCGGCCGGTGGGCCGTGCGTCGGTGGGCTTAGCGTTGCAGGGTGAGCAGGCCGGGCCGGTAGGGCAGGAGGCCGTAGTCGCCGCCGGAGCTGGGGGAACGGCCCTGGTAGAGCAGTTGCAGGTTGCAGGGGTCAACGGTCATGGTCTGGTCGGCGTTGGTCCGTAGCAGCTCGCCGTGGCTGATGTCGTTGGTCCAGGTGGCGCCGCTGTTGGCTTTGCCGGCGAAGGGGTTGCTCTCGGTCGCGGCCTGCGGGGTCCACGAACCGCCCAGGCTGGTCGCGGTGAAGGAACGGAAGTAGCGGCCCTGCGAGCCGATCGCCTCGACGATCATCAGGTACCGGTCCTGGCCCTGGAGCTTGTAGACCTGAACGGCCTCGAACAGGTTGTTCGTGGTGTCGCTCATGATCGTCGTGTAGGTGGAGCCGAAGCTGCCCGGGAAGTTCCCGATGGGCATGCTGGCCCGGTAGATCTTGCCGTTGTCGCCGGCGAAGAACAGGTACATGTTCGTGCCGTCACCGATGACCGCCTGATCGATCGGCCCGGTCCCGGAACCGGAGATACTCCCGGTGAACAGCGTCTGCGCCCCCGACCACCCATTCGGGTTCGTGGGATCACTGGAGGTCCGGTAGGAGAACGCCGTGCCACCCCACTGGTAGGCCAACACCCAGATGTTGCGCGGCGCGAAGTAGAACAACGACGGCGCGACAGTGGCCGAGTTCATCGCGTTCTGGCTGGCCGACGCCATCTCCGAGTAGTTCGTGAACAGCCCGAAGTTCATCGACCCCCAGCTCGACCCGAAGTCGTGCGTCGTCGCGTAGACCAACTGCCGACCGTTGTACGGAGCGACGGTGAAGTCCTTCAGCGACACCCACCCCGACCTCGGGTTCGCCAACGAACCCGTCGACGACCAGCGGTACGTCGACGGCAGGTTGCACGTGCCACCCGGCGGAGGCGTCGTCGGCGGCGGGGTCGTCGGCGGTGGAGTGGTCGGGGGTGGGGTCGTCGGCGGCGGGGTCGTGGGCGTCGTGCTACCGGTACACGTCACGCCGTTCAGGGCGAAGCTCGTCGGCGCGGGATTGCTGCCCGTCCATGAGCCGTTGAACCCGAACGACACCGTGCCGTTGGTCGCGACCGAGCCGTTGTAACTCACGTTCTTGGCGGTCACCGCCGATCCGCTCTGCGTCAACGACGTGTTCCACGCCTGCGTCACCGCTTGCCCGGCGGTGTACGACCACGTCAAGGTCCAGTCCGTCAACGGATCACCCAGGTTTGTGATCGACACGTTGGCACCGAACCCGCCCTGCCACTGCGACGACACGGCATAGTTCACCGAACAGCCGGCAGCAGCGGCCCCAGCTGGTAACGCTACGACAACCGTCGTCGACACCAGCAGAGCAGTGCCGGCCGCGATCAAGCCGACATTGGTGGATCTGGATCTGGTCATATAGCACCCTCCTGACGGGTTGGCGGCCTACACATTGGTGATGGTCATTGGCAGGGGTCCCTGTTGTGAGCGTTAACAGGCCGCGTCAGGTATGGTACGGGAGCGCTCCCATAGCCTCAACCGATCGGTCGGCGGGTTTTTGAGGCAGAATCAGACGTCGGCTTCGAGGGCGAAGGTATTGCCATCCGGATCCTGGAACCACGCGATACGTCCACCGCCGGCCCGAGCAGTGATTCCCTTGGGGTCGTGGTCCAACTGCTCGTAGCGGATGAATTCGACGCCGACCGAGGAGAGCTGGTCGACGATCTGGTCGATGTCGTCGACATACCACGTCGCCAACGTCGCCGGAGTCTTCCCGGCGGTGCCCGACTGGTACACGTTCAGCGCCGGCCCGCCACCGGAACCATAGACGCGGCTGCCGTCGACGACGCTCGCACTGGGGCCGGACTGCAGCGCTTGCAGGCCCAGCTTTCCCTCGTAGAACGCAACGGCCTCGTGTATATCCGAGACGGCGATCGACGTTCTGAGGTGATACGCGCTCAAGGGCATGAACCACTCTGTCACGCGAGCAGTCCCCCGCAACGGACGCCGGCCCGACCCCGGTTGAACGGGATCGGGCCGGCGCGATGGCGCGAAGAGTCAGCGCACGCGGCGGCGGCCGTAGGCGCCCGCAGCGATCACGACGCCGATAGCGGCGAAGGCGACCTGGAGGATCAGCTCGATCCAGTCGACCCCGCCGGTCTCGGCGACACCGAAGGCGCCAGCGACGAGGGTGCCGACGATCGCGGCGACCACACCGATGAGCAGGGTGAGCCAGATCGGGATGTTCTGCTTGCCCGGTACGACCAGCCGGCCGAGCGCGCCGATGATCAGGCCGATGATGATGGCGGTGAAGAAGCCCGAAATTTCCACGAGAGCCGTCCCTCCGAAGGATTATCGTCGCCGTCTTATTGCCCCAGGCAACTAGTGGCCAAACCCGCCGCCGGTCGAGCCAGGCCGTGAGCCCGCGCTCAGGTGGTCGTGTGGCGCACGGGCCGAAGGTGACCACGGCGCGCCGCCGGTGATCACCATCAAGCTCCGAGGGGTGGTTCAGCCACCCCGTCCACACACGAGCGGGGCCGGACGCACTAGCATTGCCGCCGTCCGCGACGGCTCTGCTGAAACGAGGCGACATGCGCTGGCTCCGGCGGTTGCTGGGCGGTAGGCGGGTCCAGCTCGATCCGGGACGACAGCAGGCGCTGCTACAGGACGTCCAGTACCGATACGGCGCCCAGGCTCAGATCCGGTTTTCCGAGCAGGTCGAGGCGCTTACCGGCACGCTGAACAGCGACGACGGCCTGGTGGTGGCGGCCCGAATCGTGAGCCAGGTCGCCGACGAGGCCCACGTGGACCTACAGGCCCAGGCCCACGAGATACACCGGCGGACGGGCCGGCGGCTCCTGGTGCACCGCCGCAACTACCGGCCGCTGTGGATGGAAGCCGGTCCGGCCCTGCGGTGGCCACTGTTCGCGTTGCCGTGCGGCTTCCACCCGTACGCGCAGGTGACCGCCGCCGTCGCGGTGGTCGGCACCCGGGCGCCCCGGCTCGACCGGGTGACCGACCCGAACCCGCTCCTGACCCGCATGTTCGAGGTGCTCGACCTCACCACCGCCGGCTGGGAGTACGGACGGGTACGGGTCGACACCGATGCCGCCGCGCTGGCCGATCGACTGATCGCGAGTGCCGGTCAGGTCCTCGCCGCCATGGACGACCCACCCCGGCTGCCACCGTCGGTTCGTGAGCTGATGCGCCGCAACAACACCGTCAGCGTGCACGATCCCGCCGGCCCCCGGGCCGTGGGTGGGATCAACCTGGGCGCGAAGATGCGGGAGCAGTTCCTGGTCTGACGACGTCGGACGGCCACGACGACAACTGCGCGTAACCGCTGGCCGGGGTCGACGTGGGCGTCACGATTGTGATCTCCTGCCGACGCCGTCAGGCTCCGATCGCGATGGCGAAGATGTGCATGGTCGGCACGTTGGCCGCGGGCCGGGCACTGATGTTGGGCAACTCGACCCGGGCCACCGCCTTGCTCTGCAAGGCGACCCCCACGTAGTAGATGCAGGCGGCGGTGGCCTGGCGCTGGTTGCCGGGCCGGTTCTGGTACGCGGTCACGACGGCGGCGGTGCCGCCGGCATGTGGTCCGCCATACCAGTCGGGCGTGCTGAGCGTGAACGTCTGGCGCGTGCCGTCGGCGTAGACCACCGCGCCGGTCCCCGAGACGGCCCCGTAGGTGCCGGTCGCGAGGAAACCGAGCGTACGGCCGGTGCCGGTCACGCTGATGGACTGCCCCGAGGCGATGGCGTTGTCGGCGACGCCGGGGCTGACGTTCGGCCAGCGGAAGTTGACCCCGTTGCGGCTCACCGTGCTGCCCGGGGTGACGCCGGCCTGGGCCAGAGCCTGCGCGGAGAGGGTGGCCCCGTTGCCGTCGAAGTTTCCGGCGCCGGTGTTGGTGTCGTTGGTGATGCCGGCGTTGCTGAAGCTCTGTTCCAGCGTCGGTGTGGTGCTGCCCGAGCTGGTGGCCCGGTAGGTGCGCCCGGCCTGCACGGTGAGCTCGACGAGGTCGGTCTCGATCCGGGTGATCCGGGCCGGCGTACCGTCGGCGGTGTCGACCACCGTGAGGTTGCCGGTGAAGAGCCGGCCGCGCAGGCGGACGGCTCCGGCGCGGTCCGGCCGGATGAGAACCTCGCTGGCCTGCCCGTTGCTCCACGTGATGTCGACCGTGTGCCCGCCCCGACCCCGCAGGCCGGTCACCCGGCCGCTCGGCCAGGCGGCCGGCAGTGCGGGCAGGATGTGCAGTTCGCCGGCGTGGCTCTGTAGCAGCATTTCGGCGATGCCGGCGGTGGCACCGAAGTTGCCGTCGATCTGGAAGGGCGGGTGCAGGTCGAACATGTTGGGCGCGAGCCGGGCGGTCGTGGCGAGGTAGCGGATCAGGTCGTGGGCCCGTTTGCCTTCCTCCATCCGGGCCCAGAAGTTGATTTTCCAGGCCAACGACCAGCCCGTTCCGTCATCACCGCGCAGCTCCAGCGTCCGCCGTGCGGCCTCGAACAACTGCGGCGTGCCCCGCTTCGTGATCTGGTTGCTGGGGGCCAGACCGTACAGGTGCGAGATGTGCCGGTGGTTGGGCTCGGTCTCCACCCAGTCGTAGAGCCACTCCTGGATGTTGCCGCGCGAGCCGACCTTCATGGGCGCGAGTCGATCCCGGGTGGCCCGGACCTGGGCCCGGAAGGTGCTGTCCACGTTGAGGATCTCGCTCGCGCGGGCGCAGCCGTCGAAGAGGTCCCGCAGGATCTGGTTGTCCATCGTGGGGCCGGCACACACGCTGGCGTTCGCGTGGTGGCCGAGCTCCGGTGAGTTCGACGGGTTGGTCACCAGGTAGCCGAGGGTCGGCTCGGTCACCAGGGTGTCCAGGAAGAACTGCGCGGCGCCCTTCATGGCCGGGTAGTTCGCCCGCAGGAACTCGATGTCACCGTTGAACAGGTAATGGTCCCAGATCAACGTGGCCAGCCATGCGCCGCCGGTCTGCCACATGCCCCAGAAAGCGCCGTCCACCACCGAGGTGGCCCGCCACGCGTCCGTGTTGTGGTGGGTGACCCAGCCACCAGCGCCGTACTGCAGCTGCGCGGTGCGGACGCCAGCGACCGACAGGTCCCTGACCATGTCGAACACCGGGCCGTGACACTCGGACAGGTTGGTGGTGTTGGCCGGCCAGTAGTTCATCGGCAGGTTGGCGTTGATCGTGTATTTCGAGTCCCAGGATGGGGTCAGCGAGTCGTTCCAGATGCCCTGCAGGTTGGCCGGCTGGGTGCCGGGCCGCGAGGAGGAGATCAGCAGGTACCGGCCGTACTGGAACAACAACGCGGAGAACTGCGGGTCGTTGACGCTGTTGTGCTGGGCGATCCGGACGTCGGTCGTCTGGTCGGCGGCAGAGGTCCGGCCCAGGTCGAGGGTGACCCGGCCGAACAGCGCCTGGTAGTCGGCCACGTGCCGACTGCGCAGCTGGTCGTAACTGCTGGCCCGCGCCGTGGTGAGGCGCTGCCGCGCGATGCCCTGGTAGTCGCCGCCGACGTTGCGGTAGTTGACGTAGCTGGACCCGATGGAGATCAACAGGGTCACGCTGGTGGCGTTCGTGACCCGCAGGGTGCCGCCGGAGCTGGACACGGTGCCGCCGCTGACGGTGGCGTTGGCCAGCGCGAGGAAGCGGACCGCACCGGTGACGCCCTCCATGTTCCCGGAGACACCGTCGAGGGCGACCGTCGTGCCGTCGGGGCTGGACACCGTGGTGCGCTGCGGGCTGTCGAAAGTGGCGGTGAAGGTGATCGAACTGGCCCGGTCGGCGGTCAGCCGCATCGCGATGACCTGGTCCGGCGCGCTGGCGAACACCTCGCGCTGGTATCGGACGCCGTTCATCACGTACGTCACGGAGGTGGTCGCGGTGGTGAGGTCCAACTGCCGGTCGTACTGCGATGCCCCACCCGAGGTGGGAAAGGTGAGCCGGAGGTTGCCAACGGTCTGGTAGGCCAACTGACCGCCGGGGTTGCCCATCATGTTCTGGTTGACGAGGTCCTGGGCCTGGGTCCACTGATTGGCGTTGACCAGCCGCCGGATCTCCGGCAGCGCCCCCAGGCCCCTGGGGTTGCTGGGGTCGTGGGGGCCGCCGGCCCAGACGGTGTCCTCGTTGAGCTGAAGTCGTTCCGTGTCGACGTTACCGAAGACCATGGCGCCGAGCCGACCGTTGCCGATCGGCAGCGCACGGAGCCAGTCGGTGCCCGCGGACTCGTCGTACCAGAGGGCCAGGTCCCCGGCGGCCAGCACCTGCGGCGGCGCCACCGAGTCTCCTCGGGCCACGGCGGACCAGGGCAACGGCAGCAGCGCGCCGCCCGCCCCGGCCGCTCCCATCCTGAGGGCTTGCCGTCGGGTCAGGTCTGACATCGATCCTCCAAACGGTGACCGATCCGGCCAGCCCGAAGCGTGACAACTATCCGCTTGGTGGCGCCAACGCCGACCTCGCTGGGCAGGCCGACGCCAGGCCCTGAGTCAGCCAGACATCTGATGTGTTTCGCGAAGGTTACTCCCGAGCGACAGGATAGGCAACGATCGATCAATGGGTGGAATCGACGTCATCTGGCCCGTCAGAACAGCGCTTCGTCAGAGCCGCCGGAGCGCGGGTCACCGCAAGGAAGCCAACAGGGTGCCGCTCCAGACACACATACATCAGATGTACGGGGGCGAGCTGACGAGGTCGTCGTAGATCTCCCCGGACGTCCGTGGCCGGCGGATCTTGTGCGACAGGGCGATGGCCCGCTCCACCCTCGCCGTCAGAAGACGCGAGGGCTGGGGCGGTTGCCGCGTTTGATCTCGTAGAAGCCGGGGGTGCTGGAGACGAGCAGGACCCCGTCCCAGAGCAGGCCGGCGGCCTCGCCGCGAGGGACGGGGGTGACGACGGGGCCGAAGAAGGCATTGACGGTGCCGTCGGGGGCGGGCACGTGGATGGCGGGGGTGCCGAGGTCCTCACCGACCGGCCGCAGGCCGTCATCGTGGCTCCGGCGCAGGGCCTCGTCCTGATCGGACGCGTCGGCTGCAGCGGCGAGGTCGGCCGGCAGGCCGAGCTCGGAGAGGGCCGCGGCGTAGAGCTCGGGCCCGATCGGGGTCTTGTCGTGGTGGATGCGGGTGCCCAGGGCGGTGTAGAGGTCACGAACCGTGTCGTCCCCGAACGCCTGCTGGACGGCGACGACCACGCGGACGGGACCGAGAGTGTCGGTCAACCAGTCGCGGTACCAGGGGTCGACCTCGCGGTCACGGTTGAGCAGCCACAGGCTCATCACGTGGAAGCGCACCCGCACATCGCGGACCTGCTCGACCTCCATCAGCCAGCGCGAGGTGTTCCAGGCCCAGGGGCACTTCGGGTCGAACCACATGTCGGCGTACGTCGGCATCGGACCTCCTCAGGCGCGGTACTGGTCGTGGCGAGCGAACAGGTCGGTCCACTCCTCTTCGGACAATGTCCGGCCGGTCGTGGCGATCTCGGCAAGTTCGCGGAAGTAGGTCTCGCGCGGGATGCCCGGCGCGAACAGGATCAGCATCACCGCCTCGGCGTCGCTGTCGTTGCGGAAGCCGTGCACGCCACCCTCGGGCACGTGCAGGAAGTCGCCGGGTCTCCCGTCGATCCAGTCCGACCCGTCGTAGAGCCGCACCGCGCCTGCCACGACGTAGAAGGACTCGGAGAAGGTCCGGTGGAAGTGTGCGCCAGCCCCGCCTGCCCGGGCCCGCATCCGCCACTCGTAGAGGCCGAAGCGACCCTGGGTGGCACTTCCCGGGGCGACGAACCGACCGATCGTGCCGGATTTCGTGACCACCCGCTCCTGCGCGGCCTCCGGGTGATGCGCGGCGCTGACCGCGCCGAACTCGGACGTGTACGTCATGATGATCCCTCCACACGCTGACTTGCAGCTAACTTACCGCTAAGATACTTGCTTGTCACGTGTGTATGTGTCGGGTTCATTCGAGGAACACAAGGCCGCCGTCGGGATCGGCGACGGTAAACGTTTTCAGAAGCCGCGGTCAGCGAGGCCTTCTGTCAGCCGCCAAGGCTGAGCCGAGGAACTTCGGAGAAGCTCGAACCTGCGGTGGCAGCAGGAGCGGTGGTCTCCACCACGCCCTCAGGACGCCTCGCGGAGGCGTAGGTCGGCCAGCCACACCTCGGCCAGGTCGCTGAGCGCGACGCCGAGGACCTCACTGAGGCAGACCACGGTGCCGAACGCGGGAGCGGGGAGCCGGCCCACCTCGATCTTGCGCAGCGTCTCCGGCGAGATGCCGGCCGCCAAGGCCACCTCGACGGGACTGCGGTTACCTCGCGCGACCCGAAGCGCCGCTCCGAGACGTTGCCCCGCTGCGATCTGTTCGGGTGTGAGCGGTGGGCGGACCATGTGAGCAGGATAGATCCGCCTTCCCGGACCGGCAATGCCGACCCGCCGGGCGCCCCGACCAGCGTGGTATAAATATACCGCTACGAGAGGGAAGGGCTGATCGTGATCGAACTGAAGTCCGCCGAGGAGATCGATCGGATGGCCGTGACCGGCCAGTTCGTCGGCGAGTTGCTGGCGGAGCTGCGTGAGGTTGCCGCCATCGGGGTCAACCTGATGGACCTTGAGCACCACGCCCGCCGCCGGATCAAGGAGCGTGGCGCCCAGTCCTGCTACTGGGACTACACACCGTCGTTCGGCCGCGGCCCGTTCCGTAACGTCCTGTGCCTCTCGGTCAACGACGCCGTGCTGCACGGCCTGCCGCGCAACTACGCCCTGCGCGACGGTGACCTGCTGAGCATCGACATGGCGGTCGGGATCGACGGCTGGGTCGCCGACTCCGCGCTGTCCGTCATCATCGGCACTCCCGCCCCGGATGACCTGAAGCTGATCGAGGCCACCGAGGCCGCACTGAGGGCCGGGATCGACGCCGCCCAGCCAGGCAATCAACTCGGCGACATCTCCGCGGCCATCGGCGAGGTCGCCCGCCGCTACGGCTACCAGGTCAACGACGAATTCGGCGGGCACGGCATCGGCCGCACCATGCATGAGGCCCCACACGTGCCGAACGACGGTCGCCCAGGCCGAGGCATGAAGCTCAAGCCCGGCCTGACGCTCGCGATCGAGCCGTGGTTCTGCCGCAGCACCGGCAAGATTAAATTTGATGAGGACGGGTGGACGATCCGGTCCGCAGACGGCTCGCGGACGGCCCATTCCGAGCACACCGTCGCGATCACCAAGGCTGGCCCCCGGGTGCTGACCTTCCGCCCCGGGCACGCCACGAGCCCGGGCAACCGCAGTGGGCAGTCGGCCGCGACGTCCTGACGAGCGCCGCTCGGGGGCGTGCGCAGTCGGGCGAACCGCGCCGATCAGCGAGCCGTCGATTCGTTGACGTCAGGCAGGTCCGAGGATCCGCGGACCTGGACCCCGGTCAAGGTCGAGCGCTCCGAATCAGAGCAGTGCTCTCGATGTGCTACGGTCGATCACTATGAAGGCGTCGGGGGTCCGCGCCCGGGTCCGGGCCGAAATGGTCAAGGAGCTCAAGACGGTGGCCTGGCGCCACCTGGCCGCCGAGGGCTCCAACCTGTCGCTGCGCGCGGTCGCCCGGGACATGGGCATGGCGTCGTCCGCCGTCTACCGTTACTTCCCCAGCCGCGACGACCTGCTCACCGCGCTCATCATCGACGCGTACGACGCGCTTGGCGAGAGCGCCGAGCGCGCCGCCGAGAAGGCCGAGCCGGGGCTGGAGCGCTGGCTCGCCGTCGGGCACGCCGTCCGCGACTGGGCCCTGGCGGCGCCGCACGAGTGGGCGCTGATCTACGGCAGCCCGGTGCCCGGCTACCGCGCGCCGGAGGACACCATCGGGCCCGGCGTCCGGGTCATCCTGCTGATCGGGCGGGTGCTCAAGGAGGCGCTGCGGGCCGGGCTCCTGGAGCTCGGCGAGCCGCTCACCGGGGAGTACGCCGAGGAACTGGCCGTCGTCGCGGCCCGGCTCGGCGACGACATGCCGCCGCGGCTCGTCGCCGACAGCGCGGCGATGTTCTTCATGCTCTGCGGCGCGGTCAACGCCGAGCTCTTCGGCCAGCTCACCAACTCGGTCGACCGGGACCGGCGCGGCTTCTTCGGCTTTCAGCTGGGTAAGGCCGCCACGCTGGCCGGCCTGACCGCCTGACGCCGGCGTCCGCCTCAACGCGGCCACGATCAGGTCGATCTCCAACCGGAAGCAGCGGTCCAGGTCCGCCTCCGCGCCGTCGGGCAGCGCCGGCAGGCCGGCGACACGTCCGGTCGAGCACCACCGCTCGGCTCAGCCGGCCCGGGTCGTCGCCGGGTCGCGGACCGGGGTGGCCAGAGCCGCGACGAGCAGGCCCCGGTGGGCCAGCCAGCGGCCGGCGAACCCGGTCACCTCGCGGCCGTCCAGCCGTGGGCCGGGCACCGTGAGGCGGGCGTCGAAGGTCCGGCCGGCCGCGTCGATGGTGACAACCGCCCCGGTGAAGCCCAGCGGCTGCCGGGTCAGCGGGAACCAGACCTTGTAGACCGCTTCCTTGACGCAGAACAGCAGCCGGTCCCAGCGGACGGACGGATCCGAGGCCAGCAGTGCGGTGACGGCGACGCGCTCCGGTGCGGAGGCGACGCAGCCAAGTAGGCCCGGCGGCAGCGGCTCGTTCGGCTCGGCGTCCACGCCCAGTGTCCACAGTGTCGAGGCTGGTGCGACAGCCGCCAGCCGGTAGCCGGCGCAGTGCGTGATGCTGCCGACCACGCCGGCCGGCCAGGTCGGAGCGCCCCCCTCGCCGGGCAGCACCGGGGCGGGCGGGCAGCCGAGACCCGCCAGGGCCTCCCGGGCACAGCGGCGGGCGGTGGCGAACTCGGTGCGGCGCTTCGAGCCGGCCCGGGCGATCAGCCGCTCTTCCTCCGGGAAGAGCGGCGCCGGCTCGGCGTCGTCGAACGCCTCGACGGCGACGACGCCGGCCGGGAACAGGTCTGCGGTCATCGTGTGCGGCACGCCACCGACCGTACGGTCCAGCGCTTGAGCGCCTCTCCGGCCGAGCTGCTCAAGCCGGGCACGCCACCGAGGCCGGCGAGCGGCTCGCCGGCCTTCCGTGACGCCGGGCGACACCAAGTTCACAAGACGTAAACTTTTGTACAGCCATCCACTATGTACCTGATGGTTGAATGAGTCGATGCGCGTCTTCCGCCGTGACTGGACGCTTCGACGACGAGGTATGCAAGTCCGGTTCTTCGGCCTCTCCTGCCTGCTCTTCCTCGCCTATCCGGTCGGTGCGATCGGCAGCAACTCGATCTGGCTCGCCCTGAATCTGATCGCCTTCGCCGCCGGCTACTGCCGGGTCATCATTCGCAACACCCCGCAGATGCACCGCAACCGGGCGCCGGTGACCGTCCTGCTCACCCTGGTGCTCGGCGGGCTGCTGATCCCGACACTGCACTACGACTGGCTCTCCGGGCTGGGCGTCTTCGCCGCGATCATGTTGCTGATCAACTTTCCACTGCGGTGGTGGCGGGCGCTCCTGGTCGGGCTTATCGGCTCACTCACCATCATCGCCCAGTTCGTGTTGCACGCCGAGCGCAACTCGGTCGTCGTGCTCCTGGTGCTCCTGGTGATCGTCGGGGCCGTCCAGGTGGCCGTCTACAAGCAGATCGAGACGTCGATGCAGCTGCAGGAGGCGCGCGCCGAGCTGACCTACCTCGCGGTCGCCGAGGAGCGGCTGCGCATCGCCCGCGACCTGCACGACATCCTGGGCCAGCGACTCTCCGCGGTCACCCTGAAGGCCGAGATCGCCGCCCAGATGGTCGGCCGCGACCCGGGCCGGGCGATCACCGAGATCCTCGAGGTGAGCGCCACCGCCCGGGACGCTCTGGCCGAGGTGCGCGCGGCCGTGTCCGGCTATCGCACGGTGTCGCTGCGGGTCGAGACCGAGAGCTCCGAGGCCCTGTTGACCGCCTGCGGCGTGGCCGTGACCGTGACCGGGCCGCTGTCACTGCCGCAACTGGCCAACGAGACAGCCGGATGGGTGGTGCGGGAGGCGACGACGAACGTGATTCGGCACGCCTCGGCCCGGCAGTGCTCGATCACGGTCATCGACGAAGGCGACACCTTCGTCGTGCAGGTCGCCGACGACGGGGTGGGCGGCACGCTCAACGAGCCCTTCTCGTACGGCACCGGACTGACCGGGCTCGCCGAGCGCATGGAGATCGTGGGTGGCGATCTGGACGTCGGCCCCCGGGACGGTCGCTTCGTCGTGACCGCCCGGATCCCGGCCGACCCGCAGTTCGCGGAGTCGGCCGCTACTCGGCGATCCGGGTCCGGGCGACCCAGGCGAACACGGCCGAGCCGTCCGGACCTGCGGCCGTACGGTGAAAATGCTCGTACCCGTTGAGCCACTGGAGCTTGATCGTGTCCGCGTCGCCGGCGACGTGACAGGTGCGCATCGTGACCGGGATGTCAGCCGGGCCGCCATCGAGCACGGCGAGGACGGTGACCTTCTGATCGTCCATTGTGACCCCTTCGGCTAGCAACTGTTTGTGCTGCTCACGCTATGTACCGGGGCTGGAGCGCAGCTTGACCCGGCGGCTCGACCCGGGCTCAAGCGGCGCGGAGGATCCTGCAGGGATGACGACCGAACCAGGGCATGCCCGCCTGGCCGGCACGGCGGTGTCGCCGCACGCCGGCCGCCCGGGTGGCATTCAGATCGCGTACGAGAGCCTCGGCCGCCCCAACGGTGAGCCACTGCTGCTCGTCATGGGCCTCGGCATGCAGATGATCATGTGGCACGACGACCTCTGCGGCGTTTTCGCCGAACGGGGCTTCACCGTCGCCCGATTCGACCACCGGGACGTGGGCGCCTCGACCCACCTGCACGAGGCCGGACGCCCCACCATCATGCGCATGATGCTGCGGCCGGGCGCTGCGGCGTACCGGCTGCCGGACATGGCCGGTGACGCGGTCGCCGTGCTCGACGCGCTGGGCTGGCCGCGCGCGCACGTCGTCGGCATCTCGCTCGGCGGGATGATCGCGCAGCAGATCGCGATCCAGCACCCTGAACGGGTGCTGAGCCTGACCTCGATCTCGGCCACCGCGTCGCCCCGGATCGGCCGGCTGACCATGCGCACCGCGATGCGCCTGCAGAAGCTCCAGGACCGGCCGGTCGAGGACCGGGAGGGTGCCGGCCAACTGATGGTCGACCTGTTCGACCTGATCGGCTCGCCCGGACACGACATGGACGAGCGTTGGCTGCGCGAGCGCGGCCGGATCGCGTTCGACCGCGCCTACGACCAGGCCGGCCGGTTGCGGCACGAGGCGGCGTTGATGGCCTCCCGGGACCGCCGTGCCCAGCTCGCCGAGTTGCGCATCCCGGCCCTGGTGGTGCACGGCGAGGCGGACAAGATCTGGGACGTCGCGGGCGGCCGGGCCACCGCCGACGCCATCCCGGGCGCCCGCCTGATGACCTTCCCGGGGTACGGGCACGGCATCCTGCCCAGGGCGCTCTGGTCCGACGTCGTCGGTGGCGTCGCCACGCTCGCCGGCCGCTGAACTCTCGACACAAAGGAGCCCGGTCACCGTCGCGGTGACCGGGCTCCGTCGTGTCTCACCAGCCGGCGGCGAGGTCCTCCCGGGCCGCGGCGACCAGGTCGTCGAGCGACAGCTCGGACAGCACCGTGTCGTGCAGTTCGGCCGGCCGGGCCCCAGGCACCGGCACCGGGGCCCGGGCGCCGGACAGTTCCCCGGCCAGATAGGCGGTCAGGGCCACGACTGTCGGGTGGTCGAGCGCCACCGTCGCCGGAAGCTCCCGGCCGAGGCCGTGCGCCAGCCGCGTCCGCAGGTCGATCGCCATGATCGAGTCGAGGCCAAGGTCGGCGAAGCCGCGGTGCTCGTCCACCGGGGCGGGACTGCCGAGCGTCTCGGCCACCATCGACGCCACCGCGTCACGCAGCGCGGCCGGCGCGTCCGCCTCGGCCAGGCCGGACACCCGGTCCTGGAGCCAGCCCGGCTGCGGCGCGGTCGCATCGACGGGCGCGGCGGCCACCGGCTCCGCCAACGCCGCCACCAGGGCCGCCCGAGGATGGCCGGCCACCAACTGGGCATAGCGGGGCGCGTCGAACGCGACCGCCACCAGCTGGTGCACGTCGCTGTCCAGCGCCGCCGCCAGGACCGGCGCGGCATCCGCGTCGGTCAGCGGCCGCACCTGGAACCGCTCGGCCGCCCTCCGCACCGCCTCGGTGCCGGCCAGGCCGGAGTCGCCGTCAGGCACCCACGGGCCCCAGGCGACGCTCACCGCCGGAACACCCTCGGCCCGCAGCGACTCGGCCAGCCCGGTCAGGTAGCCGTTGGCCGCCGCGTAGCCGGTCTGCCCGGCCGAGCCCAGCACCGCGGAGACCGAGGAGTACAGCACGAACGCGCTCAGGTTCCGGCCCCGCAGCGCCCCCGCGAGGGCTGCGGCGCCGTCCACCTTGCCGGCGAAGACCGCATCGTAGGTCGACGGCGCCGCCGTGGCGAACGCCCCGTCGGCGGTTGTCCCCGCCAGGTGCAGGACGGCGTCCAGCGGGCCGAGCCGATCGGCCGCCGCCACCGCCGCGGCACACACCCGCGGGTCACCGACATCGCCGCGCACCACCTCGACCCGTACGCCCTGCTCGGCGAGCGAGTCCAACACCCGCCGCGCACCCTCGCCCGGCGCGGACCGTCCCACCAGGGTCACCGCCCTGGTCCCCCGCTCGGCCAGCATCCGGGCGGTGCTCAGACCGAGCGCGCCCAGGCCACCGGTGATCAGCACTCCGGCCGGCCAGCCGCGCCCGCGGCCGCGGTCGCGTCGGCGTCAGCCGGGCACCGGTGACGTCGCCGGCCAGCACGCGCAGCCGGGGCTCGGCGAGCCCGCCGGCAACCGCGTCGATCAGCGTCGCCGCCAGCCGATCCACGGTGTCGCGGTCGGTCGCGACGCGGAGCAGCCGACGGTCCGGCTCCTCCGCCTCCAGCGCGGTGAGCAGGCCCCACAGCGCCTCACGCAGCGGCGCCCCGGCCGGTCCGGCCGGTCCGAGCACCGCGTACGGCACCGCCGGCCGGGTGTCCCCCAGCGACCTGGCGAGCGCCCGGACCGCGTCCAGCGGCTCGGACCCGTCCGGTGCGGACCATCGGGCGTCCACCACCAGGTCGGCCGGGCCGTCCGGATCGACGGTGTGCCCGGCGCGGCGCAGGGCGACGGCCAGGTCGGCGGCAAACGGGCCGTCACCGACCAGCCCGACGACGTACTGCCGCCCGGCCGGCCGCTCCGGGACCTCGATCGGGGTCCAGTCGACGGCGTACAGGTGGGACCGCTCCTCGCGCAGGCTCTGCCGCAGCAGCTCGCGCGGCGCGTGCCGCACCCGGAAGTCGTCCACCACCATCAGGCTCTCGCCGCCGGGTGTGAACAAATGCAGGTCGGCGGCGTCCACCCGACTGCGTCCGCCGGCCAGCGGCTCGGCCGACCGCACCCGGACCTTTCCCCACAGCTCGCCGGACGGTCGCGGTCCGGCCGGGAAGGCGATCCGAGCCGCCGAGAACGGGATGGCGAGCGACGCGGCCTCGGCGGCCCGGTCGTCGACCAGGAAACCGGCGATGCTCTGGAAGCACGAGTCGATCAAGCCCGGATACAGCTGGTACGACGCCGGATCGTCGGGCAGCACGGGCGGCGCGTAGCGGATCAGCGCCTCCTCGCCGCGGATCCACACGTCGGCGATCCACCGGAAGGACGGACCGAGGGTGTAGCCGAGCGCCGCGAAGTAGGCGTAGAACGCCGCCCCGGGGATGTGCCGCTCGGCGTCGGCGACGAACGCCGCCCGCTCCGCCTCCGCCGGGGCCGACCGGCCCGCATCGTCGCCGTCGGCCAACCGGCCGGAGAGGTGCTCCTGCCACTGCCGCCGCTCGGCGTCGAGCAGGCTGTGCACGGCCAGGTGACCGGTCGCGGTGTCGGCGACCAGCTGCACCCGGTACTCCTCGTCCTCGGCGACGACCAGCGCGCGCGGGCAGACCACGTCGGTCAGGGTCAGCGCCGCGCCGTCGCCGGCCAGCGCGGACAGCGCGGTCGCCAGGTGCGACGCGGCCGGGGTGACCACCGTGCCGTACAGCCGGTGGTCGGTGAGGTACGCGGGGAACGCGGTGGTGCGCGGGAACTCGAAGACCCGCGCCCGCAGCGCGGGCGACTGGACCTCGCTGCCCCAGTGTGGTCCGTTGACGGCCGGCGCGGGCGACGGCTGCGCCGGGACCGGCCGCACCCAGAACCGGGTGTCGGCGAACGGGTAGTCCGGCGCCGGCCCGGCCGCGCGGCCCTGCACCGCGGCCCACTTGATCGGCTGGCCCAGCTCGTACAGCCGCGCGGCCGCCTCGATCAGGACCGCCCGGTCCGACGAACCGCGGCGCATCGACGGCAGCGCGCCGCCGGACGGCAGCAGGCCGCCCGCCGTCACCAGGCCGGTAAGCGTGCGTCCCGGCCCGATCTCGACGAACGCGTCGACCCCGAGCTCGCGCAACGCCTCGATGCCGTCGGCGAAGCGCACCGGCTGCCGCACGTGCCGGGTCCAGTAGTCGGCGTCGTAGCCCTCGGCGAGCCGGCCGGTCACATTGCTCACGATCGGGAGCGCGGGCGGCCGGTGCTCCAGCGTGGCGACGACGGACCGCAACTCGCCGAGCATCGGCTCCATCAGCCGGGAGTGGAAGGCGTGCGAGACGACCAGGCGTTGTGCCCCGATCCGGTCGGCCTTACAGGCCGCGGCGAACGCGTCGACGGCGTCGGCCGGGCCGGCCACCACGACGGCGCGCGGCCCGTTTATCGCGGCGACGTCCAGCGGGTAGCCGCTGATCCGCTCGGCGACCTCGGCCTCGGTGGCTGTCACCGCAAGCATCGCGCCCGGTGTGGAGTGCTGCATCAGCCGCGACCGATGGCTGATCAGGAACAGGCCGTCCGCCAGGTCGAGCACGTCGGCGTGGACGGCGGCCGCGATCTCGCCGACGCTGTGGCCGAGCACGGCGGTCGCGGTGACTCCCCAGGACTCCCACAGGGCGGCCAGCGACAGTTGCAGGGCGACCAGCGCGGGCTGGGTCACCGCGGTCTGGTTGATCCGGTCCGGGTCGGTGCCGGTCCAGAGCAGCTCGGTGAGCGAGGCGCCCAGATGCGGGGCCACGACGGCGTCGCACTCGTCGAAGCGGGCCCGGAACACCGGCTCGGTCTCGTACAGCTCGCGGGCCATCCCGAAGTACTGGCTGCCCTGGCCGGAGAAGAGGAACGCCACCCGCGGCGGCCGGCCGGTGCCAGTCTCCGGCGGCGCCTTCTCCAACCCGGCGAGCAACTCCGCGGCAGTACGACCGACGACCGCGCGGCGGGCGCGCAGGTGGGCCCGCCCGGAGCCGGCGACCGCGGTCAGCCGGGCCACCCGCTCCTCGGACGGGTCGTCGGCGAGCGCGTCGCGCCAGGCGGCGGTGACCCGGTCCAGGCCAGGGGCGTCCGATCCGGACAGCGGCAGGACGAACGGCGGGCGTACGGCCGGCGGTTGCTCCTCGGCCGGGGCTTCGCCGACGACCACGTGCGCGTTCGTGCCGGAGAAGCCGAACGCCGAGATGCCGGCCAGTCGCCGGTCGCCCACGGCCCGCCACGGCATGGCGCCGTCCACCACCCGGACGTTCATCTCCGCCCAGTCGATCTTCGGGTTCAGTTCGGCGCAGTGCAGGTCGGCCGGCAGCCGTTCGTGCCGCATCGCGAGCACCGTCTTGACCAGCGAGACCATGCCGGACGCGGACTCGCAGTGGCCGACGTTGCTCTTCACCGAGCCGACGTAGAGCGGGGTGCCCGGCTTGCGGCCGGAGCCGAGGACCTGCCAGGCGGCGGCGACCTCGACCGGGTCGCCCAGCGCCGTACCGGTGCCGTGCGCCTCGAGATAGGACACCTCGGCGGCGTCAACCCCGGCGTCCGCCAACGCCGACCGGATCACCGCCTGCTGCGCCCGCCCGTTCGGCGCGGTCAGCCCGGTCGACGCGCCGTCGGAGTTGACGGCGCTGCCGTGCAGCACCGCGAGCACCCGGTCGCCCTCGCGCCGGGCCACGCTGAGCGGCTTGAGCACCACCATCGCCACCGCCTCGGAGCGGACGAAGCCGTCCGCGTCGGCGCTGAAGGTGCGGCAGCGACCGGTCGGCGACAGCATGTGCGCCCGGCTGACCGCCACCGAGGCGGTCGGGGCGGCGATGATGTTGACCCCGCCGACCAGCGCGGTCTGCGACTCCCCCGCGCGCAGCGATCGGATCGCCAGGTGCAGCGCGACCAGCGACGACGAGCACGCGGTGTCGACCGCCATCGCCGGGCCCTGGAGCCCGTACAGATAGCTGAGCCGGCCGGCCGCGGCGTTGAGCGCGGTGCCGGTGCCGAAGTAGGCGTCCAGCCCGTCCAGGCCGCCGCGTTCGAGCAGGCGGGCGTAGTCGCTGTTGGAGATGCCGACGAAGACGCCGGTGCGGCCGCCGCGCAGGCTGCGCGGGTCGAGGCCGGCGTTCTCGAACGCGTGCCAGGCCGTCTCCAGCAGTAGCCGCTGCTGCGGGTCCAGGCTCTCCGCCTCGCGGCCCGGGATGTCGAAGAAGGCGGCATCGAACCGGTCCACGTCGCGCAGGAAGCCGCCCTGGTCGGTGGTGATGGTGCCGGCACGCAACTGGTCGGCGTCGTGCAGGGCGGCGCCATCCCATCGGTCTGCGGGCACCGGGCCGACCCCGTCGCGGCCGCCGATCAACAGGTCCCACAGCTCGTCGACCGAGTCGGCGCCGGGGAAGCGGCCGGCCATACCGATGATCGCGATCGGCTCGCCGGCCGGGATCACGGCCGGTTGTTCGGGTTGAACAGGCGTCGCCAGCAGCGGCTCGGCAAGGCGCAGCGGCTGCGCCTCGGGTGCCGCCGCGCCGACCGCCCGGTCCAGGACGAGCGCACCGAGGTCGGCCACCGTCGGGTGGTCGAAGACGTCCGCCGTCCGCAGTCGGATGCCGAACCGCGCGCCGAGTGCGTCGAGCAGGTCGATCACCATCATCGAGTCCAGCCCGAGGTCGAAGAAGCCCTGATCGTCGCGGATCTCGGCGGTCGACGCGAAGCCCAGAACCTGGGCCACCGCGTCCCGCACGGCGTCCCGGGCGGCGCCCGGCCGGGCCAGGTCGGGCAGGTCCCGTAGGGAGACCGCGGCGGCCGGCTCCGCAGCTGGCTCGACGGCCGGAGCCAGCTCGCGGAGCAGGGCGCGCGGGTGGCGGCCGGCCAGCACCGCGTCGAGCCGGGCCCAGTCGGCCGGGCAGCACACGATCGACGACTCCGCCCCCTGCGCCAGGGCGGTCAGCGCCGCGACGCCGTGCTCGGGCCGCACCGCGCCCACGCCGCCGCGGGCCAGGTCGGCGAGATCGTCGGCGTCGACCATGCCGTCGCCGGCCCACGGGCCGTACGCGACCGTGGTGGCCGCCAGCCCCAGGCCGGCACGGTGCCGGATCACCAGTTCGGCGGCGCCGTTGGCCGCGGCGTACGCGGCATAGCCGTCGGCGCCCCAGAGTGCCGACACCGACGAGGTGACGATGAAGAAGTCGAGCGGCTGGTCGGCCAGGAGCAGGTGCAGCCACCAGGCGCCGGCCAGCTTGGCGCGCAATGCCTCGGCGAAGGCCGGACCGTCCACCTCGGGCAGGGGCGTGCGCTCGATCGTGCCCGCGGCGTGCAGCACGCCCGCGATTGGGCGGCCGTCGGCGGCCAGGGCGTCGGCCAGCGCCACCGGGTCCGCGCAGTCGGCCGACCGGTAGCGCACATCGACGCCCTCGGACCGGAGCCGGGCGAGCAGGTCGGCTGCGGCTGACGCAAGGCCGTCCTCCCGCCGTCGGCCGAGGAGCAGCAGGTGCCGGGCGCCGCGGCGGACCAGGTCGTCGACGAGCACCCGGCCGACCCCGCCGAGCCCGCCGGTAACCAGGTAGGTCGCGTCGGCGCGGAGCGGCGGCCGGTCGGCCGTGGCGGTGGAAGCGGCGGCCCGAAGCCGTCCGGTGAGCACCCGCCCGTCGCGGACCGCGAGCAGATCCTCCGGTCCGCCGTCGGGCAGAGCCCGCAGCAGGGCGTCGATGTCGGCCACGCCCGGGTTGGCCGGCAGGTCGGCGATCCCGGCGTACGCGGCGGACTCCAGGCCCAGCACCGGGGCCAGGCCGTGCAGCGCGCCGTGCCCGGTGGCGGGCACCTCGTCGTCGCGGGTCACCCGACGGGCACCCCGGGTCAGCAACACGACCCGATGGCCGGCCGGCACGTCGCGCAGCGCGACGGTGACCGCCGCGCACAGGGCCGCGGTCGCGTCGATGGCCGGGGCGTCGCCGGTGGTGGCCGGCAGCGCCGGCGCCGCGTACGCCAGCAGGACGCAGGCCGGCTCCTCGGGGCGCGCGCCGCCGAGCGGAAGCACCACGCGGCCCGCCGCCCGGGCTCGGGACTCGAGTAGCCCGGTCAGTTCGGCGTCGTCACCCAGGACCACGACCGGACGGCGGTCGTCGCGCTCCGGCAGCGGCACCCAGGTCAGCTCGTTCAGCGGAGGGGCCGGCGCGGTGGCGACGTCCACCTTCGGGGCGAAGCGCTGCCGCTGCCACGGATAGCTCGGCAGGTCGACGACCCGGCGGGCCGGCGCCGGCGCCGGTGGCTCGGCGTCCACGGCGAGATCACGCACCGCCGGCGACGGTTCGCCGGCGGCGAGGGCGGCGAGCGCGTCCGCCGCGACGCCCGTGTCGGCGGCGGCCACCCAGGCGCGCACCCGTCGTCGGGGCCGGCCCGCCCCGGCGCTGTGCGCGAAGGCCGGATAGTCCGCCTCGTCGAGGGTCGCCAGCCGGTCCCGGTAGCGGGCAGCGAGCGTCCGCAGCGCCTCCGGCGTGTGCGCGCCGATCTCGAAGCCGACCACCTCGTCCGACTCCGGCCGGGTCGGCGGTGTCACCCCAGCCGACTCGGCGGTGCCGAGGATGACGTGGGCGTTCGTGCCACTCATGCCGAACGAACTGACCCCGGCGTGCCGGTTCCCGGCCGCCTCGTCCCACGCCAGCACCTCGGTGGGCAGGGTGATCGCGGTGCCGCTCAGGTCGATCCGCGGGTTGAGCGTGCCGAAGTGCACGAGCGGCGGCACCTGGGCGTTCCGCAGCGAGAGGACCGCCTTGAGGATGCCGAGTACGCCGGCAGCCGCCTCAAGGTGACCGAAGTTCGTCTTGGCGGCCCCGATCAGCAGCGGCGCGTCCGTGCCGCGCGGGCGCCCGAGCACCGTGGCAAGGGCTTCCATCTCGATCGGGTCGCCCAGGGCCGTACCGGTGCCGTGGGTCTCGACGAGCCCGACGTCGGCGGCGGTGAGACCGGCGTCGGCCAGCGCCGCGCGCAGCAGCGCGGTCTGCGCCAGGACGTTCGGGGCGGTGAAACCCGAGGACCGGCCGTCCTGGTTGAGCGCGGACCCCTTGACCACGGCAAGCACGTTGTCGCC
This sequence comes from Micromonospora sp. LH3U1, assembly GCF_028475105.1. Lineage (NCBI taxonomy): Bacteria > Bacillati > Actinomycetota > Actinomycetes > Micromonosporales > Micromonosporaceae > Micromonospora > Micromonospora sp. LH3U1. Next base: position 3,003,049 of record NZ_CP116936.1, on the reverse strand, counting down.
GTCACGGACGGCGGCGTCGAGCCGCTTGAGCACCAGGACGACGGAGCCCTCGCCGCGGGTGAAGCCGTTGGCGCGGGCGTCGAACGCCTTGCACCGGCCGTCCGGGGCGAGCGCGCCCATCTCCGGGCCGAGCAGCCGGGTCGAGCGCGGCGACAGGATCAGGTTGACTCCGCCGGCCAGCGCCGTTTCGCACTCGCCGGCCCGCAGCGCCGCCACCGCCTGGTGCAGGGCGACCAGCGACGACGAGCACGCGGTGTCCACGGCCACCGCCGGGCCGGTGAGGCCGAGCGCGTACGCGACCCGACCGACCGCGAAGCAGTGGCCGTTGCCGGTCGCCCAGTAGGCGTCCGCGGTCCGTGGCTCCCAGTCCCGGTAGTCCTGGTGGGTGATGCCGATGTAGCAGCCGACCCGCTGGTCGCGCAGGCGGTCCGGCGGGGTGGCCGCGTGGTCCAGCGCCTCCGCCGCCACCTCGAGCAACAACCGGTGCTGTGGGTCCAGGGCGCTCGCCTCGCGCGGGCTGATCCCGAAGTACGCGGCGTCGAAGGTGAGCACCTCGTCGAGGAAACCGCCCTGGCGGGGCAGCGTCGCCCACTCGTCGGTGAACGGCTCGGTGCGGGCCGCCGGGATCGGCCGGATCAGGTCGCGGCCCGCGGTGAGCGCGGCCCAGTACCCGTCCAGGGTGTCGATCCCGCCGGGCAGGCGCAGCCCGGCGCCGATGACGGCGATCGGCTGGCGGCCGCCCAGCTCGTCGAGTTGCCCGCGGAGTTTGCGGATGGTGTCCAGGGCACGGCTCAGCGGCGTCGGGCCGCCCGGTGTCGTCGTCACTGCACTCGTTCCGTTTCCGTCGCGATGTCGAGGAGTTGCTCGCACAGCACCGAGGCAAGGGCGCCGGCCGTGCCGTAGGTCCAGAGCAGCGTGGGTGAGAGCTTCAACCCGAACGCGGACTCCAGGCGGTTGCGCAGTTCCAGGCTCATCAGCGAGTCCAGCCCGAGCGCCTTGAACGGGGTCTGCTGGTCCACGGCGCCAGGATCGATGCGCAGCACCCGCCCGGTCAGCTCGCGCACCTTGTCCTCCACCAACGGCACCCGGTCGTCCGGCGCCGCGCCGTGCAGGCGATCCAGGAACACCTTGCTGTCCGCGCCGCCGGCCGCGCCGCCCTCGGCCCGCAGCTCCTGCCAGCTGGGCAGCGCCGCGGTGTCCGGGTAGGCGTCGAACCACTGCCGCACGTTCAGCGGCACGTAGCCGACGACCCGCTCGCCGTCGCGCAGGAACCGGGCGAGGGCTGGCCACGCCTGGGCGACCGGGAAACTGCCCATGCCGCGCTCGGACAGGCGGTCGCCGCGGTTGCCGTCCTGCGCGGCGAGTCCGACGTCGGCGAACGGTCCCCACTGGACGGACAGTGCCGGCCGGCCACGGCGGCGGCGCGCCTCGGCGAGGCCGTCCAGGTAGGCGTTGCCGGCCGCGTAGCCGGCCTGGCCGGCGTTGCCGACGAGCGCGGCGGCCGAGGAGAACAGCACGAACAGGTCCAGCGGGTCGCCGACGGTCAGCGCGTCCAGGTGCCGCGCGCCGTCCGCCTTCGGCGCCACCGCATGCTCGATCTGCTCCGGGCGCAGGGTCGCGACCGTCGCGTCGTCGAGCACACCGGCGGCGTGCACCACACCCCGGATCGGCGCCTGCCCGACGCGGACCTGGTCGAGGACCCCGGCCAGCGCCTCGCGGCTGGTGACGTCCACCGGGTACGCCCGGACATCGCACCCGCGGCCCGGAGCGCTGCGATCCGGTCCGCCGCGGCCTGATCCGGCGCCCGCCGCCCGAGCAGGGCGAGCGATCCGCCGCCATGCCCCGCGACGAACTCGGCCAGCGAGAGGCCGAGCGCGCCCAGGCCGCCGGTGATCACGTAACTGCCGTCGGACCGGAACCGGCCGCCCGGCATCGGCTCCGGGGCCACGGCGGTGACCGTCGCCGGGTCCACCAGCACCAGCTTGCCGATGTGCCGGCCGGTGGCCATCGTGCGCAGCGCGTCGGCGGCGCCGGCGAAGTCGTACCGGGTCACCGGCAGCCGCGGTAGCTTGCCGGTCGTCACCAGGTCCCACACCTCCGTGAGGAGCGGGTCGAACCGTTCCGGACGCCGGTCCATCAGGCCGGCCAGGTCGACCGCCGAGATGGTGACCGACTTGCGGAAGGCGGCCAGGCTGATCCGGCGGCCGGCGTACACGTCCTTCTTACCGACCTCGAGGAACCGGCCGTCCTCGGCGAGCACGTCCAGCCCGGCGTCGATCGCCGCGCCGGTGAGCGAGTTGAGGACCACGTCGACGCCGCGGCCGCCGGTGGCCGTCAGCACCTCGCCGGCCCAGGACAGGTCGCGCGAGTCGAAGACGTGCCGTATGCCGATACCGCGCAGGTAGTCGCGTTTCTCCTCGGTGCCCGCGGTGGCCAGCACCTCGGCGCCGAGGTGCTGGGCGACGCCGATCGCGGCCAGACCCAGCCCGCCGGCGGCGGAGTGCACGAGCACCGTCTCGCCGGCCCGTACCCGGCCCAGGTCGGCCAGCGCGTACCAGGCGGTCAGCGTCGCCAGCGGCAGCGCCGCCGCGTCGGCGTCGTCGATCTCGGGGGACAGCGGGCGCACCCGGGCGGCGTCGACCGTCAGGTGCGAGGCGATCGCGCCGAACGCGCAGGCGACCACCCGGTCACCGACGGCGAGCCCGGTGACGCCGGCGCCCACGGCGGTGATCCGCCCGGCGCACTCGCCGCCGAGCAGCTCGCCGCCGACCGGGTCCGGGTAGGTGCCCATCGCCTTCATCACGTCGATGAAATTGAGCGCGGCGGCGGTCACCTCCACCTGCACCTCGCCGTCGGCCGGAGCGCGCCGGGACCGCGGCCGGAACTCCAGGCCGTCCCAGCGACCCGGCCGGGCCGGCACCAGGCGGAACGGCTGCGCCGGAGTGCGCCACTCGGGCACGGCCTCGTCCGGCTCCGCCCGGCCGGCCACGATCCGACCCACCCAGCGGTCCGCGCCGCGCAGCACCACCTGGTCGTCGCCGGTGGTGGCCAGTTCGGCGGCGACGGCGAGCGCCACCGCAGCCGGGTCACCGGTCGCACCGACGTCAATCAGCGTGGGGGCGAGCTCCGGGTGCTCGCGGCGCAGCACGCGGGTGAAGCCCCAGAACAGGGCGGCGCCCGGATCCGGCAGATCGGCCTCGGTGACCGCCTGGGCGCCGGTGGTCACCACCGCGATCCGGGGCGGCGCGGGCAGTGCCGCGGCAGACCGGGCCAGCTCGGTGAGACGGACCAGTGCGGCACGCTGCTCCGGCTCGGCGGTCGGCACGAGGAACACCACGCCGGCCGGCTCCTCCCCGACGAGGGCGGCCAGGTCGGTCAGCTCCTCCCCCGGCAGAGCGGCGGCCAGCGGGCCGGTCCCGGCGACGAGCCACCGGCCGGTGAGCTCCGCCGGCTCGGGACACTGGGCGGGCCGGAACGCCAGCCGGTGCAGCAGCGCCTCGTCCGGGTCGTCGCCGGCCGTCAGCGCCAACTCCCGGAGGCACAGCCCGATCATGCTCAGCACCGGCTGCCGCTCGGTGTCGAAGACGTGCACGTCGTACCGGCCGTCGTCGCGCCGCTCGGCGTACGACCAGCCGGCTGTCAGCGTCGTGCCGGCGTGCCGTTCGACCCGCTCCACCTCGGTCGGCACCACCGTGGCGGTGCCCTCGCTGACGGCGAGGCTGACCTGCAGGGCCGCGTCCCACAGCGCGGGGTGCAGGGCGGCCGTCGCACCGGCCCGGCACTTCGCCGGCAGCTCCAGCTCGCCGAGCGCGCGGGCGCCGTCGACCGACACCCGGCGGACGCCCTGCAGCGCCGGGCCGTACCGCAGCCCGCGCCGCCCGCACGCCTCGTAGAACTCCGCCGCCTCGATCGGACTCTGCGCGGCCAGCCCGGTCGGGAAGGGCACCGGGGTGGTGCCGACGGACTGCTGCGCCCGGGCCGTCGCGTGGGTGGTCCAGCCGGATCCGTCGGACGACAACGAGCACAGCGTGAACGAGCCGCCCTCGGTGACGTCGTCGCGCCACAGCGCGCCGATCTGCGCCGCCGCGTCGCCGGCCAGGGTGAGGTCGGCGCTGAACCGGACGTCGCGCAGCACGGCCGGCTCCTGCCCGGTCCGGGCCCGGCCGGTGGCCAGGGCGATGGCGAGCATCGCCGCCCCGGGCACCACCACGGCGTCGTGCACCTGGTGGTCGACGAGCCACGGCTGGCTGCCGGTGCCGAGCTCCAGCTCGCCCTGCCACAGGTCGGGCTCGGTGGCCGACGGAACGAGAACGACGTCGAGCCCGAGCCGGCCGGTGCGACGGCGCGCGCCCTCCGTCCAGTTCCGGGTGCGCTGCCAGGCAACGCCGGGCAGCCGGACGGTCCGGCCCGGTGGCAGGTAGGCGTGCGGGGCCACACCAGCCACGTACGCGGCGGCGAACGCCCCGGCCAGGTCGTCCACCGTCCCGGCGTCCCGGCGCAGGGTGGTCAGCACGCGGGGCGGGAGCGGGCGCCGCACGGCGATCTGCTCGAGCGCGGTCAGCAGGACCGGGTGCGGGCTGATCTCGACCAGGTGCGTGACCCCCCGGTCGATCAGCTCGTCCACGGTGGTCAGGAAGCGCACCGGACGGCGCAGGTTCTCGGCCCAGTACGTCGCGCCCATCTCGGGACCGGACATGATGGCCGCCCGCACCGTCGAGACCAGCTCGACCGTCCCGCCGGTCGGGGTGATCGCGCCGAGCGCCGCGGTCAGGGCCGGGGTGAGCGCGTCCATCTGCGGGCTGTGCGACGCGTAGTCCACGTCGACGAGCCGGCAGTGCACGCCGTCCGCCTCCAGGATCTCGCGAAGCGCGAGCACGGCGTCCCCGTCGCCGGAGAGCACGCACGAGTCCGGTCCGTTCTCGACGGCGAGCGACACCAGGTCCTCGAACCCGGCGAGCGCCGCCCGCGCCGACTCCGGGTCGAGCGCCACGGCGAGCATCCGGCCCCGGCCGGACGCCCGCACGGCGAGCGCACTGCGGGTGGCGACGACCAGGGCAGCGTCCTCGTAGGACAGGATCCCGGCCACGGTCGCGGCGGAGACCTCACCCTGGCTGTGCCCAACCACCACGTCCGGGGTGACGCCGGCGTGTCGCCACAGCTCGGCGAGCCCCACCGACATCGCCCACAGGGCCGGCTGCACCATGTCGACGCGCGACGTCCACGCGTTTCCGGCCGCGCCGGAGAGCACCTCGGCGAGGTCCCAGTCGACGTGCGGCGCGATCGCCCGCGAGCAGCGGTATACCACGGACTGGAAGACCGGGCTGGCGGCGTACAGGTCGCGGCCCATGGCCGCCCACTGCGAACCTTGGCCCGGGAAGACGAAGGCGACCCGACCGACCGTCTCGGCGCGGCCGGTGACCAGCCCGTCGATGTCGGCGTCCGCGTCGGCGGCCCACTTGTCGAGGCGCTCCAGCGTCGCGGCGGTGTCGGCGGCGAGCGCGGCCACCCGCAGCGGGAAGTGGTCGGCGCGGTGCGCGAGGGCGCCGGCCACCTGCACCGGGTCGGCGCCGTGCGCGAGTAGGCCGTGCACGTCCCGCACCCGGTCGCGCAGCGCGGCCGGCGAGTGCGCGGAGATCGGCAGCACGGCCGGGACGCCGAGGGCTGGTGACGCCGGTTCGGTGCCGGCCGGGTCGCGCGGAGGGCCAGCGACGACCACGTGCGCGTTCGTGCCGCCCCAGCCGAACGAGTTCACGCCGAGGAAGAGCGGCTCGTCGGGCAGCGCGACCGGACCGGTGGCCACCCGCAGGTTCAGGCCGGTGAAGTCGATGGCCGGGTTCAGCTCGCCGCGGTGCCGGGTGGCTGGCACGGTGCGGTGCCGGATCGCGAGCAGCACCTTGAGCAGTCCGGCCAGGCCGGCGGTCGCCTCGGTGTGTCCGATGTTCGTCTTGACCGACCCGATCGGCAGCGGGCCGGCGGACGCGTCCCGCGCCTGGCCGACGATCCGGCCGAGCGCCTCGGCCTCGACCGGGTCGCCGCGGCCGGTGCCGGTGCCGTGCGCCTCGACGTAGGCGAGCCGGTCCAGCGGGATGCCGCCCTCGGTGTACGCCCGGCGCAACAGGTCCTCCTGGCCGGCGGGGTTCGGCGTGACCAGGCTGTCCCCGCCGCCGTCGTTGTTCACCACGGTCCGCACGATCACGCCCTGGATCCGGTCGCCGTCGGCGATCGCCCGGTCCAGCCGCTTGAGATACAGCCCGGCGATGCCCTCGGCCCGGACGAACCCGTCGGCGTCTGCGGCGAAAGCTTTGCACCGGCCCTCCGGGGACAGGCCGCCGAAGTGGGTCAGCCCGATCGAGACGTCCGGCGCGAGGATCAGGTTGACTCCCCCGACCAGGGCCGCGTCGATCTCGCCGGTGCGCAGTGCCTGGCCGGCCAGGTGCAGAGCCACCAGCGACGACGAGCACCCGGTCTCGACCACCAGCGACGGGCCGGTGGCGCCCAGGAAGTACGAGACCCGGGCGGCGATCACGTCCAGGGCGTTGCCCACCGTGCTGTGCTGGGTGGCGCCTGCGCCCCGCTCCTTGCGCAGGATCTCGTAGTCGTGCCAGGACGCGCCGACGTACACGCCGGTACGCGTGCCCCGCAGCGCCGCGGCCGGCTGGCCGGCGTCCTCCAGCGCCCGCCAGGCCACCTCGAGCATCAGCCGCTGTTGCGGGTCGATGTCCGCGGCCTCGCGCGGGGAGATGCCGAAGAAGCCGGGGTCGAACTGGTCAACGCCGTCGAGGAAGCCGCCGACGTCCTGCACCGCCCGCTCCGGGTCGAGCTGGGCGGTGGCGTCCCAGCGCTCCGGCGGCACCGGCCGGATGGCGTCACCGCCGTCGGCCAGCAGCTGCCAGAAGGCGTCCAGGTCGGGCGCGTTCGGGAACCGCCCGGCCATGCCCACCACGGCCAGGAGCTGGGTCGGGTCGCCGGCAGGGTCGTTGTCATGCATCACGGGACCGCCTCGATGTCGACGAAGAGAGGAACGGAGTTGCAGGGCCGGGTGAGTCAGACGCCGAGGCCCTGCCGGGTGCCGCCGGCATCCGGGGCCAGGTCGACCGGGTCGATGCCGTGCGGAGCGTTCAGGACGCCGCCGAAAATCCGGTACTTCAGCGGCAGCGCGTCGAGCAGCCGGTACCGGGCGCGGCGCAACAGCACACCGGGCGTGCTGCCGGTGGCCAGCGCCTTCTCCTGGAGCCGCTGGAAGCTGGTGACGTGCGCCTTGTGGCGGCGCCGTTCGGTCACGAATCCGGCGAACGCCGAGGCGGGGATCGGGCCGGCGCCGGACAGGGCGTTGGCGATGATCGGCGCGATCACCACCGCATCCTGGATGGCCAGGTTGACGCCCTGGCCGAGGATCGGCGTGCAGGTGTGCGAGGCGTCGCCGATCAGGACCAGGCCGTCCCGGGTCCACTCCGGCACCTCGGCCGTGAAGATCTCCAGGAACGACGTGTCGTCCCACGAGTTCAGGTGCTCCGCGACGACCGGGGCCAGCCGCGGGTCGAGCGCCATGATGCCCGCCTTGAACGGCGCGAAGCCCGCCTTGCGTAGTGCGCCGAGCCCTCGCTTCGGCAGGTTGTGGCCGATCCGCAGGAAGTCCGGGAACGTCGGCAGCACCACCAGGTGCCGGTCGCGGTCGACGACGAGCTCCGCCTGCAGGCCCCAGTCGGCCGGCCGGGGCAGCTTGAAGGACAGGAAGTCGCGGGCCATGTGCTGCACGTCGGCGGTGATGCCGGCCGCGTGCCGCACCTTGGAGAACCGGCCGTCGGCACCGACCACGAGCCGGGCGCGCACCTCGGTCGTCGTGCCGTCGCGGCTGCGCAGGCGGGCGCCGGTGACGGTGTCGCCGTCGCGTACCAGGCCGGTGAACGAGACACCGAAGCGGTACTCGAACGTCGGGTACTGCGCGGCCGCGTCCGCGAACATCGCGATGAGCGCGGGCTGCGGGATGTCGACCGGCACCTCGCCGAGCCCGAACCGCCGGTAGTCGACGTGCATCACCCGACGGCCCTCCATCCGCATCGTGACGCCCTCGGTGCGCAGGAAGCCGTGGTCGTCGAGCGCCGGGCCGAAGCCGAGCCGGCGCAGTGTCACGACCGACGGCGCGGCCACGGTCTCGCCCCGGAAGTCGCGCTCCAGGGAGGTCTGCTTCTCGACCACGAGCACACCGACGCCGCGGCGGGCCAGCAGGAAGCCGAGCAGCGCGCCGGCCGGCCCGCCGCCGACGATCAGGACGTCCGTCTCCTGCACGGCGCTCATCGGGGCGTCCCCGCGCCGGTCCGGTCGACGAGCTCCGCGAGGTCGCCGACCGTGGCGGCCGCGGCAAACCGCTCGTAGTCGAGCGGCCGGCCCGTCTCGCGCTCCAGGTACACCAGCACCCGCAGCGCGTTGACCGAGTCCCAGCCGTCCACCGCGACGAGCGGGGTGCCCGCCGCGAGGGTCTTGCCGGGCAGGTCGAGCAGGTCGGTGATGACCTCGACCACCAGGTCCTCAGCCAGCACGGAACACCTCCGATTCATGCGTGATCTCGATGAAGGGACTCAGGTCGGGCAGCCGCGCCAGGTCGTGCCGGAACTCGCCGGCAGCGGTGGTGGGGCGGAAGCCGAGCGACGGATAGAGGCCGGCGAACCGGCCGTTGCGGTCGGTCGCCCGGAACGTGCCGGCGACGCCGGGCGCCCCGGCTGCGGCCGCCGACCGCAGCACCAGGCCGAGCAGCGTGCTTTCCACGCCGCGGCTGAACACCCGGCAGCTGAGCACGAAGTTGCCGACCGTCCAGGCGCCGTCCGCGGCCCGGTCGAGGGCGATCGCGGCGATCAGCCCGTGGTCGCCGAACCGGTCGCTGAGCCGGGCCGCGAAGAAGGTGGGTGCGCCGTCCGTGCCGGACCGGTCCACCTCGGCCGCGCCGTACCGAACGCCGGTGAGGTTGAACTGGTTGGTCTTGGCGAACAACTGTGTGATCCGGCCGGCGTTCATCGGCGTCAGCGGCTCGACGGTGAGCCGCGAGCCGAGTTGTGCCAGGTGATCCTCCAGGCTGGTCGCCTGCTGCTCGATCTCCCGGCTCCGGGCCCGGGCGCGGTACGAAGTGGTGCGGTCGCGGTCCTCGTCGGTCAGCGACAGCACCAGGAAGTCGCCGCGGGCGGCGAGCGCGCCGGCGTAACCCGCCGGGTCGTCGGGCAACTCGACGGTGGCGACCTCGGGCGCCATCCGGCGCATCAGTTCCCGCTCGACCGGGTTGTCGTCGACGAAGACGAAGGCGTCGCTGCCGAGGTTCAGCTCGGCGGCGATGGCCCGGACGTTGCCGGCCTTGGGCTCCCAGTCGATCCGTCGGGCCACGAAGTGCTCGCTGCGCAGCAGCATCTCGGGGTGGGTGTCGAGCGCCTCGACGGCGAGCGGGTCGTCGTTCTTGGAGCTGACCGCGAGCAGGACGCCCTGTGCAGACAGGTCGCGGGCAAGCCGCTGGAGCTCGGTGTGCGCGGTCCCCGGATAGCTGCCGCCAACCCGCAGCCCGGCGGTGCCGACGTCACCGACCACGCCGTCCCAGACCGTGTTGTCCAGGTCGAGCACCAGGCACTTGGCGGACCGGCCCAGGTCGGCGGCGGCGACCCGGGACAGCTCCTCGGCGTACGCGAGCAGGTAGCTGGGCCTGTAGGCGTGGCCCGCGACGTGGCGCATCCGGTCGCCCGCGAAGATGCCGCCGGCCGTCTCGGCGAGGTCCGGGAAGTCCAGTACCACGGCCGACGGCAGGTCGGCGGCCAGGCCGGCCAACTCGGCGTTCATCCGCGACCACACTGCGGCGAGCCGGGCACGGGCGGCGTAGCTCACCAGCCGGCGCGACCGCAGCGGGCTCAGCGGGATGGTGCCGAGCACTGTCAGGCCGCCCAGCGTCTCGCGGGCGGCGGTGGCCCAGGTGGCAACCTCCGTCGGGAAGGCGACGCAACGGGCTTCGACCTCGTCGAGGTCGACCGGGTCGGCCACCCGGTCGAAGACCGCCGCGTCGTCGAGCAGGCAGGCAACCAGCCGGGGACGCAGCGTGGACAGCTCCGGCGCGCCGGCGGCGATCTCCAGCTGCCATTGGTTGAACCCGGCCATCCGGACCTCGGGGAGGATCCCGCGGCGGAGCGCCGCCGCGGTGATCATCGGGGGCAGCGCGTCCAGGGTGGAGCTGCCGAGCAGGGCCACGGTCGTCCGCGGCAGGTCCGCACCGGCAAGTGCGGCGCGGCCGCGGGCGCCGTGCAGGAGGCGGCCGGCCGCCTCCAGATCGAGGGGTCGGGCACCCGGCCGAGCAGCTCGCGGACCGCCGCGAGATCCGGCGGGATGGCGCCGAGAGTGGCCCGCAACTCGGCCAGCGCGACCCGGCCGGTGGCCGGGGCGGGCGGGACGCTGTGGTCAATCGACATTGGAGTCGCCCTCGGGTCGGTGGCGCAGCGCCATGCCGGCCAGTACCCATTTCGACGATTCGACGGTCGCCACCAGCATCCGGCCGCGCTCGCCCACCCCGCCACGGATGCGCCGCAGCGCCCGGTTGAGCTGGATGAACGGCAACGCGTTGCCGTTGTTGCCGGTGTCCGCCACGCAGGACACCGCCTGCTGCTCGCCGATGCTGAGATACTCGCGGATCCGTTCGGTCATCACGCCGTTGAGCTGCGGGGTGAGGACGTGCTCGACGTCGGGCAGCCGCCATCCGGTGACCGCCACCAGCTCGTCGAGGATGGCCCGGGCGGCCTCCGGCACATGCTGCTCGATCGCCTTGTAGTCCTCCTCGCTCATCGCCTCGCGCACCACGCGGCCGTGCTCGCCGGTCTCCTGCGGCGCGCCGGCGGCGCCGTACCAGCGGACGATCTGGGCGGGCGCCCGGCCCTTGCCGACGGTGCGCAGGAACAGGTGCTCGACCAGCAGGCCCGGGCCGTCCTCGCCGGCCTCCACCACGGCCGCCCCGCCGCCGTCGCCGAACATCGCGAAGTTCACCATCTCGGCCGGCCGCAGCTGGACCGCGGCGTCGCCGGGCGGCAGCATGTTGCGGCAGGTGTCGGCGCCGATGACCAGGCCGCGGCGCAGGCCCGAGGCGAGCAGCGCGCGGGCGGTGTAGAGGCCCTGCAACGCGCCGGCGCAGCCGGAGGTCAGCTGAAAGGTCGGCAGGTCGTTGAGGCCGAGCCGGTCGGCGACCAGGTTGACGGTCGCCGGCATCAGGTGGTCCGGGGACGCCGTGGAGAGGATGAGGAAGTCGATGGCCGCCGGGTCCACACCGGCCCGGACCAGGGCCTGCTCCCCCGCCTCGGTGGCCAGGTCGCCGGTGGTCTTCGGTACGCCCGTGGGGCTGTCCGGTCGGCAGAAGTAGCGCGTGCGGTTGCCCGTGACGGAGTCCAGCCACCGCTCGTGCAAGCCGAAGCGCTCGGCCATGTCGCGGTTGGTCACGGGCTCGCCGGGCAGCACCTCGCTCAATGAAACCAGTCTCATGTTCGATCCTTGCCTTCGAGATCGGGGCCGTCGTGATCGGGCGCTCAGCCGTACCGCTGGAGGTCGTAGAAGAAGTCCGGGACGGTGGTCAGCCCGCCGTCGGCGGCAACCTGGTCGTAGACGTGCTTGGCCAGCACCAGGTCGAGCACACCGAGGCCGAACGGGGAGAACACGACCGGCCGGTCCGCGGGCGGGGCGATCCGCCCGGCCAGGACGTCACACAGCGTGCCGGCGACGAAGTCCCGGTGGCCGACCCGCTGCTCGGTGAGGTGGACCGAGGTGCCGGCCTTCATCACGTGCTCGACGTCGTCGACCACGTTCCAGGCGTTCAGGATCACGTCCGGGCCGAGGTCGCGCAGCGACAGGTGCAGCACCAGCGGCGCGTGGCCGAACAGCGCCGGGTCGATCACGTGCGGCTCGCCGGCGACGGTCGCGAACAGCACCAGGTCGCTGTCGGCCAACAGCCCGTCGAGGCTGTCGTGCCGAACCACGTCCTGCTCTCCGGAGCGTCGAAGGTGGTCGCCGAACCCTGCGGCGTGCTCCGCCGACAGGTCGTGTACCCCGACCGAATCGAAGTGCAGTCCGTTGGCCCGCAGGTAGTGGTAGGTGTAGCGGGCGATGACCCCGGCGCCCACCACGCCGAGCCGGCGCGGCGCGGCGCCGCGCGCGGTGGACAGGCGGACCGCCGCCGACGCCGCCGACGCCGCTGTCCGCGCCGCACTGATGATCGACGCCTCGAGACAGGCGATCGGGTAGCCGGTGTGGAAGTCGTTGAGGACCAGCACCGCCGAGGCGCGCGGGATGCCGGCCGTCACGTTGTCCGGAAAGCTGGAAATCCACTTGAGTCCGTGCACGCCGACCTTGCCCCGGACCGAGGCCGGCAGGGCGATGATCCGGTCCCGCGGCCGGTCCGGGAAGCGCAGGAAGTACGAGTCCGGGTTGGTCGTCTCGCCCTCGCCGTGCAGCCGGTACGCGCTTTCGATCAGCTCGGTGACCTCGCGCTCCCGCCCGTGCACGGCATCGTGGACCTGCCGGCCGGAGATGATCGCGAATGGTGGTACCTGGGACATGCTTCTCATCAGCTCCTGAGTCGTCGTGCGGCTGGGGGAGGCCGGCCGCCGCTGAGGGGGCATCGGCCGGCCGGCCTCCCGGTTCCTAGCTGCCGGGCTGCCCGGCCGTGGCGCGGCGCAGCGACACCGGGCGCAGGTCGGTCCAGACCTGGTCGACGTGCGCGACGCACTCCTCCTCGGTGCCCTCGAAGCCGGCCGGGCGCCACCCGCCGGGGCTGGGCCGGTCGGCCGGGAACAGCCCGTACTGCTCCTCGTGGTTGACCAGCACGGTCCAGCGGCTCACGCCGACACCGCCGCACTGTTCAGGCGCTCGTTCACCGCGGCCGTGAAGGCGGCGAACGTGCGGTGCTCGAACAGCATCCGGGTGGGGATCTTGACCCCGCCCAGGCCGGCCCGCAGGCGGCTGGCCACCTGCATCGCGCTGAGCGAGTGGCCGCCGATGACGAAGAAGTCGTCCTCGTCGTCGACCTTCTCGAGCTCGAGGACCTCGCACCACACCTCGCGGACGGTGTTCGTGGCGTCGACCTTCATCTGCGTCTCCTTGGCAGGTTCGGACCCGTCCGGGGCGTCCTCGGGGGACGTGAGCCGGCGGATGAGGGCACCGCGGTCGGCCTTGCCGCCGACGGTCAGCGGGATGGCGTCGACGACCGCCCAGTCGCTGGGCTGCATCCAGCTCGGCAACTGGCCGGCCGCGTACGCCCGGACGGCCTTCAGGTCGCCGCCGGGCCGCAGGTGGAGCACGGCGGAGAGCCGCCCGCCGTCGTCCCCGCGCTGGTAGAGCATCACCGCGCGGCTGACGTCCGGGTGATCGGCGAGCACCGACTCGATCTCGCCGAGCTCGACCCGGTGTCCCCGAATCTTGATCTGGTCGTCGGTGCGCCCGATGTACTCGATCGTCCCGTCGACCCGGCGGACCACCCGGTCGCCGGTCCGGTACATCCGGGCGCCGTCGGCCGACAGCGGGTCGGGCACGAATCGCGCGGCGGTGAGCCCGGCCCGTCCGGAGTAGCCCCGGGCCAGGTAGGGCCCGGCCACGCACAACTCGCCAGGCGTGCCGTCCGGGACCGGTACGAGATCGATGTCCACCACGCGAGCCTCGACCCCGGCGAGCGGGCGGCCGATCGTCGGGCTCTCGCCGGGCCGGATGAACGTGCCGGCCACGTTGACCGCGGCCTCGGTCGGCCCGTACAGGTTCATGGCCGTGACCACGCCGTCGCCGATCAGCGCCTGCAACCGCGACCACAGGCCGGGCGGCACCGCCTCGCCGGCGATGAAGAGCCGCAGGTGCCGCTCCGGGCCGGCGATGTCGGCCAGGTCCTCGATGAGCATCTGCGCGTGCGACGGCGTCATGTCCGCCTCGGTGAGCTCGCGCTCGACCATGAACTCGGCGAACTCCTCGGCGTCGCGCCGCATGTCGTCGGTCAACACGCCGACCGTGTCACCGCGGAAGACCCGCACCCACTCCTGCACCGAGGCGTCGAACGCGACCGAGGCGTTCCAGGCCAGCCGGACGCCGGGCGGCCCGAAGAAGCCGCCCTGCTCCATGCCGTTCAGGAAGCTGATCAGCGCCCGGTGTGACACCTCGACGCCCTTCGGGCGCCCGGTCGAGCCGGAGGTGAAGATGATGTACGCGAGGTTGTCCGGGTGCAGGACGGCCGGCTCCGAGCGCTCCACGGTGGACCAGTCGGTCCGGTCGAGCAGCACCGGGTCGGGCCCGGACCCCTCGGGCAGCGAGTCGACCAGGTCGGCGTGCGTGATAGTGGTGACCGGCGCGGCGTCGCGGACGATCCGCCCGAGGCGCTGGGCCGGCTGCTCCGGGTCGAACGGCACATAGACCGCGCCGGCCTTGAGGATGCCGAGGATCGCGACGATCAGGTCGGCGGTGCGGGGCAGCAGCACGCCGACCGCGCGCTCCGGCCCGGCGCCCCGGGCGGCCAGCAGTGTGGCCAGGCGGTCGCTGCGGTCGTCCAGCTCGGCGTAGGTGAGCGTGGCGTCGACACCGACGACCGCGGCGCGGCCGGGGTGGGCCGCGGCCGACTCCCGGAACGCGACGACCGCCGAGCCGTGGAACTCGGGTCGGCTCCGGCGGTCCGGCGCCGGGCCGCCGTCGGTCCGCGCGGGGAGGGTCTGTGTCATGACCGGGCCACCTCGGCCTGCTGCTCGGCGACGCGGTCCAGCAGGGCCTGGGTGTCCTGCAACGGGCCGGCCTCGGTCTGCAGCACCACCTTCCAGGTGCCGTGGTCGCGCAGCCAGCAGGTGGCGTGCACGAAGGTGATGGTCATCTCGGCGGAGTCGAAGCGGACGACCTCGAGGATCTGGCCGCTGACGCACTGCTGGACCACCGTCTTGATCGGCGTGACCGTCAGCGTCCAGGTCGGCTCCTCGAAGTACTCCTGGAGGATCCGGCCCCAGGCGTCGCGGTTCATGCCGACGGTCCCGTCGGCGCCGAGGCCGGTGGCGTTGGCGCCGATGAAGTGCCCGATGAACCGCTCGTAGTCGCGCTTGGCGAACGCCCCGACGAAGTCGTGGCCGACCTCGGTCAGCTCGGCCACGCACCGCTCGCATCCGGCGTCGCCCGCGTGACCGGCGGTGAACGCCGACCCGGTCGCGTCCGGGTCGACGAGCGCCAGCTTCTCCCTCATCCTCAGTCCTCACTTTCGGTTCGAGCGGCGCGGTCGTCGCGCGGCCGCGTCATCAGCAACAGCACCTCAGCGGGCTCCTGCGGATCCGGGATGGTGCCGTCCGGGCGGAAACCCTCGGAGGTGTAGAGCGCCAGTGCCCGGTGGTTGTCCGGCTTGACGTCCAGCCAGACGGACCGGGCGTCGTACCGCTCGTGGGCGTGGGCCACCGCGGCCCGCACCATCGCCCGGCCGTGCCCGCGGCCGCGGAACTCGTGCGCCAGTACGATCCGGCGCAGCTCGATCCGGCCGCCGCCGTCGCGCAGCCCGGCCAGCAGGATGAAACCGGTCACGGTCGTCCCGACCACACCGACCAGGTGCTCCTGGTCGGCGTCGGCGCGGGCCGCCAGGTGGTATTCCCGGCCGGTGACGCCGATGTACGGCGTGGTTTCCGGCCCGACCTCGATCCGGGTGATCTCGTCGAGGTCGTCCGGGAGCGCCGGCCGCATCACGAGCGCCGGGCCGGCGTACGTGGTCACGGTGCCTCGACCGCCGCGTTCGACGCCTCACCCATGGCGATGGCGATCTTCCGAGCGCCGGTGTACGGCTCCCGGCCGTGCGCGGTCAGCATGTTGTCGATGACGACGAGGTCGTCCTTCTGCCAGTCGAACCGGGTGCTGGCGGCCCGGTACGCCTCCTGGAGGTGCTTGGTCACCTCGGCCGGGATCTGGCCGCCGTCGCCGTAGTAGCTGTTGGTCGGCAGGTTCTCCTCGCCGAACATCTCCAGCATCTCCTCGCGGTAGACGCCCGGCAGCGTGTCCACGTGGAAGAAGGTGGCGTGGTTGAACCACACCTCGGCGCCGGTGACCGGGTGCCGGTGCACGGCGTCGCGCACCGCCCGGGTGCGCAGCCCGTCCTCGCCGATCCACTCGACCTGGATGTTCTGCGCGGCGCAGTACCGCTCCACCTCGGCCCGGTCGTCGGTGTCGTAGAAGTACTGCCAGGTGCCACCCATCGGCCCGAAGTTGCGCACGTACGACCACTTGCGCCGGGTGAACTCCTCGACCACCGCCGGGTCGATGTGCTCAAGGACCTTGCGGACATCGGCAAACGGGGTGGCGCCCTGCGTCGCGGACGGGGTGATGCAGTAGAAGTAGACCTTCATGGGCCAGTGCTGCTGGTACGAGCACTCGTTGTGAAGGAAGATCTCCTCGCTCTCCGGGTAGTCGGTCGAGGTGAAGACGTTGCCGGAGAGGCTGCTGCGCGGCGAGGACCGCTCGGTGTAGTCGAGCGGCTCGCCGGACAGCGTCCGCACCACGGTGTGCAGCCCGTCGACGCCGCCGACGTCGAAGCCGCGGAACAGCACCGCGCCCTTCTCGGTGATGAGCGACCGGATCGCGGCGCGGTTGTCGCGCACCGTGTCGAGGATCGCGCCGTTGTCGTCGTTGCTGATGACGGCCGGAAGACCGTCGGGAAGAGCGGAGATCCGCATCGTCGTCCCTCTCGTCGATTGCCTGCCGGTCGTCACAGCCGCCCGGCGGCCGCGATCCCGGATTCCTTCCACAGGTGCGACACCTCGCCGAAGTTCTGCCGGACCCAGGTGTCGGAATAGATCGTGTTGAGGTAGCGCTCCCCGCGGTCCGGGAAGACGAGCACGCAGGTGGCGCCGGCCGGGATCTGGTCGCGGTAGCGCTCCAGCGCCGACACCACGGCGCCGGAGGAGCCGCCGGCCAGGATCGCCTCCCGCGCCATCAGCCGCCGGCAGCCGACCACGGCGTCCAGGTCGGACACGTGCACGACCGGCCAGGTGCTGGCCGGGTCGAGCAGCGGCGGCGGGGCCGAGGCGCCGTGGCCCGGGATCAGCCGCCGCCGGCTCTCGTCGCCGAAGATGGCGCTGCCGACCGCGTCCACCGCGATCACCGTGGTGCCCATCCGGTGCTCCCGGACGTACTCGGTGACACCGGTCAACGTGCCGCAGGTGCTGGTGGCGCAGAAGATGAAGTCCAGATCGCCGGGCAGCGCGTCGACGATCTCCTGCATGGTGCGGTGGTGCGCCTGCGGGTTGCGCGGGTTCGCGTACTGGTTCGGCCAGTAGCCGTGCGGCTCGCGTGCCATCAGCTCGCGGACCCGTTGCAGGCGAATCGGCAGGAACTCACCGGTGGCCGGGTCCGGTTCCTCGATCAGCTCGATCTCGGCCTGGAAGGCCCGCAGGATCGCGAGGTTCTGCTGGGTGGTCTTGGCGTCCACCACGCAGATGAAGCGCAACCCGAAGTACCGGCAGATCTGTGCGATGCCCACGGCCAGGTTGCCCGAGCTGGACTCGATCACCACCGACCGGTGCGGGACCAGCTCGCCGCTGTGGATGCCGTGCAACAGCATGTTCAGCGCCGTACGGTCCTTGATGCTGCCGCCCGGGTTGGCCAGCTCGAGCTTCGCGAACACCCGGGCCGGAACGTCACGCAGCAGGCCGTCGAGCTCGACGAGCGGTGTGCCGCCGATGCACCCGAGGATGCCCTGCACCGTGTTGCGGGTCATGACTGTGCCTCCTGCTGTCGGTGAGGCCGAGTCTGTCCGGGCCCCCTTGAGCCGTTCTTGACGATCGCTGCACCGCGCTGACCTCAGGCGGTCTCAAGTACGCGTCGGTACGGTCCCGCCGTAATCGAGCACCGGTGCCGCGAGGCCCAGCAAGAAGCGAGGAGCGACGTGGATTCAACGGAGTTGCGCGCCCTGGTCGAGGAACAACTACGGCAGTCCCGTGGCCTGCGGGCACGCATCCGCGAACTTGAGCAGGAGCGGCACACCCCCCTGGCGGTGGTCGGAATGGCGCTGCGGTTCCCCGGCGGGGTCAGCACGCCCGAGGCGTACTGGGACCTGCTCAGCGGCACGGGGCACGCGGCCTCCGAGATTCCCGCCGACCGGCCGGGGCTGCGCGCGGCGTACCACCCCGAGGTCGGCCGGGCCGGACGGTCGTACGTGCGGCGGGCCGGCTTCCTGCGCGACGTGGCCAGCTTCGACGCCGACTTCTTCGGCATCTCCAACCGGGAGGCCGAGTCGCTGGACCCGCAGCAGCGGCTGCTGCTGGAGACCTCCTGGGAGGCACTTGAGCGGGCCGGCGTCGCGGTCCGCCGCGGTGGGCGGCTGGACGCGGGCGTCTATGTCGGCATCATGGCCGCCGAGTACGGGCAACGGCTCGCCGACGGTGACC
The DNA here is from genome assembly GCF_028475105.1 of Micromonospora sp. LH3U1. Lineage (NCBI taxonomy): Bacteria > Bacillati > Actinomycetota > Actinomycetes > Micromonosporales > Micromonosporaceae > Micromonospora > Micromonospora sp. LH3U1. The sequence continues at coordinate 2,984,666 of NZ_CP116936.1, read as the reverse complement.
CGGAACGGCTCGACCCGTACTTCGGCACCGGCAGTGGGCACTGCTTCGCGGCCGGGCGGATCAGCTACGCGCTCGGGCTGCGCGGCCCGGCCGTCACCATGGACACCGCTTGCTCGTCGTCGCTGGTGGCGCTGCACTCCGCGGCCCGGGCGTTGCGTGGCCGGGAGTGCCGGTACGCGCTGGTCGGCGGCGCGAATCTGCTGTTCTCACCGCAGCTGATGGTGTCGCTGTGTCAGAGCCGCGCGGTCGCCCCGGACGGCCGGTCCAAGCCGTTCCTGGACGGCGCCGACGGCTACGGTCGGGGCGAGGGCGTCGCCACCGTGGTCGTGATGCGCCTCGACGACGCGCTGGCCGAGGACCGGCCGGTGCTGGCGGTGCTGCGCGGCACCGCGGTCAACCACGACGGCGCGTCGTCCGGGCTCACCGTGCCGAACGGCCCCGCCCAGCAGGAGGTGATCCTGGCCGCGCTCCAGGACGCCGGGGTCGCGCCGGCGCAGGTCTCCTACGTGGAGGCGCACGGCACCGGCACCTCGCTCGGCGATCCGATCGAGGCGGCGGCGTTGGACGGAGTGTTCGCGCCCGGCCGGCCGGCCGGCGACCCGCTGCGGCTGGGCAGCGTCAAGGCACGGCTGGGCCACCTGGAGGCGGCGGCCGGCATGGCCGGGCTGATCAAGGTGGTGCTCATGCTCCAGCACGGCCGGCTCGTGGCCGACGTGCCACCGGGCGAGGGACCGCTGAACCCGTTCATCCCGTGGTCCCGGCAGTGCCTTGAGGTGGTGCGCGAGCCGCGCGACTGGACCGGCGAGCGGTTCGCCGGGATCAGCGCGTTCGGGCTCAGCGGCACGAACGCGCACGTCGTGCTCCAGTCGGCGCCGGCGCCCGCCGAGCCGGACGAGCCGGCCGGACGACCCGAGCTGCTGGTGCTCTCCGCCCGGAGCGAGCCGGCGCTGCGCGCGCTGGCCGCCTCGGTCAGCACCCGGCTCTACCGCGCAGACGACCGGACGGTCGGTTCGATCTGCCACACGGTGCGGGCCGGGCGCGCGCCGATGGCGTACCGGATCGCGGTGACCGGCGCCGCGCCGCGGAGCTGGCCCGGGCGCTCAGCAACGCCGTCGACCTGCCCGCCGCCACGGTCACGGACGTGCCCCGGGAGGTGCTGCTGCACACCGGGGACCCGGCCGCGCTGGCCGACGCCGTACGGCGGTTGGCGGACCGCTTCCCCGGCCTCGCCGACGCCGGCGACGAACCGGCCGGCTGGTTGGTCGCCGCCCTGACGGCGCTTGCCGTACCGGTGCGTTCCAGCAGTGAGCGCGCTGGTACGGAGGCGGCGGTCCTGAGCTTCGGTACGCGGCGCGTGGTCCTCGTCCCGGCCGAGGTGGCCCGGGCGGAGCGGGTGTTCCTGGACGCGCTCGGTCAGGTGTTCCGGGCCGGTGTCGACCTGCGCTGGGAACCGCTGCGGGCCAGCGGGGCCCGGTACCTTCCGGACCTGCCCACCTATCCGTTCCAGCGGCGCCGGTACTGGGTCGACGAGCCCCGGCCCGGCGGGTTCGAGGCGGGGGCGCCGGTGGTGACGCCGCTGCCGGCCGCTACGGACGCTCTGACCGGCACCGACGCGGTCGTCGCCTTCCTCCGTGACGAGCTGGCGGCCGCCCTCAAAGCCGACGAGTTGGACCTCGCGGCCACCTTCGCCGACCTGGGCGGCGACTCGTTCACCGCGATGCTCTTCGTGCGCAGTGTCGAGAACCGTTACGCGACGCCGGACATGCAGGCGGAGTTCGCCGTCGACCGGCCGCTGGGCGAGTTGCTCGCCGAGTTGGCGGCGACGATCGCGGCCCGGTCGGCGGCGGAGCCGGTCAGCGTGGCGGCGGGAGGCGTCCGGTGAGGCCGTTCATCCGTCCGCGCCCGGTCGACGACCCCACCGTCCGCCTGATCCTGCTGCACCATGCCGGCAGTTCCGCGATGGCCTACTACCCTCTGGTCGGGCTGCTGCCGGACGATTGGGACGTGCTGCTGCTGGACCTGCCCGGGCGCGGCTCCCGGCACGGCGAGCGGCTGTCCCGGGAGATGACGCGGGTCGTCGACGCGGTGCTCGCCGACGTCTCGCCGCAGGCGGATGGCCGCTACGCGCTCTTCGGCCACAGCATGGGCGCGATCGTGGCCGGCGAGGTGGCACGCCGGCTGGCCGGGCAGGGCAGGCCGCCGGTCTGGGTGGGAGTCTCCGGCCGGAGCGCGCCAGCCACCCCGGTCGCCGGGCCGGCCGAGCTGACCGGGCTGGACGACACGAGCCTGCTCACCACGCTGGTCGGGCTTGGCGGGCTACCGGCCCGCATCGGTGAGATCCCGGAGTTCCGCGAGCAGTTCCTGCGGATCGTCCGGGCCGACCTGGAGGCGGTGGCGTCCTACCGACCCGTGGCGGGCCGGCTGCCGCTGCCCTGCCCGGTCACCGTCTTCGGCGGCATCGACGACCCGTTCGCGCCGCTGAGCAGCCTGCCTGCCTGGCAGGAGGAGACCGTCGAGCCGCTGCGGCAGTGCCTGTTCCCGGGCGGGCACTTCTACTTCGCCGGCGACGCGATGGCCGAGTTCGCCCGGCAGTTGCGTGCCGAGTTACGCGTCGAGCTCGCCACGGAGGCCGCCCGAGCAGGACGTTGATCGACCGGAGGAACCGGTCCCGTGAGATTTTCACGTTCAGCGATGATCCCATCACTGGCACAGAACTCGTCCTCTCGGCAGGCTTTCCCTCGACCGAAGTTGCGTTTGCACAGACTGGGGGGGCCGTGCGAATTGAATTGTTGGGTCCGTTGTCCGCGTCTCACAACGAGACGTCAATCGTTCCGAGTGCCGCGAAACCGTGCCAAATACTCGCCCTGCTGGCTCTCAACCCGGATCGACTGGTGACGAAGTCGGATCTCTTCGAGGAACTGTGGGAAAACAATCCTCCGCAGAGTGCCACGACCACCATTCACACCTACATCCATCAGCTGCGCCGACTCATCGACAAGGCGGTCGACGGCCGGCACCCGACGGGCTCCCGGGAGATCCTGGTGACCCACCGCAGCGGATACTCGCTCAGCCACGCCGTCACCGACGCCCAGGAGTTCCGCCGGCTCTCCGCCGAGGGCACCCGGGCGTCCGAGGACGGCGACCGCCGGATGGCCAGCCGATTGCTCGGCGCGGCACTGGACCTGTGGCGCGGGCCGGTGCTGTCGGACATCCAGATCGGCCCGCTGCTCGGCCTGGAGGCGATGGCGCTTCAGGACGCCAGGGAGGCCGCGCTCAGCCGTCGGATCGACGCCGACCTGCACCTGGGGCGGCACCACGAGATCGTCGGTGAGCTACGTACACTCTCCAGCCGCCACCCGATCAACGAGCGGTTCGCCGCCCACTACATGGTCTCGCTGTACGAGTCCGGCCGGATCAATGGCGCGCTGCAGGAGTTCCAGCGCATTCGCACGTTGCTCATCGATGAGCTCGGGGTCGAGCCGGCCCCGCGCCTGCGCCGCCTCCAGGAAGTCATTCTCAGCGGCGGCCGGCCCCTGCTGGACCCGGTCCTGACCGCCATGGCATAGCTCGCACGTGGGGCGCCGGAACTCCGGCGCCCCACCGAGATTTCTGTCATCAAATCAACACGGTGGGCTGCCGACAGGGTCCGCCGGCCGTGATCTACTGACCACAATGAATATTCAGACCTGCGCGAGCGGGCCGGGCTGCACGCCGGGCCCGTCTTCGCGTCACCTTCGTTCCGCCCGCTTTTCCCCTATCCCGCCCACGGCCCCGTCGTTATTCCTATCTGCCCGGTTCGGGCCGGTTCTGTTAATTGCTGTAGACGGTGCGGATCATGGAGGTCACAGCGGTTATGGGCGATGTTCACGCGTCCCGCGACCCAGACCGTGCTGATGGCTGGTTCGCTCGCGGAAGGTAGCCATCGCGTGGGTCGCGGTGCCGGTCCGGAGCTGGAGAACGCGCTCGCGGACAGTTACGGCTCGCGCCCGGTGCGAGCAGTTTTCGACGGCCCGGTGCCAACCGGCGGCGCCCCGCAGGGTGCACTGTTCGGTGCGGCCGTGCCTGCGGTCGGTGTCCTGGTCGCCGCGGTCTGCGAATGCGGTGTCGGCGCCTGACAGCAGGTCGGGTGCGGCTCGCAGGGCCAGGGACCGGCTGTCCATTCAGGAGCAGGCGAGCCGGTGCTCGGCTGGGCGACTCCCTTACGTGAACGAACAAACCCACCATACGACGGGGCCGTGCTGTCCCGCCCGGGTCGATGACAGAACGGGAGGCCATGTTGTCGTCGCCGCAGTTGAAGATTTTGCTGGCCGAGGACGTCCACATGATTCGAGGGGCCTTGGTCGCCCTTCTTCAGTTACAGCCAGATTTCGAGGTCGTCGTCGAACTGGCGCGCGGCGACAAGATTTTGTCGGCGGCGCTCACTCACCGTCCACAGGTGGCCATCATCGACATGAATCTGCCCGGCCTGGACGGGTTGAGCGCCGCCCGTCAACTGCACCTTCAGTTGCCGACCTGCCGCACCCTCATTCTCACCGGGATCGAACAGCCCGGCATGCTGGAACGCAGCATCGAGGCGGGGGTAACCGGGTTCATCCTCAAGGGATCGTCGCCGACCACCCTGGCGGCGGCCGTCCGCGAGGTCGCGGCGGGACGCCGGGTGGTCGACTCGCAGATCGCTCTGGCGGCGCTCAACGAGCGCCGTTTCAACCCGCTGTCCCCGCGCGAGGCGCAGATCCTCACCAAGACCGCGCACGGTCACTCGGCCGGCGAGATCGCGTCGATGTTGCACCTGTCGATCGGCACGATCCGCAACAACCTCACGTCGATCACGGCGAAGCTTGGCGCCCGCACCCGGGTCGACGCGGTGCGCATAGCCCGCGACGCCGGCTGGATCTGAGCCGCCGTGGAGCTGGCACCGCACCGGTTCGCCGGGCTGCTCGCCCCGCCCGAGCAGACGCCGACCAGGCCCGGCCGTCGGCCGGGCCTGGTCGTTCACGTGCCGCCGGTCAGGTGGCCACCGTGACCGAGGGGCGGTCGGTGTCCGTGCCGGCCGCGGTGTCCGCTGGCACCCGCGGCGGCAGTCCACGGAAGCCGATGATGCCGGTGAGCAGGCTCAGCCCGACCCAGACGAAGAGGGTCGCGATGCCCGCCTGGAGGGCGTCGTTGAGCGCGTCCGCGCCGACCCGGCCGTCTGCGGCGTACTCGGTGATGCGGTGCTGGAGCACGGTGGCCGCGACCGCCAGGCCGAGCGCGCCGCCGACCTGGGTGGAGACGTTGAGCAAGGCCGACGTCGTGCCGGCGTCCTCCTCGGTCGCCTCGGACGTGCCGACGGTCGGGGTCGGGATGAGGCAGAGCACCAGGCCGACACCGAGCAGCGTGGTGATCGGGAACAGCACCGACCAGTACGACGCGTCGACCGGTGTCCTCAGCAGCAGGACCAGCATGACGGCCAGCAGGACGGCGCCGATGACGTACGGCACCTGGGCGCCGATCTTCGGGATCGCCTTGGACAGCGGCCCCGCGACGATCATCATCGCGAGCGTGGTCGGCAGGTACGCCAGGCCGGTCTCCAGCGGGGTGTACCCGAGGACGCTCTGCATGTAGATCGGCAGCAGCATGAAGCACGGGATCATGATGCCGGCGGTGAACAGCTCGCCGAGGCTGCCGGCGACCACCCCGCGCAGGCGGAACAGTCGCAGCGGCAGCAGCGGCGCTTCCGCCCGCTGTTCGATCACCACGAACGCCGGCAGCATGATCACCGCGATCGCGAACGACACCAGGGTGCGCATGCCGGTCCACCCGTGGTCGTTGACGCTCACGATGGCGAAGACGAGCGCGCCGAGGCCGAGCGTTCCGGTCAGGCCACCGAGCACGTCCGCCTTGGGTCGCGGCCCGACCGGGGCGCCGCCCGGAATGAGCGCGAACGCGGCGAACAGCAGCACCGCGGCGATCGGCAGGTTGATGTAGAACGCGAGCCGCCAGTTGACATCGACGATGGCGCCACCGAGCAGCGTGCCGAGACCGGCGCCGACGCCGATGACCGCGCCCCAGACGCCGAACGCCTTGCTGCGCTCGGTCGGGTCCTTGAACGCGACGACCAGGATGGACAGACAGGCCGGGGACAGACCAGCCGCGGCGATGCCCTGGACCGCCCGGGCGGCCATGATCTGCGTGTCGGTGTTCGCCATCGCGGCCAGCAGCGAGCCGAGCGCGAAGAGCACCAGCCCGCCGATGAACATGCGCCGGCGCCCGATCACGTCGTTGAGCCGGCCACCGAGCAGCAACAGGCCGCCGAACAGCACGATGTAGTTGTTGAAGACCCATTGCAGGCCGGTGGCGGAGAGCCCGAGATCCTTCTGCAACTGCGGGCCCATCACGCTGGCGACCGTGGTGTCGAGCGCGATCATCAACTGACCGACTGACACCACGGACATGATCAGCCAGCGGCGGCGGTGCAACGCCGACTCGCGCCCGGCCGCGACCTGGACTTGCTCGCTCATGGCGCTTCCTTTCGCCCTTACCTACAGATATGTCCTGCGCCGGTGTACAGACCGATCATTTAGGGAGCACTGCTCTTTGTCAAGAGCATTGATTTTCTTCCGGGCCACTGATCTAATTAAGTCGTCCTGATCTTGCCTGGCACGCGAAGGGGAGTCCGGGCACGGCAGCCTACATCGGGATTCATCTATTCATTGCCCGACCGGCCCGCTACCCGCCTAGGAGGCCACAGGTGCGGATCATCGCCACTGTCTGCTCAGCCATCCTCGTCATGGAGTTCGTCCTGCACGGGCTGGCCATGTTCATCGGCATGGAGGCCGGCATCGATCCGCTGACCAAGCACTTCGGCTTCCGGCCGGAGCGCTGGCTGGTCCTGCTCCTCGGGACGTTCGACGCCGCCGCGGCGGCGTTGCTGGTCCTCGGGTGGTGGCATTCGTCGGCCGCCGTGCTGGGTGCCGCGTACGCCTTGGGCTTCTTCGGCCTGATGCTGGTCCTGCGCTTTCACCGGCACCTCGGCGGCATCCTGCCACCGGACTTCCCCCTTTTCTTCACCCTGGGGGCGGTCGTGCTCGTGCTGAGCCTCCTGCGGTGACCAGGTTCGGGGTTCCACCGTGGCGCACGTCCCTGGAGCGGCCCTTGGGCGAGCCGCGCTCCAGGGACGTTGGACCGCGCTGAGGCAACCTCACGGCATGGCGCGCCTGTGGCCCACCCTGGGCATCGTGATCCGGCGGGTCGCCGGCTGGATCGCACAAGGACTGATCAGTGTGGGCGAGTCGGCCACCCCGGTACCCCTGCCGGAACGCACGGCCCCGACAGTGCGAACGACCCGACCGCAGCCGTGCCGGCCGCGGTACGGGTCGCTGTCCTCGGCGCCGCACCGGACGGCGCGGAGGCCGCCCGGCCGGGGCCGGCCGCGCTGATCAACCCACCCGCGAGGTCGTCTTCAGCCGGCGCTGAGTCGCGCTCAAGGGCCGGTCGAGCCGGGCCCGCCATGCTCGGTGCAAATGGTGCGACCACAAGGAGGCGCTGTGCGTTGGGACAACATCTATCTGGCCGGGCTCGGGGTACACCTGCCGGAGGAGGTCTACACCGCCGAGCAGGCGGTCGCTGACGGCGTCTACGACGCGACCGCCGCCGAGACCAACGGCATCCGCGCGGTCCGGGTGGCCGGGCCCGGCGAGTCCGGCCCGGTGATGGCGGCCGTGGCGGGACGGCAGGCGGTGGAGCGCTCCGGGCACCGACCCGAGGACTTCGACGCGGTGCTGCACGCGTACGTCGGACACCAGGGCCGGGAGTTCTGGAGCCCCGCACACTACGTGCAGCAGGAGACCGTGGGCGCCAACGGCGCTTCGGTCACCATGGAGATCCGCCAGGGCAGCAACGGCCTACTCGGCGGCATCGAGCTCGCCGCCTCGCACCTGATCGCCCGCCCGTCGGCCACCGCCGCGCTGATCACCTCGGGCGACGCCTTCCACCTGCCGTTCATCGACCGGTGGACGAGCGACGACCAGACCGTCTTCGGCGACGGCGCCGCCGCGGCCGTGGTCTCCAAGCGCGGCGGATTCGCCAAGGTGATCAGCACGGTCAGCGCCACCGAGCCGAGCCTGGAGCCGCTCTACCGCGGTCCCGAGCCGTGGTCGAGGACGCCGTTCGACGACGGCAAGCCGGTGAATCTGACCGCCCGCAAGGACGACTGGCTGATGAAGAACGAGGACGCGTACGACGACGCCGTGGGCCTGGTCGGCCAGAGGGTGGCCGGGGTGCTCGAGCAGCTCCTCGACGAGGCCGAGATGACCCTCAAGGACGCGCAGTGGTTCGTCCACGCGACGCTGATCCGGCCGATCGCCGAGTGGAGCTTCTACAAGACGCTCGATCTCGACCCGGCCACCACCACGTACGAGTGGGGCCTGGACTACGCCCACATGGGCAACTGCGACCAGTTCGCCGGCATCAACCACCTGTACGAGACGAACCGCCTGAAGTCCGGCGACCGCCTTGTCACGATCGGCGCTGGCATCGGTTTCATGTGGACCGCCGCGGTGATCGAGATCGTCTGACCGCCGGGAACGCCCGGGCCGCGACCCACGGCCCGGGCCTGTCAGGTTGACGGCACCGCTCTGTGTCAAGCCTCTGGCGGGAGACGCAGTGTGGTGGTGGACACGAATCCGCTGTGTTGCGGCCGCTTTTCCGCTGGTGCGACGTAGCGTTGAGGGCTGCCCAGGGCGGGTCCGCATGCCGCACGCCTGGATGAGGCCGACCCGCGAGGTGAAGATGGTGCACGCCCGGTGACCATGACGACTGATTCGCGGCCGGGCACACTTCCGCCGATGGGCACCGCACCGGCGGCCCCCGCGGTGTTCCGCTCCTCCTCGGCCCCGGTCCGCCGCACACTTGTCGACATTCTCGACGAGACCGTGCGCGCACACCCCGACGCCCGCGCTCTCGACAGCGGCGCCACGGCACTGACGTACCGCGACATGGCCGACGAGGTCGAGGCCGTACGAACGTCGCTCGCCCGGCACGGGATTGGCCGCGGCGACCGGGTGGGCGTCCGGATCTCGTCGGGTACGGCCGAGCTGTACCTGGCGATCCTCGGTGTGCTCGCGGCGGGCGCGGCCTACGTGCCGGTCGACGCGGACGATCCCGAGGAACGCGCCGAGCTCGTCTTCGCCGAGGCGGACGTCGCCGCGGTGCTCGGTGACGGGCTGACGGTGTCGCTTCGCCGTACTCCCGAGGGCGGGAGCGGCCGGCCCGGCCCGGCCGACGACGCCTGGATCATCTTCACCTCCGGCTCGACGGGCACCCCGAAGGGTGTCGCGGTCAGCCACGGCGCGGCGGCGGCTTTCGTGGACGCCGAGGCGCAACTGTTTCTCGCCGGCGAGGCCGATGAGGCCATCGGCCCGCAGGACCGGGTCCTGGCAGGGCTGTCGGTGGCGTTCGACGCGTCCTGCGAGGAGATGTGGCTGGCGTGGCGGCACGGCGCCTGTCTGGTGCCGGCCGCGCGGTCGCTCGTCCGCAGCGGCGTCGACCTCGGTCCGTGGCTGGCCGAGCAGCGCATCTCCGTGGTGTCGACCGTGCCGACGCTCGCGGCACTGTGGCCGGTCGAGGCGCTGGAGGACGTCCGGCTGCTGATCTTCGGTGGGGAGGCCTGCCCACCTGAGCTCGCGCAGCGCCTGGCCGTCGAGGGCCGCGAGGTCTGGAACACCTACGGACCGACCGAGGCGACCGTGGTCGCCTGCGCCGCGCGGATGACCGGCGAGGGACCGGTACGCATCGGGCTGCCGCTGGCCGGCTGGGAGCTCGCGGTCGTCGACGGGTCCGGCGCTCCGGTCGGGATGGGCGAGACCGGCGAGCTGGTGATCGGCGGGGTGGGACTCGCCCGCTACCTGGACCCGGGCAAGGACGCCGAGAAGTTCGCGGTGCTGCCCGCGCTCGGCTGGCAGCGGGCCTACCGCAGTGGGGACATCGTCCGGGCGGAACCCGAGGGGCTTCTGTTCGTCGGGCGCGGTGACGAACAGGTCAAACTCGGCGGACGCCGGATCGAGCTGGGTGAGATCGACGCCGCACTACAGGCACTGCCGGGAGTCGCCGGTGCAGCCGCGGCGGTGCAGCGGACCGCCGCGGGCAATCAACTGCTGGTGGGGTACGTGGTGCCGCAGGACGGCGTCGCATTCGACTCCGCGATGGCGGCGCTGCGGATCCGTGAGCAACTGCCGGCCGCGCTCGTTCCGCTGCTGGCCGTGGTGGATGCGCTGCCCACCCGTACGTCCGGCAAGGTGGACCGGGCCGCGCTGCCCTGGCCGCTGGCCACCGCTGAGGACACCGCGGGTGAGCTGACCGCGACCGAGGACTGGCTCGCTGGCGGCTGGGCGGAGATTTTGGGCGTACGCCCCACCGAGGCGGGCGCGGACTTCTTCAACCACGGCGGCGGGAGCCTGAACGCGGCGCAACTGGTGGCGTGGATCCGGCGGCGGCACCCACGGGTCTCGGTGGCCGACATCTACCTCCACCCGAAGCTGTCGCGGCTCGCGGCCGTACTCGACGCGCTCGACAGCACGGTGGCAACGCGTCGGGAGGTCCGGCCGACGCCCCGGCGTGCCGGGCTGATCCAGGCCGTGCTCATGGTGCCGATGCTCGCGCTGGTCGGGCTCCGCTGGCTGACCGTCCTGGCCGCCCTCGGCAACGTTCTCGCCCTGCTGGCTCCGGCACCCTGGGCGGCGACCGTGTCCTGGTGGTGGGTGGCGCTGGGCTGGGCGCTGCTGTTCAGCCCGCTCGGCCGGATCGCCGTGGCCGCCGGAGGAGCGCGACTGCTGCTCCGGGGGGTACGCCCGGGCAGCTACCCGCGCGGGGGCAGCGTGCACCTGCGGCTGTGGGCCGCTGAACGACTCGCCGAGCTGACCGGCGCCACCAGCGTCGCCGGAGCATCCTGGATGATCACCTACGCCAAGGCGCTCGGCGCGCAGATCGGCGCCGACGTCGACCTGCACTCCGCGCCGCCGGTCACTGGCCTGCTGAAGCTCGGCCGCGGCGCGGCGATCGAGCCGGAGGTCGACCTGTCCGGCCACTGGGTCGACGGCGACGTCGTCCGCATCGGCAAGGTACGCGTCGGCGCCGGCGCCCGGGTCGGATCCCGCAGCACCCTGATGCCGGGCGCTCGGGTCGGCAAGGGCGCGCGCATCGCCGCGGGCTCGGCCGTGACCGGTGCCGTACCGGCGAACCAGCTCTGGGCCGGTTCACCGGCCGCACCCGCTGCCAAGGATTCGGCCGGGTGGCCCGGGCAGCGTCCCACGCAGTCGCGGACGGGGTCACGCCTCTGGCCGATGGCGTACGGAGTGACCGCCCAATTGCTGGGGCTGGTACCGGTCGTCGCCGCTCTGCCGGCGCTCGCCCTGCTCGGCTGGACCCTCACGGTCCGACCGACAGTCGGTGCGGTGCTGGCCGCCGTCGCGGTGGCGACCGTCGCCTACGTCGTGGGCTATGCGCTGCTGGTGCTCGGGGCCGTCCGGGCGCTCAGCATCGGCCTGCGCGCCGGGTACCACCCCGTGCAGGGGCGGGTGGCGTGGCAGGTCTGGACGACCGAGCGGCTGATGGGGATGGCCCGGGTCGGGCTGTTCCCGCTCTACGCCAGCCTCTTCACACCGGTGTGGTTACGGCTGCTGGGGGCCAAGGTGGGGCGCGGAGTGGAGGCCTCCACGGTGCTCGCCCTGCCCACGATGACCACGGTCGCGGACGGGGCCTTCCTGGCCGACGACACCATGGTCGCGACGTACGAGCTGAGCCACGGGTGGCTGCGTGTCGCTCCGGCCCGCATCGGCAAGCAGGCATTCCTCGGCAATTCCGGGATGGCGGCGCCCGGCAGATCGGTGCCCAAGCGCGGGCTCGTCGGCGTGCTGTCGTCGGCGCCGCTCAAGGCGAAGAAGGACTCGTCGTGGCTGGGCGCACCGCCGATGCCCTTGCGCCGTACCGTGGAAGCCGCGGACACCAGCCGCACCTTCGACCCGCCGGTTCGGCTGAAGCTGGCCCGGGCCGCGATCGAGCTGTGCCGGATCGTCCCGGTGATGTTCGCCGCCGCCCTGGCGGTCGGCGTCCTGGCCGTCCTCGCGTTCGTCTGGCGAACCGCTGGGTGGGGAGCGGCGGCGCTCGTCTCCGGGCCGGTGCTGCTGGGTGCGGCGATCGCCGCCGCCGCCATCGCGACGGCTGCCAAGTGGCTGCTGGTCGGGCGGTTCCGGGCCACCGAGCGCGCGCTGTGGACCTCCTTCGTGTGGCGCAACGAGCTCGCCGACACGTTCGTCGAGGTCCTCGCCGCGCCGTGGCTCGTCCGCTTCGCGACCGGCACGCCGCTCCTCACGCTGTGGCTGCGCACGCTCGGCGCGAAGATCGGCCGGGGCGTCTGGCTGGAGACCTACTGGCTGCCCGAGTACGACCTGGTGCGGCTCGGCGACGGCGCCACGGTGAACCGCGGTTGTGTGGTGCAGACCCACCTGTTCCATGATCGTGTGATGAGCATGGATGAGGTCGTACTGGGCGCGGGAGCCGCGCTCGGCCCGCACGGCATCGTTCTGCCGGGCGCGAGCATCGGCGCGCGGACCACCGTCGGACCGGGTTCGCTGGTGACCCGCGGCGACGCCGTTCCGTGCGACAGCCGGTGGCTGGGCAACCCGATCGCGACCTGGCCGGCGCCGGTCGCGCGGTCGGCATGACGTCGCCCGGTGCCACGCCCGGCGCCGAACGCTCGGGCGACTCGTACCTGCCCGAGCACGGCAACGGCGGCTACCGGGTGCTGCACTACGACCTCGACCTCGATTACCGGGTCGCGTCGAACCGGCTCGGCGGCCGGGCCGACATCACCGCGGTGGCCGTGCAGCACCTGTCGCGGTTCACGCTCGACCTCGGTCGGCTCCGCGTACAGGACGTCCGGGTGGACGGGCGCCCGGCAAAATACCTCCACCGGCCGGACAAGCTGCAGATCAAGCCTGAGCGGCCGATCGGCGCCGGGGACACCTTCCGGGTGGACATCCGGTACGCGGGGAAGCCGGTGCCCATCTCCGGCCGTTGGGGCGAACTCGGGTGGGAGGAGCTGACCGACGGTGCGCTCGTGGCCAGCCAGCCGAACGGATCACCGTCGTGGTTCCCGTGCGACGACCAGCCCGGCGCCAAGGCCACCTTCCGGGTGGCGGTCACGACCTCCTCCCCGTACACCGTCCTGGTGACCGGTGATCCCGTTCTCCGGCGGCGTGGCGCGGGCAGCACGACCTGGGTGTACGAGCGGCACGAGCCCACCTCGCCGTACCTGATGAGCGTCCAGATCGGACGCTACGAGCTGGTGGACCTGGCCGCCGGCGGGGTGGTGCAGCGCGCCGCGATCCCGCCCGCGCTGCGCAGGCACGTCGCCCACGACTTCGGCCGGCACGGCGAGATCATGGCGGCGCTGCAGCGGCTCTTCGGGCCGTACCCGTTCCGGGAGTACGTCGTCGTGGTCGCCGACGACGACCTTGACGATCCGGTCGAAGCGCAGGGCATGGCCATCTTCGGCCGGAACCACGTCGACGGGCGGCGCACGCACGAGCGGCTTGTCGTGCACGAACTGGCCCACCAGTGGTTCGGCAACAGCCTGACGGTGGCGGACTGGCGGCACATCTGGCTCAACGAGGGCTTCGCCACGTACGCCGAGTGGTTGTGGTCCGGCGTCTGCGGCGACGTGCCGGCGGACGCCCTGGCCGCGCAGTGGTACGCCCGCGTCGCGAATCGCCCGAGGGACGTCGTCGTCGCGGACCCCGGCGTCGACCGGATGTTCGACCCGCTGGTCTACAAGCGTGGCGCGCTCACGGTGCATGCCGTGCGAAAGAGGATCGGCGACGAGTCGTTCTTCGCGCTCCTGCGGGCCTGGGTTGCCGAGCGCCAGCACGCGACAGTGACGACCGAGCAGTTCCGTTCACACGCCCAGCGCTTCGCCCACGAGCCCCTGGACGGCCTGTTCGCGGCGTGGCTCGACAGCCCGGCGCTGCCCCCGTTACCTCGTTGACCGCAGGGCGCCGTCCGTCGCTTCCCCACGGGTCGCCGCGCCGGCGAGGACGGTGCGGGCCTGCATGAGAGCGAAACCGAGCAGATTCAACCCGCGCCACCGCGCGGGGTCGATGGCGTGTGGGTGATCGACAGCCAGACCGATGCCCCACAACCGGTCTACCGGGCTGGCCTCCACAAGCACGCGCTCACCGGTGTCGACCAGATATTCGCGTAGCTCCTGGTGCTGGCCGAACTTCGCCACGGCGCCCGCCACCACGATGTCATAGCGATGCCGCTCCCAGGCCTGCTCGTCGAACCCCTCGACCTGCCGGCCGAGCGTCTTCGCCGCATGAGGGTGCGTCACCGTCAGGATCTTGGCGGCTACCGCCTCGTCGCCGAACAAGATGGCTTTACGCCACATCATGTAATGCTCGGCCGAGGGAAACTCCCGCCCGTCGACGCTGAAGGACGCTGGCCACCATTGGCTCAGGCAACCTGCCCCGATGCTGCCGTCACGCTGCGGCTGGTGACCCCAGAAGAACAGAAACTTCACCGGGGAACCCGCACGCACCGCGTTGGTCAGTTCGGCGACGCTGCGCATCAAGGTGACCATGCCGGCCAGTCTGCCGCACCGCCGTCCTGGACCGCATCGCCAATTACCGCCACCGCCCGCGTCGCCCCGCCGCCGGTTCGGGCAGGGAACGTCAGCCGCTCACGCCACGGACCGCCTCGATGACCGTCTCGGCGACCTCGCTCGGCGTGGACACCGCCATCGCGTGTGAACCACCGACGACCTCGCGCTGACCCCGCGGGTCGGCCCGCTCGGCCATGAATCGATGCACGGCGACGGGGATGTTCTTGTCGGCGTCCCCGAACACGAACCAGCTGGGCAGCGAGCGCCAGGCGGGGTCGCCGGAGAGCTTGTCACCCAGGGCCTGCTCGGTGATCGGTCGCTGGGTCCGGGCCATGAGCGCGGCAAGGTCGGCCGACACGTCTGCGGCGAACTGCGCGTGGTAGGAGTCCTGACCGATCGCCACCTCGTTGCCACCGGTCGACACCGGGTACTGCACCAGCGTGTCGGCGAGCGTGCTGCCGGGGAATTTCCCGGACAGCGACAGCGCCGACTCGTCGGTGTCCGGGCAGAAGGCGTTGACGTACACGAGGGCCCGCACCGATGGTTCGTCGGCTGCGGCCTGCGTGACCACCATGCCGCCGTACGAGTGGCCGACGAGGATGACCGGGCCGCCGATCCCGCGTACCACATCCCGCACGTACGCGGCGTCACTCGCGACGCCCCGTAGCGGGTTGGCGGCGGCCACCGAGTCGTACGCGGCGCCCAGCCGCTCGATCACACCGTTCCAGCTCGCCGACTCGGCGAACGCGCCGTGCACGAAGACGATAGTGGGCTGATCGGGCATGACACGTACTCCCTTACTCCGTGACGCTGTTCAGCCGCCGGCCGCGTCGGTACGCCTGAATACCCGTTACGCGAGGGTGAAACGTCCGCCGCTGACCGGCGGGGCGGCCGTCATCAACCTGCCGACCACCGGACTGTCAGCAGGGGCGTACCCGGTCCACGTCGCCTACTCCGGTGACCCGACCTACGCTCCCGCTGCGGCAGTCCACCAGCAGCTGCGGGTTCGGTAGCAAGAGGGGTGGTGGGCCGGCGACCTCGCGTCGTCGGCCCAGGGCCACCGGTCAGCGGCGGCCGGTGGCCAGGGTGACGAGATACTGTCCGCCGCCTGCGTCGACGCTTGCGGTCACCGGGAGTCCGGGTGCCAGCCGGGAGAACCGGTCGACCAGCCAGTCCGCCGCCTCCTGGGCGTCCTTCTTGCTCGGGCAGCGGGCGACCAACTCGCGGCCACCCTTGCGTTCGAGTCGCTCGGCGACGGTGATCAGCGGCGCGGGCTCCACCACGTGCAGACGGTCCGGCCAGGCGATGACCACCTTGACCGCGCCCTTGCGAGTGTTGCAGGCACGGTGCGCGAGTCGCTCGGCGACCTTGGCCTTCTTGTCGGCGGTGCGGCTGTCGACGCTGGGACCACGCGGGTCGTTCACCGACATGTCCGCGTCGACCGGCTCGTCACACACCCAGCATCGCCAATTGTCACGCCGCGCGACGTCATCGAGGAGACTCATCCGAGCAAACTAGCCTGTCAGCCCCCGGTCAGTGACAGCCCCGGCCACGGCCAGCGCTGCCAGCCGGAAAAGGGGTGCAAGGGACCGCTCTCCTACGCCGTCCGCCTTGAGTCGCGGTGCAATTGCCGCTGCCCGCTGCTGGGCTGCTGGGCTGCCAGGGGTGCCTCGGCGGATGGCGAGAAATGGCTCGGCGGGCGGTGGCCAGGGCGGTTAGGTTGCTGGGCGTGAGCAGGATTGTCTCGGTCAATCTCGCGGTGCCGGAGCCCAACCCGGCCAAGGGCGTTGGTGTCACGGGCATCAACAAGCGGCCGGTTGACCGCTTGGTTGCCGTGCGCGCGCCGGGGCCCAAGACGACCGGGCTGCACAGCGGCCTGGTCGGTGACCAGATCTTCGACGTCGAGCATCACGGCGGCGACGACCAGGCCGTGTACGCGTACGCGCGGGAGGACTACGACTGGTGGCAGGCACGGCTGAGCCGCCGGCTGTCCAACGGGCTCTTCGGCGAGAACCTGACGACCGAGGGGGTCGACGTCAACGGCGCGGTCATCGGCGAGCGGTGGCGCATCGGTCCACGGTTGGTCCTCCAGCCGACCTTCGGCCGCATTCCGTGCGTCACGTTCCAGCACAAGATGGGCGAGCCGCGCTGGGTGAAAACGTTCACCCGGGCGAACCGTCCGGGCGCGTACCTGCGCGTGGTGGAGCCGGGCGAGGTGTGGGCCGGCGATCCGGTGATCGTCGAGGACCGTCCGGCGCACGGGGTGACGATCGCGCAGGCGTTCCGGGCGTACATGACCGAGCCGGGGCTGCTGCCCGAGCTGGTCGAGATCGACGGGCTGCCCGACGATCTACGCGAGACCCTCACGGGGCGGCTTCCCAGCGGCGGCGGTAGCGACCGACCCCCTCCCCAGTAGCTCGCTGGCGAGTGGCGGACACCCGACAGCGGAGCGCACGGTAGCCGACTGTGACCATAGCGTCACCACCTGCACACTCCTCCCCGACATGTTCCCGTCGAATGGAGGAACACATGCGTCTCCGATCGTTCGTCACCGCAGCACTGGCCGCCGTTCTGGCCGCCAGCGCACTCGCACCAGCGGCACCGGCCGCGGCGGCCACCGCCGACCGCTGGGGGTTCGCGTACGTCAAGGACCCCACCGTGCCGGTCTGGACCGTGCTGGACACCAGCCGGCAGTGGGGTAGCTGGAAGACCGCGTTCCCTGCCGCCTGGGCCGACGGCGTCAAGCTCGCACCCGGTCGGTTCCAGGTCCGCTTCCCGCAGGTGGGTGCCAGCTCACGGGGCGTGCCACACGTGACCCCGGTGAACCGGACCGGGCACTACTGCGAGGTGGTCCGCTGGTTCCAGTCCGGCGCCGACGAGATCGTCGACGTGCAGTGCCACAAGCCCGGCGGCACGCGCGAGGACACCCCGTTCACCGTGCTCTGGACCACCAGCTCGGGCGTGCTGCCGGCCGGCACCTCCCACGCGTACGTGCAGTGGGGCAGCGGCGTGGTGGTGCAGTCGTACAA
This sequence comes from Micromonospora sp. LH3U1, assembly GCF_028475105.1. Lineage (NCBI taxonomy): Bacteria > Bacillati > Actinomycetota > Actinomycetes > Micromonosporales > Micromonosporaceae > Micromonospora > Micromonospora sp. LH3U1. The sequence goes on along the minus strand of NZ_CP116936.1, from coordinate 2,967,002 downwards.
CTCCACGGGCGTGGCGAATGCGGTGGGGCCGCTGGGCGTCGGGCAGTACCTGGTGCGGCTGCCCGGGGTGGGGCTGGCCGGGCTGCTCGCCGGCAACGTGCAGGTCACCGCCGTGCAGCCGAACGCCGGTCCCCGCCGGTGCAAGGTCTACTCCTGGAACGCGGTCGGCAGCGACGTGCAGGTGTACGTCTTCTGCTACGACCAGGCCGGCGCGTTCACCAACACCGACTTCGCCCTCTCGTACCACCGCCGGCGGCCGGTGATCGGATCCCTCGGCCCGCCGTCGTACTTCGGTTACCTGGGTACCGCCGTCGGCGGGCCGACCAACGACAACTCGGTGCTCGGCGTCGGCGCGAACACGGTGGCAGCGCTGGCGCCCGCCGGCCGCTACCTGGCGACCTTCCCGCAGATCGGCATCAAGGAGACGCACGCCCAGGTGGTGGCGCAGGGCTCCGGCAGCAACTACTGCCACCTCACCCAACCCTGGACGTACACCACCAACGCCGACGTCGACGTCATCTGCTTCGACAACGCCGGCGTGGTCACACCGCACCGCTTCCTGGCCACCTTCACCTCCCGGCTCTGACGCCGGGCCGCGCCGGCGGCGGCCATCATCAGGTCGCCGCCGGCGCGGTGGCTGGTCAGGGCAGTTGGCCCGGCCGGTCAACGATTGCGAGCCGGAGTAGCGCGGCAGCCGAGTACAGCGACTCCTTGCCGTTGCGCACCACGTCGCCCGATGTGACGACCGCTCCGGGCTCCCGCGTCCCGCCACTGGCAAACGCCGCGCCGACAGCAGCGCGCCTTGACATCCATCGATGTTAGCGCCAACATTGCGTCACCGGATCGACTACGACACCGCAGGCCGGTATCACCTGTGCTGATCGATGGTTGCTCACCAACCGCACGGAGGACAGATGCCGCTGCCACTCCACCGAACCGGTCCAGTTACCCGCCGAGCCGTCGGTTCGGGGCCTGCCGGCAACTGTGGCCCCCGAGGCCTACGGTCGGTTGTGGCCGCGGTGTTGGTGGTGCTCGCCGTGTCGGCCAGCCTGCCGGTGGCCGGGCCGGCGTACGCCGCACCGGCCGTCAACTACACCAACCCGCTGGTGAACCAGCGGGCCGACCCGCACATCGTCAGGCACACCGACGGCTACTACTACATGACCGCGACGGTGCCGCAGTACGACCGGATCGTACTGCGACGTGCGACCACCTTGCAGGGCCTGGCGACGGCGGCGGAAACGACGATCTGGAGCCGGCACACCAGCGGAGAGATGGGCGCCCACATCTGGGCACCAGAGATCCATTTCATCAACAACCGGTGGTACGTCTACTTCGCCGCGGGCCGGACCGATGACGTGTGGCGAATCCGGATGTACGTGCTGGAGAACTCCAGCGCGAATCCGCTGACCGGTTCGTGGACCGAACGTGGCCGGATCACGACACCCTGGGACACCTTCAGCCTGGACGCATCGACCTTCGTCGCCAACGGGGTGCGCTATCTGACCTGGGCGCAGCAGGAGCCGGGCATATCCAACAACTCCAACGTCTACCTCGCTCGGATGGGTGCCAACCCTTGGCAGATCACGGGCACGGTGACCCGGCTGGTCGTGCCGACGTACGACTGGGAGACCCGCGGCTACCGGGTCGCCGAGGGACCGGCGGTGATCCAACGCAACGGCCGCCTCTTCCTGACCTACTCGGCCAGCGCCACGGACGCCAACTACTGCCTTGGGATGCTGAGCGCCTCCGCCACCGCGAACCTGCTCGACGCCGGCTCCTGGAGCAAGAGCCCCAACCCGGTGTTCGCCAGCAACGCGGCCACCGGCCAGTACGGCCCCGGCCACAACTCGTTCACCGTCTCCGAGGACGGGCAGAGCGACATCCTGGTCTATCACGACCGCAACTACCGCGACATCAACGGTGATCCGCTCAACGACCCGAACCGACGGACCAGGGTTCAGAAGCTGTACTGGAACGCCGATGGCACCCCGAACTTCGGCATCCCGGTGCCCGACGGGACCACCCCGGTTCGACTGCGGTCACATGATCTGACCAGCAGCTACATCCGACACTACGACTACCGGACCCGAGTCGAGCCGAACGTGGCGAACCTGGCCGACTCCCAGTTCCGCATCGTCACCGGCCTGGCCGGGGGCGGATCGGTGTCGTTGGAGTCGACGAACTTCCCGGGGTACTACCTGCGTCACCGTGGCTTCGCCCTGTACGTCGAGCGGAACGACGGCTCGACCCTCTTCGGCGGCGACGCGAGCTTCCGTCGCCAATCCGGCCTGGCCGCCAGCGACGGGCTCTCCCTGGAGTCACAGAACTTCCCGGGCCGATATGTGCGTCACCGCGACGGACTGCTCTACGTGGAAGCGGTAAGTTCGAGCGCCGAGCGTGCCTCCGCCACCTTCCACCTCGAATAGCCGCCCACCGGTTCTGGGGACCGCGGTCTTCGACACTCATCCGGGGTCACTCGGAGCCGATCCAGCCCGGAGGAATATCGGGTATCGCCCCCGCCACGCCTCGGGCATGATGCCCTGGTGATGTTGCTGGTACCCGCGAACCCTCTGCGGCCACGCCGGCCCGACGACCACTTCGCGGCCGAAGCCCTCGCGGCCCGCGACGCCGGGCTCGACGTCGCGCTGGTCGACCATGACGCCCTGACCCAGAACGACCCGGCGCGGGCCGTCGCCACGGTCCCGACCGGCGGGGTCGCGGTCTACCGCGGCTGGATGCTCCGCAGCGAACAGTACGAGGCCTTCGCCGAGGCGCTCGCCGTCCGCGGCGTGACCCTACGAACCAGCAGCGACCAGTACCGCCGCGCCCACGAACTCCCCGGCTGGTACGCCGCACTCGCACCGGTCACCCCGACCTCCGCCTGGACCACCGGCACCGACCGGACTGCGTTCGACCAGGCGCGCACGGATCTCGGCGAGGGGCCGGCCGTGCTGCGTGACTACACGAAGTCGATGAAACACCACTGGCACGAAGCCGCGTTCATCCCCGACCTCAGCGACGCTGCCACCGCCTGGCAGGTCGGGGCCCGATTCCTCGAACTACGCGGCGACGACGTCACCGGCGGCTTCGTCCTGCGCCGTTTCGAACGCTTCACCACCGCCGAGGTCCGTACCTGGTGGATCAACGGCACCTGCGCACTCATCGGAGCGCACCCCGACACCCCGAACGACCTCCCACCCGCCGACCTCGACCTCACCGCGACCACGCCGCTGGTCGCCGCGCTCGGCCTGCCGTTCGTCACCGTCGATCTCGCCCAGCGAGACGACGGCGTCTGGCGCGTCATCGAACTCGGAGACGGCCAAGTCAGCGACCGTCCCACCACCGTCAAACCTGACGACTTCAACGCCGCACTACTCAGCGGCGAACGCTGACCAGGGACCGCTCCCTGTCACGCTCCCGTCGATCGGCCGCAGGTCACGAACCGCCGAAGGCAGCGAGTTGCCCGCCTATCCCGGGCCGAGCTCGGAGATGGATACGTGTCGGTCACCGTTCTGGATGTGCGGCCGTCGCTTCAGCTGAGACCAGCCACCACAATGGATTCGGTTTCTGGGTCTGTCTCGGGCAGCCCTGAACGCCCCTGGCTCCACAACCAGTCGGGGACTAGGGTGATCAACTAGAGCGACGTCGATGCGGGGGACGCATGACTCAGCATGTTGGTGGTTCGCCGAACCCGAATGGGATCAACGGGCCGGGCGAGTTCATTGCCGCTCTCCGCCAGTTGAGAGCGTGGTCAGACCTGTCGTACCGGCAGCTGGCCCGTCGGGCGGAGGCCGCCGGTGAGGTGCTGCCGGCGAGTACGACCGCCTCGATGCTCGCCCGCGCCAGCCTGCCCAGGAGCGACATCGTCGCGACGTTCGTCCGCGCCTGCGGGCTCGACGGGGCGGCGGTCGCCACGTGGGTCGCGGCACGCAATGCGCTCGCCGCCGCAACGGCCCGGCCGGATGGCGCGGCACCTGTCACGCACGACGCGCCGCAGCCCGCACCGGACGGTGGACCCGTGCCTGCCATGCTGCCCGCCGACATCGCCGACTTCACCGGCCGCGAGGAGCATGTGGTACCGCTGTACGAGCACCTGTCGGGCCCGACGGGACCCGGCCGACGCCACCACGCCCCGGCCATCGCGACGATCAGTGGCATGGGTGGCGTCGGCAAAACGGCCCTCGCCGTCCACGTCGCCCATCGGCTGGCCGCCAAATACATCGACGGTCAGCTCTACGTCAACCTGCGCGGTGCCGACGCGTCGCCGTTGCAGTCCGGCGACGTCCTGGCCCGGTTTCTGCGCGCGCTGGGTGTACCGAACCAGAGAATTCCGGCGGACGAGACCGAACGTGCCGAGCTGTACCGCACCCGCCTCGCCGACCGCTCGGTGCTGCTGGTCTTGGACAACGCGGCCACCGAGAGCCAGGTCCGACCCCTGCTGCCGGGCACGGCGACCTGCGCTGTCCTGGTGACCAGCCGGGCACGGCTGACCGGCATCGAGGGTGCCCGTCGCGTCGACCTCGACGTGTTTGCACCTACGACGGCGATCCGGCTCCTGGCCAGCATCACCACGGACGAGCGGGTGGCCGCACAGCACACCGGGGCGGCGCAGATCATCGCGTTGTGTGGTGGGCTACCGCTGGCGGTGCGCGTCGCCGGGGCGCGCCTCGCCGCCCGGCCCAAATGGCACCTCGGACACCTGGCGACGATGCTCGGCGACGAGCGACGCCGCCTGGACCAGTTGGCAGTCGGTGACCTGGAGGTTCGCGCCTCGCTGGCGCTGAGCTACCAGGGGCTCGACCCGACGGCACAGCGGCTGTTCCGGCTGCTCGGCCTCTTCGACCTGCCGGACTTTCCGGCCTGGTTCGCCGCAGCCATGCTCGACTCGACATTGGACACCGGCGTCGAGCACGCCGAAGCGTTGGTGGATGCGCAGTTGCTGACGGCCGCCGACACCGATGCGGCCGGGCAGCAGCGCTACCGCTTCCACGACCTGGTACGGATCTTCGCTCGGGAGCGCGCCACGGTCGAGGAGACCGGTGAGTCGCTTGCGGCCGCGCTCACCCGCGGGTTCGGCGGCTGGCTGGCCCTCACCGAGCGGATGGCTGGACACATCCCAGGGCCGTGCTACGCGGCGATCAGCGGACCCGCGCCGCGCCCGGTCATGGGCTGGGTCGAGCGGTACACGCCGAGTATCGACCCGGGCCTGTGGTTCGATGCCGAGAGGGCGGCGCTGCTGTCCCTGATCCGGCAGGTCTGTCTGCTCGGCCTCGACGACGTGGCGTTCGACCTGGCCGGGTGCATGGAGAAGTATTTCGACGTGCGCGGCATGTACAGCGACTGGGTCGACACCAACACCGAGGTCATGTCTGCGTGCCGCGCGGCGGGCAACCTGCTCGGTGAGGCGGTCATGCTACGCGGCCTGATCGACGTGACCACGTGGATCACCGACGGCGGCGACGGCGACGCGATGTCCCGGCTGCACGACGAGGCGTTCCGGCTGTTGGACATGTTCACCCTCCTGAGGCACGAGCAGGGCATGAGCGACGCCGCCGTGATGTGCTCCTGGGCGCTCACCGCGGCGGGCGACCGCACCACCGCAATCACCTACGCCACCCGTGCCCTCCAGTGGGCCAACCGGTCGGAGCACCGGGGGGGCCGGATCCGGGCCCGGTTGGCGCTGTCAGTCGCTTACTACGAGCAGGGGCGGTTCGACGACGCCGCCGCTGGCCTGGCCGATGCACTGGACGAGGCGCGGACCCTGGGCAATCCGCGTTGGGTCGCGACCGTCCTGCAGTTCTCCGGCATCACCCATCGCGAGCTCGCCAACTTCGAACGTAGCCACGGCATGCTTCGCGAGTCGCTGAGCATCTCGCGTCACTACGGCGACACGTACACCGAGGTCTTGACGCTGCTCGCGCTGGCACGGCTGGACTTTCAACGGGGTGATCCGGCCGCGCGTAGCATCGCCGAGACGTCGGTGCTGCTCAGCCGTGAGTACCACATGAGCCACCACCTGGCCCAGGCGCTGGAGGTGCTGGGCGAGATCGAGCTGGCCGACGGCTGCCCCGCACGGGCGATCGGCCACCTCGAGGAATCGGTAGCGATCTGGCGCACCCGCGGATGGCATTCGATGCAGGCCGCGGCGCTCACAAATCTGGGCAAGGCGTACGCGCAGACCGAGCCGTTGGCCGCGCGACGGGCGTTCGAGGAAGCTCGCGCGATCTTCACCCGGCTCGGCAACACCGCCAAGCTCGCCGAGCTCCTCCCGTACATCCCGCCGCACGGCACCGAGCGCCGCCAGGAACCGACGCCGCCGCGCGTGGCGTGAGATCCGCGTCAGCGTCACGGCACCCCGCCGAAGATCGCTTCCGTACGCAGATGGGTTCTCGGCTCTCTTTCGTCGATGCTGGGATCACTACTATTTGTTGATCGCGGCGGATCAGATCGATCAGACCCTGCCCCGGCAGACACGCTGCACCTACAAGGCGGCCGTGGTCTTTCCCAGGATGCTGGCGAGTGAGCCGTAGTCGACGTCCTGCCCTTCTTTGATGTCGACAGTTTTGCGTTCACCGTTGCCCATTGCCCGGAGGAATCCCTTGACCTCGGGGATCTCCGTCGCGTTGAAGACCATGAACGAGACCTTGGACTTGGCTACCGCGATGACGGCCGCGTAATGACCGTTCTTGAGGTAGTGCGGCTTGCCGTACTGAAGCCGTTCCTCGACACCTGGGATGGTCTGGTCTATCATCGCACGTAGTTTTTCACATACGTCCATCTGCCACGGCTGCGTCTTGTTGATGTACTGGGTGACATCGTCGTTCACGGTCTTCTCCTTCAGCACTGTTCGTTGAAAAGCACGGGTCTGTAGAACGTGTCGCAGCCGAGGGCCGAGCGCCGGCTCGCTCTTATCCTTCACCGTCTGGGGCCCCAGGCTCCGGCCCCCACCCGACGAGATTGTCCCCGCTGGGGGCGTAGGTCAGCATGACCACGCCCGAGTCGAACGCCTGCGCGCCGACCAGCCGCAGGACCGCCGGCTCACCCGACTCCTCGAAGAGGCGCACGCCACCACCCATCACGACGGGGTAGGTGACCAGGCGCAGTTCGTCGACGAGTTCGTTGCGCAGCAGCCACCTGACCAGCGCGACGCTGCCGTAGATCAGGATGTCGCCGTGCACCTCGGCCTTCAGCTTGGTGATCGTCTCGGCGACGTTCTCGCTGATGACGGTGGTGTTGTTCCACTCGCCCCGGTCCAGCGTCGTCGAGACGACGTACTTGGGCATGCTGTTCATCTTGTCCGCGAAGCCCGCCTCGTCGGTCATGCTCGGCCAGGACGCGGCGAACCCCTCATAGGTGACCCGGCCGAGCAGCAGCGCGTCGGCGGCCCGCAGTTGCGCCAGCCCGGTCCGCATGGAGTCCTCGCTGACGAACTGGAAGGTGAACCGCTGCGGGTTGACGACGACCCCGTCGGCGCTGGTGAAGATGGACAGAACAACGCGTCCCATGATGTCTCCCAGGTGATTTCGCTGAACTCGGGTAGAGCCTGCTGCACGGGGGGCGGGACGGGCATCGGCGGCGACCACGCATTCCACCACTCATGGGACTACGCACTACTGATCCAGCGTCGACCATGATGGAGGGATGGACGTCACCCATCCCGCCGGAGCGTCGAAGCGAGAGGTCGAGGTGCTCGTCATGCTCGGCGCGCGCATGTCCAACGCCGACATCGCCGGCAGGCTGCACATCTCCGTGCGGACCGTGGAGAATCACGTCTCCTCGCTGCTGCGCAAGTACGGTGTCGCCGACCGAAGGGCGCTCGGCGAGCTCGCCGTACAGGTGCAGGCGGGGGCCCCGGTACCCGGGCGGCTGGCCGGCCTGCCGTCGGCGCTCACCACCTTCGTTGGCAGGAGCGTGGAGCGCGAGCACCTGATGGAGACGCTGCGCGGCGCCCGACTCGTGACCGTGGTGGGACCAGGCGGGGTGGGGAAGACCCGGCTGGCGGGCCAGATCGCCGGCGCGGCAGGGCCCTCCTTTCCCTCCGGCGGCGCGTTCGTCGACCTCGTCCCGGCCCGTGGCGGGTACGTCGCACAGGCAGTGGCCACCGCGCTCGGCGTCAGCGAGCGCCCCCAGCAGTCGCTGGAGGACGCTGTGGTGGAGCGGCTCGGAGAGAGTCGATCGTTGCTGGTGCTGGACAACTGCGAGCATGTGATCGACGTGGTGGCACCGTTCGCCGAGCGGGTGCTGGCCGCCTGCCCCGGCACCCACATCCTCGCCACCAGCAGGGAACGCCTCGGCGTACGGGGTGAACGTGCCGTACCGCTGGGCCCGCTGCCGCTGGAGTCCGACGCCGAGCGGCTCTTCATCGACCGCGCTACCGCCGCGGACCCCGGGTTCGGGGCGGACCCCGTGGTGGTCGCCAAGCTGTGCGCGCGACTGGACGGCATGCCGCTGGCGATCGAATTGGCCGCGGCCCGTAGTGCCACCCTGGGCGAGAACGGGTTGTTGGCCGCGCTCGACGACCAGCTACGGCTGGTGGCCGGCGGTCGGGGTGTGGACGAGCGGCACCGCTCGCTGCGCGCAGTCATCGGCTGGAGCCACGACCTGCTCGATGACGAGGAACAGGCACTGTTCCGGCGGCTCGCCGTCTTCGCCGGAGCGTTCGACCTCGCCGCCGTCGCCGGGGTGAGCCCGACCGGTAGCACCCGCGGTGCGGTTGCCGACGTGCTTGGCAGGCTGGCGGACAAGAGCCTGGTCAGCGTGCACCGCCGAGGCGGAGCGGTCCGGTGGCGACTGCTGCAGACGGTGCGCGCGTTCGCCATCGAACAGCTGGACGTGTCGGGCGAGCGGCCGGAGATCCAGGACCGGCACCTGCACTGGGCGGCGGACGTCGCCACCGAGCTGGAGACGAGGCTGGACGGCGACGAGTGGTACGAAGAGTTCGACGGCGTCGCCGACGATCTGAGAGCCGCCCTCGCCATCTCCCCCGAAGGCCCGGGTGAGCTGCCGCACCGGCTGGCCCAGGCACTGGCACACCTCGCCTACTCACGGCGGTTCCTGATGGAATCGCTCGGCCACTACCGGACCGCCGCCGAACGGGCCCCCGCTCCGGGCGAAGCCGCGGCGGACCTGTGCGCGGCCTCCGCCGTCACGCATGCCATCGGTGACGACGGTCAGCAGCCTTTCGACCTGCTGCTGGCCGCCGCTCAGCGGGCCCGCGCGGCCGGGGATCGTGGGGCCACGGCCATCGCGCTGGCGCAGGCGGTCACCACCGCGCGGCGGCACCCCGCAGGGTTCGCCGCCGAGGTTCCGTACGAGCGCCTGCGTGACCTCCTCGACGAGGCGGCGTCGGCAGCCAACGGGTCGAGCGACGCCGTGGTGGCGGCCCGCCTCGCCGAGGCGGCGGCCTGGGCCGCGACCTCCGACGGGTACGAGGCCGACCCGGCGCTCGCCGAGGCAGCCGTGGCAGCCGCCCGGGCCACCGGCGATCCGGTGCTGATCAGCGCGGCTCTGGACGCGGTAGCCACGGCCGACATGGTGGCGGGGCGGAGCGCGGACGTTCGCCGGATCACGGACGAACGGTTGACCCTGCTATCCGCGATGTCCCGGCACGACCCGAACGCCGCCCCGGAGATCGTCGACACGTACCGGATGGCCCACCTGGCCGCCCTCGGCGTTGGTGACCTGCCGGCCGCCCTGTCGATCGGCCAACGGACCATGAACGACGATCTCACCGGCAGCTCCTATCACTCGGCCGCCCTCCTGATCACGCCGCTGGTGCTCAGCGGACGCTTCGACGAGGCGCTGCGGATGGCGGGCACCGCGTGGGAGGGTTGGCGGCGGGCCGGCCGTCCGCGAACCGGCACGATGTCGCCGCCGATGGCCGCGGTCGCCCTCGTCCACGGGCTGCGCGGCGACGACGAGGGATGCGCGCTGTGGCGTTCCCGCGCGATCGAGGTCATCGGGGAGCTACCCCCGCACTCCACGTTCGTGTCGATGGTCGACGCGCGGCTCGCCGTACACTCCGGGCGGGTCGAGGACGCCGCCGCGCTTGTCCGCCTGACGTTCAACGGCGTCCGCAGCTGGTCTCCGCCCTACTCGCGGGCGGTGGGCGCCGAACTGGCCGTCGTCGCCGAACTCCCCGACGCCCCTGACCTGCTGTCGGCCGCCGAGCGGCACGAGAGCGCGTGGGCCGCCGCCTGCACCGCCCGCGCCCGAGGCCGTCTGCACGGCGACGCCGCCGCCCTCACCGCCTCTGTGGCGGGATGGGAGCGCATCGGCGCCCGGTTCGAGCGAGCCTGCACGCTCCTGCTGTTACCCGACCGTGCCGCCGAGGGCCGGCGAGACCTCACCGCCCTCGGTGTCGGGGTCTCGGCGCAATGAGGCGATAGGCGAGCTCGCGACCGTGCGATCTGGTACGGCGGCCCGGTTGGTCATGTCGACGCTGGCTGATGGCCAGTCCACGCGCGAGGCTGCTCGCGCCGCCGTCACCGGAAGCGCGACAGGCGTTGACAGCGGTTAGGCGGTGAACCATCCAACAGCCGGGGCGCTGCGGTAATCCGGCCGACTCGCCCACATTTGGCCCCACGCTCGCTCCTGTGTCGAGTCCAGGCGTCCATGGCGGGAGGCCTCAGCGTAGGCGCCCAGTTGACGGTGCCGCGCTGACGCCGCCTCGACGCCCGCCGCCCTGATCTCGTGCAGGACATAGCGCCGGGGGCGATGGTCCAGTGGATAGACAGCCGCGAGCCAGAACTCCCGCCCGTCCCACCGGGCCAGCCCGTCGATCGCTCCGTCGTAGAAGTCATCGCACCACAGAATCTCGACGCCGGACAGCTCGACCAGACTGGCCAACACCGACTCCTCGTGCATCAGAAAGTGTTCGTCGGGTTCCTCGGGCACACGAAACACGCTAGCCCCTCCTTTTCCCGCGGTGGCTGAATGAGCAGGGCGAGCACTTCGGAGCGTCGATGCGCGCTTCTCGGCGCGCCGCACCAACATCCTCGTAGCGGCGTACCCCTCATGGGGCTGAGGGACGACGGCGATGCAGCAGCCACCACGCCGTGACCAGGTCCTCGGTGCGGCGCAGGTCGAGGCCGGTGAGTTCAGTGAAGCGGCGCACCCGGTAGCGCACCGTGTTCTGGTGCACGGCGAGCCGCTGGGCGGTGTCGCGGACCTGCTGATCGCAGTTCAGGTAGACCCTCGTGGTCTCGGCGATGTCATTGTTCGCCCGGCCGGAGCGGTCGAGGGCGTCCAGGTGACGTGCGACGAGGCCAGCCGCGATCTGCGCACCAGCCAGCACCAGGGGCCGTGGCCCGAGGTCCGCCAACCGTACGACGCCGGATTGGCCGAACCGTTCGGCGGTGTCCAGGGCCAGCACCGCCTCGGCGAACGCCGTTTGGAGTTGATCCAGCGGAACCGCCGGGCCGGCCGCCACGAGGTGGCCGGTGAGCTGGTCGGGCACCTGCGGGGCGATGAAGCCGAGAGTGGCGCCGACCTCGGCGAAGAGTAACCGGTCCGCGGGTACATGCAGCGCGGACGCGATCGCGCGGCGGATCGTGTCGGCGTCGCCGGTCGACGCGGCCCGCGCCGCGAGCGGCACATGGCGTACGCGCGGATCGAAGCCGAACAGGTGGGCATCGCGGTTGACCTGCTCGGCGGTGAACGTGCCGCGCAGCACCCCACCGGCGTACGTGGAGCGGCGTTCGGCGTCGAAGCGTGCCCGTTCGAGCGCGAGGTCGTGGTGCACCCGCGCGAACACCGCGGACGCCTCGTTGGAGAATTCCCAGGTGTTGTCGTGGATCGCCAGAACCAGATCCGGCGGCAGGCCGACCTCAGCGCCCACCTCGTCCAGCACGCCCAGCATCGCACGTGACCCCAACTGGTAGCCGGTGGCCAGCACGTCCGGTGGGATCCCGCGAACCGCGCTGCGGGCGGCAACCGCCTGGACCAGCTTGCGCAGGGCCTCATCGGGGACGCGCAGGTCGGACAGTTCGGCGACCAGGGTGTCCATGAAGCGCTGCGCGGTCGCCCGGATTTCGTCGTCCGGCAAACCCCGGTAGCCGGGCAGGTGCTCCCGCGTGATCTTCAGGAACTGGTCACCGTACGCGTCCTTGCGCGCCCGCAGCAGTTCGACGGCTGTGGCCACCTTCTTCCTGGTGGCCTTGTCGAGCGTGACGAGATCCGGCATTCGTCGCCGTACCGGCCACACCACGTGGGTCGCATCCGTCACCGCCCGAGCCTATGACATGGACTTTGTTCCACGGAACAAAGTAGTGCCTCCCAATCTTGGTTGACGCTCCGTAGCTAGCCGTGTCCTTGCGGGCAAGACTGTGGCGCAGCTCATGGACGAGTGCACCGACGTCGTCCCGAGCCTCCTCCTCGGCGAAGGGAAACCCATGACGAAATCCCCGGTGGAGGCTCCACGCTCACACTCCAAAGCCGGTTATGTGCTGGCGCTGCTGTTCATCGGCAACCTGCTCAACTTCTACGATCGGGCGTTACCGGCGGTCGTGCTGGAGCCAATCAAGGAGGAATACGGGCTCGACGACACTCAGGTCGGCATCCTCGCCTCGGCGTTCGTCCTGGTCGCCGCCGTCGCCGGGGTTCCACTGGGCCGTCTCGCCGACCGGATTCCGCGCACGATGGTGGCGGGCTGGGGCCTGATCGTGTGGAGCGCGTTCACCGCCGCTGGCGGCGTGCTGACCAGCTTCTGGAGCTTCCTTGCCTCCCGCGTCGGCGTCGGAGTGGGCGAGGCGAGTTACGGGCCGGCGACCGGTTCACTGATCTCCGATCTCTACCCCAGCGAGCGCCGCTCCCGAGCCAACTCCCTGTTCATGCTGGGCTTCCCGATCGGCACGCTGCTGGCGTTCCTCACCGCCGGCGCCCTCGCCGTCACGTTCGACAGCTGGCGGGCGCCGTTCCTCATCGCAGCGGTCCCCGGCTTCATCGTCGCGGTCCTGGTCCTCCGCATCCGTGAACCTCGGCGCGGAGCCGCCGACGACATGACCGTTGCGGCCGCACCGCAGCGGTCGTCACTGCGGTCGCTGCTGCGAGTCCGCTCGATGTACGGCCTGATCATCGGCTTCGCGGGCTACAACTTCGCGGCGTACGCGATCGGCACCTTCCTCACCCCGGTCCTGCAGCGCTACTACGGCCTCGACCTGGTCGACGCGGGCGTGATCGGCGGGGTCGTCATCGGCATCACCGGGCTGATCGGCCTGCTCATAGGCGGCCGCCTGCTGGACCGCGCAGCCCGCAGGTCGCTCGGCGCACGGGTACGCACCGCCGCGTACAGCCTTGCCGCGGCCGCCGTGTTCGCGCTCGTGGGGTTCGCCGCGAACCGGGACAGGCTGTGGCAGCTCGTGCTGTTCCTGAGCCTGGCCTATCTGCTCGGCATCATCTACCTGGCCGCGGCCGTACCCATCGTGTCGGACGTGATCGGCCCGCAGCAGCGCGCCGGCGCGATCGGCCTGATGTTCGCCGTCGGTTATCTGCTGGGCGGCGCGGGTGGCCCGATCGTCGTCGGCATCCTCTCCGACGCCCTCGCCGCACAGTCGGCGGATACCACCGCTGCCACGGCACAGGGCTTGCAGACCGCGATGATGATCGGCGTGCCCGTAGCCTTCGCCGTGGCGGCGATCGGCATGCTGGCCGCCTCCCGCTCCGTCAAGACGGACCACGAGGCGATGCTCGCGGGCGAGGTGCCGGCATGAACCAGCACATGCGGGTTGTGATCGTCGGCGGCGGATTCTCGGGGATCGGGCTCGGACGAGCCCTGCGCGAGGCCGGGGTCACCGACTTCGCCATTCTCGAACGCGAGCCCGAGGTCGGCGGCGTCTGGCAGTCGAACACCTACCCGGGCTGCACCTGCGACGTCCCGTCCCACCTGTACTCGTTCTCGTTCGCCCCCAACCCGGACTGGTCCTCGACCTACTCCCCGCAGCCGGAGATCCGTGCCTATCTGCGGCGCTGCATCGACGACTTCGGGTTGCGCCCGCACCTGCGCACCGGCGTCGGCGTCGAGGCGGCTCGATGGGACGAGGATGACCAGCTGTGGCACGTGGACACCAGCGCGGGCCCGTGGACCGCCCAGGTGCTGGTCAGCGCGGTGGGCCCGCTGACCGAACCCAAGCTCCCCGACGTGCCGGGCCTCGACATCTTCCAGGGCAAGATCATGCACTCGGCGCGGTGGGACCACGACTACGACCTCACCGGCAAGTGGATCGCGTCCATCGGCACCGGAGCCTCGGCGATCCAGTACGTGCCGCACCTGGCCACCGTGGCCAGCCGGCTATTCGTGTTCCAGCGCAGCGCCCCGTGGATCACCCCACACGACAAGCGGCCGATCAGCGACGCGGAGCGGGCCAGGTTCCGGGCGCAGCCGTGGCGGCAGAAACTCGAACGTGGCAAGGTCTACCTCAGCAAGGAACTGCTCGTGCTCGGCATGGCCAAGCGCCCCAAGCTGATGACTGTTCTGGAAGGCGTCGCTCGCAAACACCTGGAGCGGCAGGTCGCCGACCCGCAGCTGCGGCGGCTGCTCACACCTGGCTTCACGCTCGGCTGCAAACGGATCGTGCCGTCGAACACCTGGTATCCGGCGCTACAGGAGCCCAATGTCGAACTCGTGCCGCACGCCCTGCGGGAGATCCGCGAGGACGCCGTGGTCGGCGCCGACGGCGTGGAGCGCAAGGTCGACACGATCATCTTCGGCACCGGCTTCCACGTCACCGACATCCCGTTCGCCGACAAGGTACGCGGACGCGACGGCCGTCTGCTGAACGACGTCTGGGCCGGCTCCCCCAAGGCGTACCTCGGCGTCTCCGTGCCCGGCTTCCCGAACTTCTTCATGTTCCTCGGGCCGAATTCCGGTCTGGGTCACAGTTCGATGGTCTACATGATCGAGGCGCAGATAGAGCACGTGACGAACGCCATCCGCGCCCTCGAACGGTCGGGAGGCACGGCCATCGAGGTGAAGCGACCAGCGCACGAGGCATACAACGCCGAACTGGACCGCAAACTGGCCAGAACAGTGTGGGAGGTGGGCGGCTGCCGCACCTTCTATCAGGACGCGAATGGCCGTAACGCGACCATCTACCCGGACTGGACCTTCCGCTACCGCCGGCAGGCCGTCCGCTGGCGCGAGGACGTCTACCAACTCACCACAGGAGACCGCCGATGAAAGCCGTGACCCTCACCGGCGGCCGCCTCGAAACCGTGGAGCTGCCCACCCCGCAGCCCGGCCCGGGGCAGCTGCTCGTGGCGGTGAGGCGATGCGGCATCTGCGGTTCGGACCTGCACGCCCGTACGCACGCCGACGAGCTGGCCGAGACGTTGACGCTGTGCGGCTACCCCCGCTACCTGCGCTCGCACGAGAGCGTCGTGCTGGGCCACGAGTTCTACGGCGAGGTGGCCGACCGCGGCCCGTCGACCACCGGCCGCATCAGGCCAGGAGCGCCGGTCGTGGCCGTCCCGCTGGTCCGACGTGACGGCCAGGTCGACGGCATCGGCCTGTCCGCTGCCGCCGCCGGCGGGTACGCCGAGTACGTCGTGGTGCAGGAAGCGCTGACCATGGTCGTACCCGATGGGCTCGCCGCCGACGTCGCCGCACTCACGGAGCCGGTGGCGGTGGCCTGGCACGCCGTGAACCGCGGCGAGGTGACGAAGAAGGACGTCGCGATCGTGCTGGGCTGCGGCCCGGTCGGGCTGGCGGTGATCGCCGTGCTCAAGGCGCGGGGCGTGGCGACGATCATCGCCAGCGACTTCTCTGCCGGCCGGCGGGCGCTGGCGAGGGCATGCGGGGCCGATGTGGTCGTCGACCCAGCCGTCGACTCACCATGGGCGGCCACCGGCGGCCACGGGTTCCACGAGACGATGACCGCGGAGTACGACGCCGGCATCGACGCGATGCAGGGCCTGCACAAGCTACCCGTCCCCTGGTGGGCGGCCTGGCGGCTGCTGGACAAGGCCGGCAAGACCCGGCCCAAACGGCCGGTCGTGTTCGAGTGCGTCGGCGTACCCGGCATGATCGACAACATTCTGGCCGCCGCGCCGCGGCACTCACGCATCGTCGTCGTCGGCGTGTGCATGGGCGCCGACAAGATCCGGCCCTCGCTGGCCGTGAACAAGGAACAGGACCTGCGGTTCGTGGTCGGATACACGCCGCTGGAGTTCCGCGACACGCTCCACGCACTGGCCGCCGGAACCATCGACGCGGCACCGATCGCCACCGGGCGGGTCGGGCTGACGGGCGTCCCCCACGCCTTCGAGACCCTGGCCGACCCGGAGACCCACGCCAAGATTCTCATCGACCCAGCAATGCCGGGTGACACGATCGTCGCGTCGTCACACCCCTGACCACACCATCCACCAGGCACATCCGCTGCCGCGGTCGGGTTGGCCTGACTGTTGACGGGCACGTCGGCGCACTGTCCCGATTCCTGGCCCCTCAGGACACCGCCGTGCTGGAACCGCAGGTGGTCGGAGCCCAACAAACCGCTGGGATCGCGTTGGCCATCAACCGATCTTGTGCCGCCCAAATTGTCCCCTGGAACAAAGTTACGGTTTCGGGCTTGGTACCCACTCCATAGGTTGTCGGCCCTGCTGCGGCGACAGTGCGATGAGTCGTGGGTACCAGAGGACGTTCTCGCCGCCGCCGCCGTCCGTGCCGCGACGACTCTTCATCCGGCTCCGACGACACCGCTGCCGACGGCTCACGGTCCAGTTCGGACCGAGGCCTGCGTGGTACTTGAGGAACTTCGCCGACTGCGCGGGCGTCTACACGCCTTTCGGTCCGACGTCTCCCGCTCGGCCTGCCGAGGTTGCCGCACACCGTCGACGTTGACCCCAAGGTCGCGGGCGCACCACCGCCGCCGCAGCGCCTTCAGACCGTGGAACAATCAAGCCGTGAGCCAACCGGACGAATTAGACGACAACTGGCTTAACGGCGAGGAGATTACCTGTCCGGAGTGCCACGAGCGCCTTTACCGCCTCGACCACTCGCCGCTGTTGGACTGCTACTTCCTTTACTGCGACAGCTGCCTAATGCGGGTAGATGTCAGTTGCTACGACAGCACGGTCATGGCCATCGCGGACGCGCTCCCTGCCCGCGACGAGACCTACCCAACGCTGATGGCGGCACTTGAGGCGCGACTACGGCGATGCGACTGCGGCGGGCAGTTCCGGGACTCGGCACCTCGGCGCTGCCACCGATGCTCCACTGTCCTCGCGACCATCAGCGAGCCCTCCGGTGTCGACGTCTGGCCAGGCTGGTGGACGGATGAGACGGACACGGGCCCCCTGGAAGAGGAGTTCACTGCCAGGTACTTCCGGGCGGAGGACCTCTGGAAGCAATCCACGAGGCTGCTCTGACACACCCGAAGTCTGGCCTGGCGGGCAGCCGTAGCATTCGATCGTGAACTTCGTGTCCACGAAATTCGACAATGCGTCGCAACCTGCGTCAAGGTTCTGGCAGGTAGGTGGTCTGGGACGGTCGTCAGCCGGTCGGTCCATTAGGGTCGGCGGCATGACGCCAGCCCTTGCCGCCAGTGCCTTCGACTCGCTGCGCCTCGACGCCGTGTCCGACCAGGAGGCGCTGCGCCGGGCCTACGAACTCCCCAGCGACGCGGCCGTGCGGAAGCAGATGACCGAACTCACCGAGCAGACCCGGCGGTTGATCGGCTGCTCGTCGTTGGTCCTGATCGCCAGCGTGAACGCCGAGGGCAACTGTGACGTCTCCCCGCGCGGCGGCCCCGCCGGGTTCGTCGCCGTCCTGGACGCACGGACGGTGGCGATACCGGACGCGACTGGCAACAAGCGTCTGGACACCCTGCAGAACATCGTCGCCACCGGGCGGGCCGGGCTGCTGTTCGTCATCCCGGGGCGCACCACGACGCTCAGGGTGAACGGCCGGGCCTGCGTCTCCACTCGCCCGGAGTTGCTGTCGCAACTGACCGCCGTGGGCAAGCCGCCGGCCAGTGCGCTGGTGCTGGGGATCGAGGAGGTCTACCCGCACTGCCCCAAGGCGTTGCTACGCAGCGGGGCTTGGAAGCCGGAGCAGTGGCTCCCGGCGGACACCCAGCCGACTTCGGCCGAGGTGACGCTGGCCCAGCTGCGGATGCCGGAGCTGACGATCGCTGACATCGAGCAGGCGGAGGCGGACTCGCTGAGGTACCGGTACGAGTGACTGTGCGAGCAGTGCGGTCACCCGCGGGGTCGTTGTCGCAATCGGAACCTGAGTCGAGCTGACCGGGATGCCGTCGCTGGCCGCTACGACCGCGTGGCCTGGTACTTGAGGAAGCCACGGGCATCGGCCTGGGCTTGAGACGATGCCACGGGATGGTTCGCCGCTTCCCGCAGCAGTTGCAACCACTGATGAGTATCCGGTGGATTGCCGTTGAGCACGCGGTTGGCCATCCACACGGTCAACGGAGTCGGTTTGCGGCGCAGCGACGCGACCAGCAGCGGACGGTAGCCATGCCAGGTCTCCAGGGTGTGCACGAGCGGGCCAGGACTACCCAGATCCGCCTCGTCGAGACGTTCCATGACGGCGTAGAGCAGCGGTGCCCACTGCTGCGGGTCATCCCGCTCGGTCAGCTCCGTACAGATCGTGTGGAGCCGGTCGAAGCCTACGGCGACCGACGAGACGTTTCGCGCGTCGTGCTTCGCCGCCTCGAATGCGGGACAGAAGCAGGCGGCCGTACCTCTTGGTGACGAGGCTATCGGCTGGTGGATTCCAGCTGATCGAAGGCCATGCTCCACCAGGACTTCGGGTCGGCGAACGCGGACGAGTCGACGTCCATCAGGTCGGTGCGGATCGCGGCTGCGCGGGCGGCGCGGGCCCGGCCGCCCGGGTCTGTCGCGATGAGCTGCCCGAGCCGGTAGAGGAACTCGACGAACGCGGCGAACGTCGCGTTGACCGTCTCGAAGTTGGGCGTCTCCAGGTCCAGCAACACGACGGATCCGGTCAGCGAGTCGAGGCAGAAAAGCATCTGCGGGTCCTCGGGTGAGCTACCGAGGACGATGTAGATGCGGGGACTCGCGTCGCCGATCTCGATCTTCAACTTGGAGAACAGCTCCATGCCGGAGACGTCGACGTCGACCGTGAACAGGATCGGCACATCGACCGGGATGGCCCCGAACGGCGGGAAGAGCTCCGGCGTCAGCGGGCCGAGGACGTCGTCAAACCGGTCGAGCGGAAAGTAGATCATCCCGTCGGCGCCCCAGAGCGCGGTGAGCTCCTCGTGTGTTGCGGTCAATCGTCCGTCTCCTCGTCCTCGTCGCCGGGCGTGGTCAGATCGTGCTCGTCAAGGAAGCCCCACCACTCGTCGTCGTCGAAGCCGATCTCGCCGTACCCGGCGCCGAAGACGTAGTAGACGAGGAACGAGTCAAGGTCCGGCGCGACGTCGAGGAACAGCTCACGGGTGAACCACTCGTCGGTGGTCTCCGCCGGGAAGTACCAGACCGCGCCGGTGTCGCGCCGGATCAGCAGCGGCTCGTCGTGCAGCGTGCCGATGACCAGCCACTCGGCGGGTTCGTCGGCGACGCCGGTGAACTCGGGCATCTGCTCGATGTAGTACTGAATGTCATCGATGTCCGCGATTGCGGGCAGGTCGAACGCGCCGGCCAGAATACCGTTGGCGGTCTCCAGCAGCTCCCGGACCGGCTGCGGCAGACCGGCGGGAATCTTGTCGGCCGGAGCGCCTTCGTTGATCTGGGCCCAGGCCAGCGTCGCGGGCTGGTCGGCCTCCAAGCCGGTACGCAGCTCAGCGATGAGCTCCCGCAGCTCGGGATTCAATCCACTACCTCTATTCGGATCGGTGTTCCATCGGGCAGGTTCTTGATCTGATGCCAGATTTGCCCGCCGACATCCCAGTTCGTTCTGCCGTGCAGGAGCTTCAGATTACTAACGTCGTCGGCACCGCCGAGCTGCAGCTCCCACACATGGTCGGGCTGCTGCTTGCGGAGCCGGGCGGCGAGGTTGTTCGCCATCTTCTTGTCGTGGGGCCAGTACTTGTCGAAGATCTTCTGCCGGATGCGCTTCTTGTAGTCGGCCGTGATCTTCTTGTCCCGGGCGACCGGGTTCGCCTGCTTGAACAGCTTGCCCTCGTCGCTGAGTTTCTTCAGCGCGTTCATCTTGCGGTCAAACTGGCCGCGCGCGTGGAGCGACTTGCGCTGCACCTTGATAGTGACCTCGGGCAGGTCGTTGTTGCGCACCACCGGCTTGGCGGCGGCTTTCTTCACCGCCGCGCGGACGCCCTTGCCAACCTTCGGCTTGCCCGCGTTGCCTCGTTGTTTCGAGCTCTTCGGCGCCTTGCTACGCATCGAGGAGTTCCTGGATTACCTGGTCGATCAGCAGGCCGACGATTTCCCGCGTGATCATCTGGAAGATCGGAATCTCGGCCAGCGACGCGCCGAACGTGACGACGGCGGTGGCGATCGCCTGCGCCACCTCGAACGCGAGGATCGCCAACTGCACGATCACTTGGATCTTCAGCGCGAGCACGATCGCGGCGGCGATGATCAGGCCGGTGCCGATCAGCATCGCGGCCTGGGAGTAATCCGGCAGCGTGCCGGGACCGCTCTCCGGGTTGGACCACCATTTCTGGAACGCCTGCACCGACTCGCCTTGGTGCTGCGACCAGACCGCAGCCGCAGCCGAGCCGGCCTCTCCGGAGGCGTCGGCGACCGTGCCGGCGAAGTCCAGCCAGGCCTGGCCCATTTCAAACAGCTTTTCCTCATCGCCCTCGGGCCAGGTGTAGCCGATCCAGCTGAGTGCCGTGATCAGCTCACCCGGCAGCTGAAGTCCCATGCCGTCACCCCAGCATTCCCTGGATGTCCCGCAGCGCGTTCGCGGACGCTTCCTCGACCAGCTCGTAGTTTTCGGCCATCTGCGTCAGGTCACTGCCGGCCGATCCGATCTCTTCGGCGGCCACGCCGATGCAGTCCAGGACCCAGGTGGATGCCTCCGTGTACGCGATGCCGATCAGCGAGCCGATGTCGTCGGCGCCCCACGGCTCGCCGTACCCCTGCATCTGCGCCTCGAAGCTCTCCAGCTGGCCGATGAAGCGTTCGGCGGCGCCGATGACCTCGTTGCCGCCGGAACGCAGCAACGCGGGCTCGACCTCGAAGCCGCTCATCGGGCACCTCCCCGGGCCATCCGCTCTTGCGCGTCCGTGAGCGCCTGCAGGAACGCGCCGAGTCGCGGCACGGCCGTGTCACGGACCTGCTCCAGCTGCTCGGTGAGCTGCGAGAGGTCGCCGGACGCCAGCGCGGGGCCGCCGCCGCGCATCGAGTCGATCGCCGCGTTCACGGCCGAGATCACGTGGTCGCAGACCTCGGCCGAGCCGAGCCGCATCATCCGCGGGTCCAGCGTGAGCGACTCCAGCCGGCCATCGGCGCCAAACTCGGCACGGACCTGCCCCTCCGCGGACTCACCGATCCGGCGCAGGCGCGCGGTCTCCTCATCCTCCGGCGCAGCACCGGTGGCGCGCAACGCGCCAACCGTCGCGTCCAGCATGCGAGCGAACTCCCCGCCCGCCGGTCCATTCACCGACATGCGCCCTCCAACGAAGCGTCCGAGTCAATGGAAAGCGTAGTCAGATCCGGCAACGAGTGTGATCCCGCGAGGCAGACGACGAGACAGGTGCCGCGGGCGGTGACTGGCGACCAGGAGCGCCGCTTCGGTGGTCTGCTGCGGCGGGACGGCCGGTGGTTGTGACTTGCCGCTCCCAGGTGCTACTCACCGGCGCGGGGGTCGGGCCCCTCGATTACGGTGACCATGAATGGGGGGTGAGCCATGGCTCCGGAGGTGTCGCCGCGAAGGGCCAGGGCCGTGCTCGTCGCGCTCTCCCTTGCCGCGTTCGCGTTCATCACGACCGAGTTGCTACCCGTCGGTCTGCTGACCCACATCGCACCCGATCTCGATCGGTCGCGCGCGCAGGTGGGTCTGCTGGTCAGCGGGTACGCCGTCGTGGTCGTGCTGGCGTCCGTGCCGCTGGCCCGGCTGACCCAGCTGATACCCCGGCGTCAACTGCTCGGCGTCACGATGCTCCTGTTCGCCGCCGGGAACGCCACAGCCGCGCTCGCGCCGACGTACACCGTGCTGGCCGGATCCCGCGTCGTGACCGCCCTCGCCCAGGCGCTGTTCTGGTCCATCGCCACGGCGACCGTTACCGGGCCCTTCCCGGTCGCGGTGCGCGGCCGGGTGGTGGCGCTGTTCGCGGCCGGGGCAACGCTCGCCCCGGTGCTCGGCGTACCCCTCGGCACCTGGCTCGGGCAGCAGGCCGGTTGGCGCGCCGCGTTCGCGGTGCTCGCCGGGGTCGGTCTGGTGATGGCCGCCGCGGTGTTCGTCCTCCTTCCCTCCTATCCCCCGGCCGCTGGCGGCGCCGCCCGGGGCACCGCACCGGACGGGCGCCGCTTCGCCCTGTTGCTGATCGCGACCGCCTTCGGCATCGGCGGCTTCATGACCCTGCAGACCTACGTCACACCGTTCCTGCTCGACGTCAGCGGCTTCGCCGACGCGGCGCTGGCGCCGCTGCTGTTCGTCTCCGGCGCCGCCGGCGTCATCGGCACCCTGGCCGCGGCCCGGACCCTGGACTCCCAGCCGATCGCGTCCCTGCTGACGCCGCTGAGCATCGGCGCGGCCTCGCTGTTCGGCCTGTACGCGCTCGGCGCGCTCCGGCCCGGCGTGGTGGCACTGCTCGCCGGGTTCGGTCTCGCCTACGCGGCGTTCGGCTCCGCCGTGCAGAGCCGGATGCTGCAACTGGCTCCGGGCAGCACCGACATCGCGTCGGCCGGCGTCAGCACCGCCTTCAACGCCGGCATTGCCGGCGGATCACTGCTCGGCGGCGCCCTCCTGCCCACCTCGGGGGCACGCCCGCTGGCACTCGTCGGCGGGCTGCTGACGTTGGTCGCCCTCGCGCTGCTCGCCGTGGACGCGCGGCGGGGCCGGGCCGTCGAGCCAGCGCCGACCGCCACCCGGCCCCCGTTCAGTGTCCGAATGAGTCGTACGCCTTCCAGTGCTCGACCGGAATGAGCGGAACTGGTGCGGGCCGCTCCACCACCGTCGTCAGCTCGATCCGCCGGCCTTCGGCTGCCGACTGGAGCAGGGTCGTCATCGTTTCGAGTACGTGCAGCGCGACGTCGCCGCCAGCACGCGGCGGACGCTGACCGTCGGCCCTGACAAGGTCGATCAGACCGATGCCTCGGGAACC
This sequence comes from Micromonospora sp. LH3U1, assembly GCF_028475105.1. Lineage (NCBI taxonomy): Bacteria > Bacillati > Actinomycetota > Actinomycetes > Micromonosporales > Micromonosporaceae > Micromonospora > Micromonospora sp. LH3U1. The sequence goes on along the minus strand of NZ_CP116936.1, from coordinate 2,943,792 downwards.
CTCGGCGTAACCGGCCTGCGGCTCGAGAACGCGCCATTCGGTGCCGCCGAGCGCGAAGAGGCGGACCTCACCGTCGAAGTCGTTCGGGTCGGGTACGGCGAGCGTGCCGGTCTCCCCGTGTACCTCGATCGGTGCGGCCGTCGTCGCGACGCCGTCGAAGCTCGTGGTGATGGTGGAGAGAGCACCGTTGGCGTGCTCGAGCACGCCGGTCACGTGGGTGTCCACCTCCACCGGAATCCGCTGGCCGATGCGCGGGCCCGAGCCGATGACGCGCTCGGCGCGCAGGCGGCTGACGGCTCCGCCCACCGCGCGAACCGGCCCGAGCAGGTGGATGAGCGCCGAGATGTAGTACGGCCCCATGTCCAGCAACGGGCCGCCGCCCGGGGCGTAGTAGAAGTCGGGGTTGGGATGCCAGCGCTCGTGCCCTGGCGTGACCATGACGGCCGACGCGGACAACGGGCGTCCGATGAGCCCGCCGTCGATCGCCGCCCGCGCCGTCTGCGTACCCGTACCCAGGACGGTGTCCGGCGCGCACCCAACGCGGACGCCAGCCGAAGCGGCCCGTTTGATGATCGAGTGGCCGTCCGGGAACGTCACGGCGAGCGGCTTCTCGACATATACGTTCTTGCCCGCGTCGATCGCGCCGAGCGAGATATCGGCGTGCGCCGCAGGGATCGTGAGGTTGAGCACCGTCTGCACGTCTGGGTGGGCGAGCAGGCGCTCGACGCTCAACGCCTCGGCGCCGGGAATCATGGCTGCGACCGCAGCCGACCGGGCGCCGTCGAGGTCGGCCACCGCGGCGATGCTCACCGCCGGGTGGTTGGCGAGTGTGTGCAGGTACGCGCGGGAGATGACCCCGAGACCTACGACGCCGACGCGGTGCGGGTCGCCCACATCATCCCCCTCTCGATGACGGTACGGACGCCTGCGTGCTCCAGCACGTCAAGGCTGTGACCCGGGGTCGTCACGACAATGCGCCCCGCACCCCAGAGTCGGGTCCAGATCGCCGGCGAGGTGACCGGCCGGTGCCATGGATGCCACGGCTGCGTTGGGTGGGTGGTGACGGCCAGTACGTCGATCAGGTCGTCGTGCAGCACCCAGTACTGCTCGGTGACCAGGTCGAAGTCCTCGATTCCCGCGGTGATCGGATGCTCCCGGCCGAGGTCGGTGATGCGCACCGTGTGGGGCAGAAAGTTGTCCTCCGCGCCACCGCGACGCTCGCACGGCTCCTGACCCGGATGGGTCGCGAACTGGCCGCCCACCAGATGCAGGTACTCGGATGACGCGCGGAACGAGTCCACGATACCGCCGTGCCAGCCGGTGAAACCCGTACCGGCGATGACCGCCGCGCTGAGGCCCGCCGACTGGTCCGGGGTGATCTGCGACATCGTCACGCACTGCACGACGAGGTCGGTGTCGGCCATCTCGGCGGCATCGGCGTAGATCTCCGTCGACTCCTCAACCCGTACGGCATAGCCGCTACGTTCGAGGAAGGGGATGAACAACTCCGTCGCCTTGACCGGCTGGTGCCCCTCCCACCCGCCCCGAACCACCAATGCTCTCTGCTGCGCCACCCTCGCTCCCTCCCCCGGTCCGTCGCCACCGGGCTGGCCGCTCCCGCCCCGGCGACGTACCGCCGATGCCCGTGCTTGTCGAGCACCGAAACCGTACTCGTGGTTGCCGCCAGCGCGGGCGTTCGCCGGGTTCCGGGTTCCGCCTTGCCCGGATGGGCAATCGAGTCCACGAACGACACCACCCACTTTGATCGCTCATCCGGCGTTGGTGAGGGAGGAACAAGTCATCGCAAGCCAGGCGTTCCTCGTCACTACCTCCTGGTCTGCTGCGACGTCTGCGCTGGCCCGGTGACGGGTCGGTTTGCTGGCAGTCGTCCAAATGGTGGGTGATCATTGATGCCAGCCACCGAGGCAGGGTTCCTGGGTGATCCGGCCGACGGCCCCATCCCGCCGTCTGACGGGCGTACTCAGGATGAGCGGAGCTGCTCGCGGAGCCAGGCCCGGTCGGGGTTCACGAAAGCCTGACCACGGAGCACGACGGTGGGCACGGTCTCGTTGCCGCCGGCTACCGCCCGGACGGCGGCAGCACCCGCCGGGTCGTGCCAGATGTCCACCCAGTGCGCCCGCCGGGCGAGCCGGCCAAGGGAGAACCGGAGCTGGAGGCAGTAGCGACAGCCGGGGCGCCAGAACACGATCGGCCGGCCGTCCGCCGCGCTGGCCCGCTGCGCTTCGGCGGCGCCCACCGAGCGGGGGAAGGCCCACGGCGACAGCAGCAGTGCCAGCGCCAAGAAGATCAGCAACTCGGCACCGCCGACGGTGGACGGGCCTGCTTCCAACTGCGCCACCGCCACCAGCACACCGCACGCCACCATCAGGATCGTCAGGGTCCACCGTCGCAGCACGCTGGGCACGATACCGCCAGGCACGCGTGTGGCCGTCGTCGCTCGTCACCCCCCGACCCAGAGCTTGTCGGGCAACATCGATCAGATGCCTGGCAATGGCGGTCAGCCGATTCGCGCGGGGATGCTGTGGGGCGGCCAGGTCCGCATCTTGGTGGAGCACGTCTGGGAATTCGGCCGACTGTCGGGCTTTTCCAGAACAGTACCTACTGCATCAGCGTGGGCACTTTGAGTCGGCCGTCGTGAACCTCCGCGATCTGGTCCACTGCGATGAGGCGGGTGTGGTCGTGGGTGACGAGCACGGTAGCGGTGGTCTGTTGATGGGTGAGATGGGCGATCAGGTCGATGATGGCGGCACCTCTTTGGTGGTCGAGGGCGCTGGTGGGTTCGTCGACTAGCAGCACGGTGGGGTCGTTCATCAGCGCACGGGCGATGTTGACGCGCTGGCGCTGGCCGCCGGACAACTGGTGAGGGCGCCGCTCTGCCTGCGCGGCGAGGCCGACGTCGTCGAGCAGTTCCATGGCTCGACTGCGGGCCTTGGCCGGGGATCGTCCGTCGAGCTGTGCCATGACTTGGAGTTGTTCGGCTGCGGTGAGCGACGGCAGCAGGTTGGGCTGCTGGAACACGATGCCGATCTTGTTCCGGCGCAGGGTCGTCAGTTCTCGGCGGTTCAGCCCGGTGGTCGTGGTGCCGTCGATGGTGACGGTGCCGGCGTCGGGGCTGATGAGGGTGGCGGCGACGGCGAGCAGGGTGGACTTTCCGGAGCCGGAGGGGCCGACGACGGCAGTCAGACTGCCCTTGGGCACATTCAGGGTGACGTGGTCCAGGGCAGTCAGACGGGTATCGCCGTCGGGGTAGGTGAGGGTGATGTCGTGCAAGTTAAGGCTCATCGGGCGCTCCCCAGGGCGGTCAGCGGGTCGACGGAGGTGATGCGACGGATAGACAGGGCAGCCCCGAGCGCTCCGAGCGCGATCATCACGGCGGCCGGGACGAGGATGGTGGCGGGAGTGAGGATGAAGGGCACGGCCGCGCCGGCGACGAGGGCGCCGAGGCCGGCCGCGATGCCAGTGCCGAGCAATGTGCCGCCGGTCAGCAGGACGACGGCTTGGCCGAGCGCATCCTTGAGCAGGTTGGTGGTCGAGGCGCCCAAGGCTTTGAGTACGGCGAGGTCGCCGCTGCGCTGAATGGTCCAGACGGTGAAGAAGGCACCGATGACGAGTGCGGAGATCGCGAACAGGAAGCCGCGCATGAGCTGCAGGGAGCCGTTTTCGGAGGTGTAGGAGCCGATCGCGGACAGCGAGTCGGTCTTGGCGACCGTTTTGGTGCCGGTGGCCTTATCGGCGGCCCGAACGTCGGCGTCGGCGTTGGTGGTCAGGGCGATGACGGTGGCGGTGGGACCATTGGGCTTGTCGGTGGGAGGTGCCAGCTTTTGCCACAGGCCCAGGCTGATCCAGACGACGGGGGTGTGGCTGAAGGACGCGTCTCCGTGCACGGCGGCGACGTTCACCTGCTGCCCGCCGAGGGTGAAGGTGTCGCCCATGGCCACATCGAGGTTGTCAGCGGCGGTGGTGGACAGGACTGCCGCGCGTTCGTTGATCTTGCTGCTTGCCGGGACGAGCGTCGAGCCGGGCTGGACGCCGAATGCGGAGACCCCGATGCTCTTGTCGCCGGCGGCGGCCTTGGTGGTGGTGATGCCCAGCGGTTGGGCGTTCTGCACGCCCGGGGTCCGGGCCCACTGCTGCCATTGGTCCTCGGTGACGGTGGAGTTCGAAAACGATAGCTTCTCACCGGCGCCCGTCGCGTTGAAAGCGATCTTGTTGGCCGCCAGGCCGGTGATCGCGGAGATGTTCTGCTGACCGAGGCCGGCGGTCAGCCCGGACAGCAGCCCGACCATCAGGGTGATCAGCACGATGACAGTTCCCATCAGGGCAAAACGCCCTTTGGCGAACTTCAGATCTCTCCAGGCGACGAACACGGCTTTGACCTGCCCTTCATGGGGTGGAAGTGGTAGGTCTCCAGCGTCGCCGCGCACCCTCTGAGTCCGCATCTGGCGCACGACAGCTCCTGGTGGGTCGAAAGGCTGCACGCCGGTTCTAACTTTTGATCGAGGCCGTCCCGGCGGATGACTGCCTAGGCTGGAAGAACTGTGAGGATGACTGATACGGCCTTGACGCCCGCCACCCGCACCCTGACCTGGTGTGTGCACCTGCTGATCGTCGGCCTGCTCGCCCTGACCGCCGGACGGGCGGTAGTTGACAGCCGTCCGCACGCCGGGACGGTCATCGCCGCCGCCGCAGCGTTTGGACTGGTCTACACGGCCGGACCTTTCCTGCACCACATCAGCCGCTCCCGGCGGGCCGCCACGGTATGGCTGACCGCCGTGGTCGCCATGTGGCTGATGCTTCTGATCCTGTCGGCCGACGCGGTGTGGGTGGCCTTCCCTCTCTACTTCCTTGAACTGCACCTGCTGTCACGCCGCAGCGGTCTGGCCGCCGTAGCGATCACCGCGGCGGCGGCCATCGCAGGCTTCGGCGCTCGCCAGAGTTCCGTCAGCCCGGCGATGGCTATCGGCCCGGCACTCGGCGCTGCCGTGTCAATCGCCGTGGTGTGGGGGTACCAGGCCCTGTACCGCGAGAGCGAACACCGCCGGAAGCTGATCGACGAACTCATTGCGGCCCGGACCGACTTGGCCACGGCACAGCACACCGCCGGCGTGCTCGCCGAACGCGAGCGCCTCGCCCGGGAAATCCACGACACCCTCGCTCAAGGGTTATCCAGCATCCAACTGCTGCTGCGCGCCGCTGAACGGGCACTGCCCTCCACACCGCAGAAGGCCACCCGCTACGTCGAGCAGGCCCGCCAGGCCGCCGTTGACAACCTCGCCGAGGCTCGCCGTTTCGTCGCCGCCCTCGCCCCACTTGACCTCGAAGACACGATCTTGGCTGGCGCCCTGGAACGGCTGTGCGCCACCACCAGCGCTCGCCACCGGCTTACCGCACGTTTCCATCTCACCGGCGCTCCCCGGCCGCTGCCAACCGAGCACGAGGCAGCCCTGCTGCGCATCGTCCAGTCCGCCCTCGCGAATACCGTGCGCCACGCCGAGGCAACCACCGCCGACGTCACCCTCAGCTACCTCGGCGACCACGTCGCCGTGGACATCATCGACAACGGGCGCGGCTTCGACCCTCACCGGCTTCCCGCACCCGACGCGCAGAACGGCGGATTCGGGATGCCCGCGATGCGCGCCCGCGTCCTGGCCCTCGGCGGCACCCTTACCGTCGAATCCGCCCCGGGCCGCGGCACCGCCCTGGCCGCCCAGTTGCCCCTTGTCTCCCCCACCGACAACAGCGTCGAGGCAAACTCGTGACCGACAAGCCCATCCGCCTGCTCCTGGCCGACGACCATCCCATAGTTCGGGCCGGGCTGCGCGCAGTACTGGAAACCGAACCCGGCATCACAGTCGTGGCCGAAGCCGCCACCGCCGAGGAAGCCGTGACCCGCGCCGGCCACGGTGACATCGACGTCGTCCTCATGGACCTGCAATTCGGCAAAGGAATGAGCGGCGCTCAGGCCACTGCCGCCATTACCGCCCGTCCCGGCGCACCCCGCGTACTGATCGTCACCACCTACGACACCGACGCTGACGCTCTGCCCGCCATCGAAGCCGGCGCCACCGGCTACCTCCTCAAAGACGCTCCGCCCGAAGACCTCGCCGCCGCCGTACGCACCGCCGCCACCGGCCGCACCACCCTGGCCCCCGCCGTCGCCGACCGGCTCATGAGCCGGCTACGCGACCCCCGCACCGCCCTGACCGGCCGTGAGATCGAAGTCCTCACCCTGGTCGCCGACGGCCTGTCCAACCAGGCGATCGGCTCCCGACTTCACCTCACCGAAGGCACGGTCAAGTCCCATCTCGTCCGCATCTACACCAAGCTCGGCGTCGAGTCCCGCACCGCCGCCGTCGCAACCGCAACCCAGCTCGGCCTCATCCGACGCTGATGTCGCCGGCCGCCGTCTGCTGTGAGGGCTCGGGCCGTGGCTTGACGGTCGCTGTCGACTCGACAGATGACGAAGTCCTCCCTTGCGCGACCGTCAACGCTCCACCGTTGCTTCAAGAGATCACCCTGCGGCACCATGATCGCGATGACTAAGCACCTGGACTGGGTAAACCGCTACGTCACCGGGCAACAGGATCAGGTTTGGCATGAGATGCGGCAGCTCGGCAGCCGCGTCCGTGAACCAGCCTTCGCCCCAGAGGCGCAGGCCGTATGCGACGAGATGGCCCGCCGAGCACGGAGCAATATCGAAACACTGGTCGCGCGCCTACGCGAGCAGGGCTACCGATTCCACGAGAACAACGATGACCAGACTCCGACGGAGCCATACACGCCACCCGATTCCATGGCGGAAGAGCACCTTCACTGGCTGGAACAGCGTCTCGGCCCGCTCCCTATGGTGCTGTCGTCGTGGATCCGCATCGTGGGTGACGTGTGGCTGGTCGGAACGCACCCGCAGTGGCCCAACTCCGCAGCGGCTGACCCGCTCGTGCTGGAGCTGGCGGGTTCCCGCTACCCGGACAGCGACATCCGCGAGTACTTCGCGGACGAGATCGAGGCGTGGCAGGAAGACCAGGGCGAGCTATTCCTACTGCCCGTTGCGCCCGACCACTTCCACAAGGACAACGTCAGCGGTGGTAGCCCCTACGGCATCATCCTTCCCGACGCATCCGCCGACGCGCACGTCGTGGGCGAGGCGGGCATGCCCCTGGTGTCCTACCTGAACTGGGCTTTTCGGCACGGCGGCTTCCCCCGACCCACAACCGACCAAGCGCAGTGGCAAGTCATCCGCCAGCTGAGAATAGGCCTCCACCGCATCTGAGGACGCAGGCGAACACCTCCCGGCTGCAACCGCACCCACCCTTGCCGCTTCGGCGGTGACGTTCTTGGGCGCTGGGAGAGACACCCGCTATCCGGCCCGGTAGAGGGGCTGTACCGTCGCGCCATGATTGATCAAGGGTTCGTTTGCCGCGGCTGCGGCCAGCGCCACGGAGGCCTCCCATTCTCCTACGGGGCCGAAGCGCCGGCGTACTGGCGCGACGATCTCGCCAGCGACGAGCGCAGCATTCTCGAAGACGAGACCTGCGTCATCCAGGCGCAGCACTACTTCATCCGGGCCCGGCTGATCATCCCTGTCCTCGACGGCGAGGACGACTTCGAGTGGGGCGTCTGGGTCTCCCTCAGCAGGGACAGCTTCCGCCGCACGCTGGACCTGTGGACCACCCCCGGCCGGGAGCAGGAACCGGCGTATTTCGGTTGGCTATCGACCGAGCTTCCGGCATACCCCGTGGGAACACTGAACCTCAAGACAGAGGTGCACTCCGAGCCAGTTGGCACTCGCCCACACGTGGTACTCGAACCAACCGACCACCCGCTAGCAGTGGAACAGCACAGCGGCATCACCGTGAAACGAGTACAGGAGATCGCTGAACTGCTCCTGCATCCAAGGGAATAGCTTCCCCGTCCGGGTACCTCCACGCGTCGGCATCGTCAGCGTGATCATGGTCGTAGACCTCAGCCCAGGCGTCGATGCACCTACCGCGCAACACCGACATGGCGCTGAATCCGCTCCTGCCACTGGCACCGGCCATCGTCAGCGCGTGCTTCAGGCCGCGACTGTCTTCGACACCTCTGGCCGCCGGACGACCCGCTCACCGACGAGGTTCTGCGGGAGGTGGAAGCACAACGTGGACGCGGCCGGCGCTACTCCTCCGCCGGCAAGTCGTGAAACCACCGCCGAGATGATGCGGGCACCAGCAACAGACCGACGATGACCGCCGCACCAACCATCTGCAGCAGGCCTGACTCTTCAGCCTTGGTGATCGCGACGACGCCGTACACAACGCTGGCGGCCGCGAAGACGGTGGTCCAAAACCGGGCCCGCCCGCTACCACGCCACAGGCCGTACGCCAACGCCAGGAGAAGAAGCACCCCTATCAACCCGGTGGCCATGGATGGACCAGTCGTAAACATCATCGACGCCGGGAGCGCGGCCGCCACGAGCAGAATCACGGAGGCGGCGGCGACCGGCATAGGAACGCGCCGCTGACTCTGCTCGATCATCGGCTCATGGTAGGCGTCCGGTTGGAGGTTGAGAAGCCCCAAGTTCCGTCAAGCCCTTAACGCGCTAGCCCTGCTAGTGGACCGGGCGAATGAGCCACCAACTGGATCGGCCGACTGCTCGAAGTGATCCGCTCTGAACTCGCAGCCGCCGAGGCCGGGATCCCTCTTCCAACGATTCACGCAAACGGCTCCTCGCAGCCTGCCCACCGTGAACAGCCGAGCGCCGGGAATGTGGTCGGCGGTTTTACGCCACGGCCCGTCGAGGGCGTCGGCAGTGGGCGCGTATCCGGCGGTGGTGACCAGGCGCCGCTTCCCGGGCTCAGGGAGGCTGGATTCCGCCGGCCGACCTCGTTGAGGCAGCCTCCGACCGTCCACCCGCGCCGACGTTCTCCGAGTACGTGCCGGTGGTAGCGGCGGCGGTCAGCGCCGGTACCCGGCGGGCGTACGGCTCGTACTGGAAGCGGGTCTTGGAGCACCGGGGACAGCGGCGACTCGATGAGCCGGCTCCTTCGCGGCCTGCTCAACCATGCCGTGTCCTCCTACACCGCCACGGTGTCCCATCTCGCTCGAGAACGGTCCAGCGTCATGTGCTACGGTAACCGAGTTGCAGTTTTGATTTCCGTAGACGTTTTCCAGCGCCTAATGGGGTATCTGAAACCCATCCAGGCGCTTTTCGTTTTTCGTGTCGTTTCGACGCGGGTTATCAACGCGGCGGCGTAAGGGGTCCGCACAGTGCGGTCTCTAACAGCCTGCGAAGGAGCAGACATGACTACAGGTACCGTGAAGTGGTTCAACGCCGACAAGGGCTTCGGCTTCATCAGCCCGGACGACGGCGGCGCCGACGTCTTCGCCCACTTCTCCGCGATCTCGGCGAGCGGCTTCCGCAGCCTCGACGAGAACCAGAAGGTGGAGTTCGACGTCACCCAGGGCCAGAAGGGCCCGCAGGCGGAGAACATCCGCCCGCTCTGATCCACACTCTGCGAACGGCGGCCCGACTGATTCAGCGGGCCGCCGTTCGGCGTTTCATGCGCTCACCACGGCATCTCAAAATCGTCTGATCGGCAGAAGCCCGGCCATCTCGGTGTAGCGAGTGGGTGGCGCAAACGAGCGCCGCAGCACCGACGCTGGCCTGTGGCCGAAATGGATCGGCTACTCACCCTCGCAGCTGTCTAACCAGACAGCTCAGCGGACCGAGGCGATTTGCGACAGCGATCCTCACAGTCAGCCCAGGATCGCTCGGATGACCGCGGTGTCCCCGTCCAGTTCCAGCAGGTGTACGACCCACCCTCCCGGTTTGGGCTCGGCTCCGGGTTGGTCGCATCCGACTCGCCCGCCGCCGTCGGCGTGTATCGCCACAGTGCACCCGGGGCCTGCCATGAAGCCGCCACCGCCGCCCCTGCCATTGGCGTCGGTCAGTCGCACCCTGACACCGCCATCCTCCACGGAGGACGACACCGTCCACCTGCCGAGTGGGAATTTGACCGAACCGGAGAAGGACACTTTGCAGTCGCCGTCGGCACACGCCGTGTACTTGGTGCCGCCCCCGCTCGGCGCCTCCGTCCTCTGTGCCGCTTTGGGCTCCTGTGCCGCTTCGGCCTCCCGTGATTCGTCCGCGGTGGAGGAGGAAGATGCGGAAGGTTCGGCGTCACGGGGACTTGGGGGGAAAGCAGCGCGGGAGGCGGTCGCGGTAGCGGCGGTGTCAGGGCTCGACCACCTGGCATCGGAGGACGATTCCGCCTTGGAGTTGCAGCCGGCTACGGCCAAGACCAGCAGTAACGCCCCGATCGCTGTGCGTTTGGCGGAGGAAAGTCGGCAATGCTGCATGCGTGGAGTCTAGTGGCCCGACTTTGCCGGAGCCCTGGAGCTGGAACAGCGTAGGGTCAGCGTGCAGTGAAGGACTCCGCGCCCGTCGCGCGGGTCTCCGTCACCTGCACGCCGCGATTCAGGCGAGTACCACGCTGCACGTTCACCGACCTGCTCCAGGAGGTTCGATCATGTCCAAGGACTCGACGACCAAGGCGAACGTCAAGAAGAAGGGTAAGACGATCAAGGAGAAGCAGACTGCGAAGCGCCTGAAGCGCGACGAGCAGAACGGGCACTCCTCAAACATCGTGTCCACCGGGCGCTGACGCCGGCAGCATCGCTCAATTGTCCGAATGCGGCGATGAAGGTGGGGGCTGACGATCGTCCGATCCCCACCTGCCGCTGCGGCCGTAGAGCTGCGGCAGGGCCGCTCGGGTGGTGCACAGGGTGACGACCGCGAAGTTTGCCGGGTTCGGATCCATCGGCTGCCTCGCGGGTCGGATCGCCCGCCGGGCGGCCGTCAGCGGCCCGGCGGGCGATGGAGTGGCGGGGGATGGAGGAAGGCCAGTCGTGGCTTGCGCAGCCTTGATGCCGACCGTCACGACCAGCCGACCGCCATCAGTTGGCCAAGGTGTTCACCGAACAGTGCTCCACCGAATTGGTGTTGCGCGGTCCACGCAGCGCCGGCCGCCGGTGTGACCTTTTGCTGGTCGCAGGTGTCGCTGGTGCATCCGTCGTGGTCGGCGGGCGGGGCCAGTACGGCGGTGGTGTGGCTGGTGTACCCGCTGTCTGGTCGCATCGACAATGGGTCGTGGCCGAGGCTGTGCATGGCGGCCAGCCCGATGAGGGGGCAGGCCAGCAGCACGAACCGGACCAGGTGTCCGATTCGTGCTGCTCGCTCGGTCACGCGTTCCACGCTAGCGTGCCGCCGTCCGCTGATCCCGGCCGATCCCGCGGTTCGCCGCGCTTCACTCGCTCGCGGGGCGCAGGTGCACGCGGCGCAGGAGTTGGGCGTTGAGGGCGACCACAATGGTGGAGGCGGACATCAGCACGGCCCCGACCGCTGGGCTGAGGGTCACCCCGGCCCAGGCGAGAACGCCGGCGGCCAGCGGCAGGGCGATCACGTTGTAGCCGGCGGCCCAGGCCAGGTTCTGAATCATCTTGCGGTAGGAGGCGCGCGACAGTCGGATCACCCCTGCGACTGCGCGCGGGTCGGAGGAGGCCAGGACCACCCCGGCCGACTCGATGGCGACGTCGGTGCCCGCGCCGATCGCGATACCAACGTCCGCGCGGGCCAGCGCGGGGGCGTCGTTGACGCCGTCACCGACCATCGCCACCCGCAAACCCCGCTGCTGCAGTTCGGCCACGGTGGCGTCCTTGTCCGCCGGCAGCACCTCCGCGAACACCTCGTCCTTGCCCGGGCGGAAGCCCAGGTCCGCGGCGACCGCCTCGGCGACCGGACGGGCGTCACCGGTGATCATGACGATCTTACGGACGCCCTGCTGCCGCAGCTCGGCGATGGCCTGCCGCGCTTCGGGACGAACCTGGTCTTCGAGTGTGAGAGCGCCGATCGCGCTGGCCTGGTCGCCGTCGAGACGCAGCAGGTGCAGCACCGCAGCTCCTCGGCCAGACCACTCTTCCTGCTGGCGGCGCAGGTCATCCGGCGCCGTGGCGTGCAGTTCGCGCAGGAGCGCCGGCCCACCGACGGCGTAGCTGACGCCGTCGACCTCGGCGCGCACCCCACGCCCGGCCAGTGACTGGAACCCCGTCGCGGTGCGCCGGTCGCCCTGCTCGGCGGCGGTGACGATGGCCCGGGCGAGGGGGTGCTCGCTGTCGGCTTCCACGGCCGCCGCGATCGCCAGGACGTCGGCCTCGCTGCTGCCGGCGGTGGCGGTAACGCCGGTGACGGCGTGCTCGCCGCGGGTCAGAGTGCCGGTCTTGTCGAATAGGACCGTGTCGACCGTGCGCATCCGTTCCAGGGCGAGGCGGTCCTTGACCAGGATGCCACCCTTGGCGGCGACGGCGGTGGACAGAGCGATCACCAGGGGGATGGCCAGGCCGAGGGCGTGCGGGCAGGCGATCACCAGCACAGTCACCGTGCGAACGACCGCCTGGTCGAGGTTGCCGAGCACCGTCCAGGCCAGCAGCGTCACCACGGCCGTGGCGGTGGCGATGTAGAACAGCCAGGCGGCGAACCGGTCAGCCAGCACCTGCGCCCGGCCGCTGGACTGCTGCGCCTGCGTGACCAGGCGCTGGATGCCGGCCAGGGCGGTGTCCTCACCGACGGCCTCGACCCGGACCCGGATCGCCGCGTCGGTGGCCACCGTGCCGGCCACCACCCGATCCCCCTCCTCGCGGGGCACCGGACGGGACTCACCGGTGATCATCGACTCGTCAAGCTCCGCGTGGCCGTCGGTGATCCGCCCGTCGGCCGGCACCCGCCCGCCTGGGCGCACGAGGACCACATCGCCGACGTCCAGGTCACTGACGCGCACCTGCTCGGGCTGACCGTCGCCGCCGAGGCGTTCGGCGTCGTCGGGCAGCAGCGCCGCCAAGGCCGACAGCGCGCCCTGGGCCTGGCCGATGGCTTTCATCTCCTGCCAGTGCCCAAGCAGCATGATCGTGACCAGGGCGGCCAGCTCCCACCAGAAGTCCAGGTCGAACGCGCCCAACGCCGTCGCCAGAGAGGCGACGTAGGCGACGGTGATCGCCATCGCGATCAGGAGCATCATCCCCGGCGCCCGGTCGCGGACCTCTCGCACCGCGCCCTGCAGGAACGGCCACCCGCCGTAGGCGAACACCAGCGTGCCCAGCACCGGACCCACCAACTCGATCCCCGGGAAGTCCAGCTGGTAGCCAAACCAGTCCATCACCATGTGACTGGTCACCACGATCGGCACCGTCAACGCCAGACTCAGCCAAAACTTGCGCCGAAACGCCTCCGGGTCGTGCCCGGCGTGCTTGTCATGCCCGCCGTGCCCGGCGCGCGCGTCGTGCTTCCCTGCGGGGGCATCGCGCCCGCCGGGTTCCTTCAAGTGACCGGGGTGGTCACCGTGGCCGTTCACCCGGTCTACCGACTCGGTGGAGCTGTTCATCTGGTGGTGCTGGTGGTCGTGCGACATCGTGATCCTCCTCGTGGTGAACATACCCCCCAGGGGTATGCAGGTCCAGGGATGCCGATGTCTTGCACGTCACCCGAGCGCGCCTGCGCTCGGCGGCGCGGCATGTCGGGCCGCCAGGTCCAACGCGACCTAACCGGCCCGCACCAGCGCGACATCTCGACCGCTCACCGCAACCACCGCGAGGACGAGCAACACCACGACCGCGCCGAACCAGCCCGCCGAGGCGGTCACACGCGCAGTCAGCGCCGCCTTGCGCGTAGCCGGCCACAGCATCACCACCTGCCGGCGACCCGACATGTCGACCCACGCCGACGGCAACCCGTGCGACCGGGTCGAGTTCCCGCGCGCCCTCGCCGAGCAAACCTGAGTACGCCGACTCATGCCCGGCCGGGTTGACCCATCCACGCTGGACCGCATGACGTCTGAAGTGGGTCGGGGCCGGCGGCTGGACTGAGAGCGTCAGTCGGATGCGGCGTGTGCCGCCTTCGCCCGCAACGGCATCGTGCTGCTGTGCGCGACGGGCAATCATCTGCGGCGGATCTGGTTCGACTCGCTGGTGGACACTCCGGAGGCACTGCACGCGCTGGTGGCTGCGGTCGGTGCGGACCGGGTGCTGCTGGGCTCGGACTACCCGTTCGACATGGGCGTCGAAGACTCGCTGGCCAGACTGAAGGCTGCCGGGCTGGGAGCGATACCAGTCGGGGCGAAATTTAACCCTCACGATCGCTACACTCGCCGCAACGCCGGCACCGCCCGCAGACCTCAGCCTGCGCTCATAATCGAATGGAGACGCCTGTGACCCGCGACAAGGCGGCACCCCCCGGCATCGACCCCCGTATTCCCAGCGTGGCCCGGGTCTATGACTTCTTCCTGGGCGGCAAGGACAACTTCGAGGTCGACCGAAAGGTCGCCGAGCACGCCCTGCGGATCACACCGGACGGGCCGGCAGCCGGCCAGGCGAACCGGGCCTTTCTGCGTCGAGTGATTCGCTTCCTTGTCACCGAGGCGGGCATCGACCAGTTCCTCGACATCGGATCGGGGCTGCCCACCCAGGGCAACGTGCACGAGGTCGCCACCGAGCAGAACCCGAAGGCTCAGGTCGTGTATGTGGACAATGATCCGATCGTCCTGACACACGGACGGGCCCTGCTCGCCGCGGAGGGCACCGCGACGGTGATCCAGGCGGACGTTCGGGCACCGCAGGAAATCCTCAACCATCCGGACGTACGTCGGTTCCTCGATTTCGACCGGCCGATCGGGTTGTTGCTCTTCGCGATCCTGCACCACCTTGGTGACGACGAGGATCCGCGAGCGGTGGCGGCGGCGTTGATCGACGCGCTGCCCTCCGGCAGCTACGTGGCGATCTCGCACTTCCGCGACCCGGCCGAGCGAGACCCAGAGGGCTCCCGCAAGGCCCGCGAGGTCGAGCGGGTCTTCAACGAGTCGCTGGGCACCGGCCGCTGGCGTACCGACGAGGAGATCCTCTCGTTCGCCGATGGGCTGACGGTGCTGGAACCGGGGCTGGTGCCGCTGGCCGAGTGGCGTCCAGAGCCGGGTACGCCCGCTCCGAAGCAGACCGACACCTATCACACCTTTGTCGGGCTCCTCGCCCGCAAACCGTAGCCTCCGTCTTCCGGCGAGGTCCGTCGGCGAGTGCCCTCCGTCGACGGACACGTCGGATGACCCGGGCGAGAACATGCCCCGCCGGTCTCCCGTACGCGGTGCTGCCAGACACATCCATGCGGCTGCCTAACCGGGCACCCGGTTGGCGCATCGGATTGCGGCGTCGGTGTCCCAGATGACGTTGATCCGGCGGATGCCCGACCCGCCGACAATGCTTGGGTTGGCCGCAGCCCTGTGATCGGGAAAATCTACTTCGTGTGGGGTGCGGTGATCACCTGCACTGAGGCCTCCTCGAGGATCATCTTCGGCAGACAGACGCCGGGGTTACGAGACATCCCCAGGGTGTCCGCCCCGGCGGGCGTCAGTGCCGATCTGGGTGGCGAGCTGCGGGACGGCCCGGCGATCGACGTCCTCCGCGGAGGGTTGATCGCCGGGCCGCCCGGTGATGAGCCGCGCCGGGCGGCCCGCCGATCAGCCGATCAGAGGCCGGCGGCGTGCGCGGCGGCGGTGCCGCCGACCACGGGTAGGACGATGTTGCTGCTCTTCAGCGCGACCTGCAGGTTCGCGGCGGTGGTGTCCGCCTGGCTGGAGTACTGCGGGTAGCTGGCCACGATGATCACACCGATCCGGTGGCCAGGCTTGAAGACATAGTCCTCCGGCAGCAGCGGGAAGCTGAAGTTGTACGACTCCCCCTGCACCAGCGGCACGGCGACGCGGATCGACTGCCGGTTCTGGGCGTCCATGATGCCCTTGGTGACCAGCTCGTAGTCAGCCGTGGCCACCCGCTTCGTCGTCTGCTTGTAGCAGCCGTCGTCCGTCGGGCTGCTCTCGCCCCAACAGTCCTCCGTGGTCAGGGTGACGATTCCCTCGCCGGAGGCCCGGTGCGCGACCCGCTCGTCGGTGCCGTAGTCGACCAGGATCGCCCCGAGGTTGGTGTCGGTCTGGTCGGCAGAGGCCCGCAGTTGCACGGTCGGGGTGCCGGAGATGTGCAGCGGCGCGGAGAGTGGCGCGGAGAGGAAGGCCAGCCGGTTGGGCTGCACCACGTCCGGGTTGAGGATCATGGTGTTCTGGCTCTGTGTGCGGCTGTCCTGGAACGCCCCGGTCGCCGGCTTCGCGGTCGGCACCAGCCCGAGACCGCCCGCGCCGGTGGTGCCGGGCTGGAGGAACACCTCCGTGTCGGCCTTGCCGGGGATCGGCCAGTCGGCGTGGGTCTCCCACACGTCGGCGGACCGCTCCAGGTCCACCCGCGGCTCGTCCATGATGCCGTTGGCGACGCCTTGCAGCCAGAAGTCGAACCACCGGTGCAGCGTCGACACCCACACCGCTCGGCGCGAGTCGAACGGGTCGACGTGGCCCTCCTGCGACAGCCACAGCTTGCGCGGCACGTTGTTCTCCGCCAGGGCGTACCAGAACTTGCTGAAGTGGTCCGGGCGGACGTTGTCGTCGTTGAGGCCGTGGTAGAGCAGCACGCTGGCGGTGACGTTGGGGACCTTCTTGACGTAGCTGCGCTCGTTCCAGAAGGCCGTGTAGTCGCCGTGCTCGTCGCCGTCGGCCGCGCCTATCGCGTCGCGCACCGGCTTGCAGTACTCCCGGCGCTCGGGGTTGGTGACCGTGTTGGCCAGCGACGCCACGTAGCTGTTGCCGCGGGTCACCACGCCGTTGCTGCGCACGTAGTCGTAGTACTCGGTCGGTCCGCTGATGGGCACGACGGTGGTCAGGCCCTTCACGCCGGTTACCGCCGTGGCCATGGCCAGCGAGCCGTCGTACGACTTGCCGATCATCCCCGTCTTGCCGTTGTGCCAGTCCGCCTTGACGATCTGGCCGGCGGCGTTACGGGCGGTGGCCCGGCCGTTGAGCCAGTTGATGGCCTGCTTGGCGCTCAGGTTGTCCTGGTTGGCGTTGGTGGTCGGGCAGCCGGTGGAGTTGTTGGTGCCGACCATGTCCAGCAGGATGACCGCGTAGCCGCGCGGCACGAAGTAGTTGTCGTAGAACAACGGCCACTTGTCCAGCAGCCCGTCGCCGTCGAGGTCCGCCTTGCACTCGGACTCGTTGCCTCGACAAACCGTCGAGTAGTAGGGGCTGGCGTCCATCACCACGGGAGCCTTGAGCCCCTGCGCGGTGGCCGCCGGCCGCATCAGGTCGAACGCGATGATGTCGCGCAGACCGTCGTTGTCACTGTCGAAGGTGGAGTCGATGAAGAGGCGTTCCCGAATGGCGTCGGCGTAGCCGAACACCGGCTGGGTGACGCCGTCCTGGACGACGATCGACGGCGGGCCGTCCGCCGCCAGCGCCTGCGGCGCCGCGCCGAGGGCGGCGAGCACTGTCGCGGACAGTACGGCCACGCCTCTGCGCCAGCGCGTTCCCACTGTAGCCATGCAGTCTCCTTGATGTGTCCGAGGCTGCGTACGCTACGAGCCGGTGGCCCGTGCCACCACCTGCACGTGTAGGAACTTCGCCAGATGTGGTTCGACGGGGGCCGCACCGGGGTGCCTGGGGCGACGGGACTACGGCTGGCCGGCCAGCACCAGCTCCCGCAGCCGCCGGTCGAGTGTCGGGGCGTCCAGGCCACCCGGCCAGCCGCGGAGCAGGGCGCCACCCTTGGCCACCAGCACGACGGCCGGCGGCTCCCGCACCGCGTACGAACGCCAGATCGTCTGCTGATCGTCCAGGACGACCGGATACTCCACACGGTGAGCGCGTAGGTAGTCCTGGACCTCGTCGGCCTGGTCCGCGCCGGCCACGCCGACGAAGACCACCCGGTCCCGATAGCTGCGGGCAAGCTCGCTGAGGGCGGCCTGACGGCTGGCGCAGGTGGTGCACCAGGAGCTGAAGAAGGTGAGCACGACGGGACGCTGCGCCCACAGCTCGGCGGCGGCGAACGGTGTGCCATCGGTCAGCGCGCCGGTGAACGCCGGGGCGGCCGGGGCGGTGCCGGGCGCCGGGCGCAACGCCAGGTCGGCGGGGACCGGCCCGGGCAGCGCCGCCGCCCCTCCGGCGGGCGCCGGCGCGGGCTCGGGCGCGGGCGTGCTGCATCCGCCCAGCAGCGCCGCCGCCAGCAACAGCGGCAGGAGTGCGTGCCTCATGACGGGACCACCGCCACCAGCGCCGGGCCCTCGCTGCTGTCCGGCGTCAGGTCGAGCGCCGGCCGGCCGTCCACCTCCAGCCGATAGGAGGCCCGCTGCGGTACGCGCACGGGGACGGCGAACTCGCAGTAGGTGGGCAGGCGTTCGACCCCCAGGTCCTCGGCGAAGGCGGCCACCGCGGTCCCCGCTGGCAGCTGCCCGCTGGCCAACGCCGCCCCGTCCGGGTCGAGCACGCGGAACGGCGCCCGGTTGTGGAAGTGCTGGTACGGACCGGTGCCGGCGCAGTCCACGCCCGCGGCCCGGATGTTGATGTCGCGAACCAGGACCCGAACGGTCGTCGGATCGGCCGCCTCCTGTGCGGCTCCGACGGCGCCGCAGCCGGTTGCGCCGGCCAGCAGCAGGGGCAGCAGAGTCATGATGCTTCGCCGCACGTCATCCTCCTCTCGCCCGCCTGCCGGGTCCGCGGCGGTAGGCCGCCGCGGACTCGGCAGGAACGGGGTCAACCTCGGGCGCCGGTCAGGACTTCTCGACCCGGCATTGCTTGGTCACCGTCTTCGTCGGGTCGCTCTCCGAGGTGGCGGTGAGCTTCACGAAACCGGTGTCCGCGGCGGCGGCGGTGGCACCCACCGACACCTTGACCGTGGTGGCCTTGCCGAACTGCGCGGTGGCGAGCTGGTTGGGTAGCCAGGTCCGCCAGCCCTTGCCGGCCACCTCCGCTGACAGGCGGTAGACGTCCGACTTCAGGTAGGCGGTGACGTTCTCCGGGTGCTGCTGCCCGCCGGCGGAGTACGAACCGGTGTTGGTCAGCTCGAACGAGCAGGTCACCCCGCGGTTGGTCGGCTTGCCGCCGCCGCTCACCTCGCCCTTGCCCAGCAGCACGCCGTGACTGCTCGGCCCGCCGGTGCCGTCCAGCGAACGCACCGCCACGGTGTAGGAGAGCGAGCCGGCCGAGTCCCGCTTGAGGTCGATGACGTAGAAGTGCAGCCGGTTGGCCTCGTCGACGTACTCGTACTGGCTGCCGGTGTCCGCGCCGGCGTGGAACAGCGCGTCGGAGAGTTGCCGGTAGTCACCCATGGTGATCTTCTGCGGGGTGCCGTCGGGCCGGTAGAAGTCGATCATGTCGATGTTCTGCGGGTTGGCGTCCACCACCCACTGAAACGGCGCGCTGTCGGCGTTCTTCGTCTTGCTGAGCAGCACGCCGCCGTCCGGGGTGAAGGAGTCGGCGCCCATCCGGTCGACGACCTCGACGGTGTAGTTGTTGAAGTTGCCACCGTCGCACAACGGGTCGGTGGTGACACCACACGTCGGCGACAGGTCCTTGTTCAGCGCGATGTTCACGCCGCTCAGACCCTTCGGGCCGGCGTCGACCGCCCGGGCCGTGACCTGCGCGACCACCAGGCCCGAGGAGGCCAGCGACTCCCGCGACAGCCGCAGCACGTGCTCCTCACCGAGCAGGCCGATCTTTAGCTTGTCCCGCACGGTGTGCAGCGAGCCCATCGAGCCGCCGTTGGTCGGCGGGATCTGCCAGCGGGTGTGCGGACCGCCCGGGCCGTTGAACGACCCGCGCGACATCATGCTCCAGATTCCGGTGTACGCCCTGCGCAGCGGCTCGCCGTATGGGTTGTTGTAGTTGTCGCCGATGCCCAGCAGATGGGTCAGCTCGTGGGCGTAGACGCCCATGCCGGAGCTCTCCCCCTGCGTCGAGGAGCCGCCGCCGGCGTTCGGCCACAGTGTCGCCGCCGCCTTCCACGAGGTCCAGTCCACGTAGCGGGTCTTCGCCCAGTTCGGGAGGTTGGGGTCCGGCGGGCCCCAGGCGTCGGGCACGTCCTCCTTGTTCTGGAAGATCATCTGCCCGAACTCCTGCCAGGTCGACGACTCGTCCTGGCCGGCGCTGAGGATGAACACCAGCTCGTACTGGTTGGCGACCTCCTCGCCGACGGCCGCGCGCCAGGCGCCCAGGCCGTCGGTGCGGATGTTCTTGCCGCACACGTCCCCGCTCGGACAGGCGCCCGGGTTGAACCCGTTGTCCAGCCCGTACTGGTAGGACTTGGCCGGCATCTGGTACGGCCCGAACCCGGCGAGGTCGACGCCGTAGCGGCCGTTGGAGTCCTGCATCCAGTACTCGTGCAGGGTGTGGCCCTTGTTGAGGGTGTTCGGGGTGTTCAGGAAGTCCTGGTAGAACTTCGGCACGTCCGCCCGGGGGATGTTGGTCGCGACGGACTGGGGGTTGCCAAAAACCGTCGAGCGGGCCCGCTGGGAGACCGCGAAGGTCTCGTCAGGATAGTCGAGCGCCACCAGGGCGATCTTGAAGTTGCGGACCGAGCCCGACACGCTCGGGTCGGCCCAGTTCTTGCCGGGCACGGCCTTGTAGTCGTTCCAGGTCATCGTGTCCGGGTTCTGCCAGGCCTGCGGGTCGAGGACCTGGAACGGCGCGGCGCCGCCGGCCGGGTTGGCCGGGGCCGCGGCGGCTTGCGCCGCCCCGGTCGCCACGAGCGTGGTCACCACGACTGCGGCCAGCACGGCCCGCCTCAGCCTGGCTCGGTGGGGGGTAGCACGGTGCACGGAACCACCTCTCGTCGGAGGGAAACGCGGCGCTGGCGTCCCGGTGGGGGTTCGCGGAACACCTGTCAGCAGGCCGCGCAGCGAATCTAGGAGGGCGGGCCGGTGCCGGTCACCGTGCAGATGTCGGCAGGTGGGCCGGCGACTTCCGACACCTGAAGGACTGGCGCCCACCGGCGGATCAGCCAGGGCCGGTCCGGGAAGCCGGTTCGGCCGTTGCCGCGAGGGCCCGCAGCACGTCCCGGCGCACCCGGTCGGCGGTAGGCCCGGACAGGGGTCCGCGCGGTGGGCGGCACCGCCCGCCGAACCGCCCGGCGCACTCCATGGCGAGCTTGACGGCCTGCACGGCTTCCGGCCGGGAGGCCCAGCCGAGGATCGGGTGCAGCTCGGCGTAGAGCGGCAGCGCCCGGCCCAGGTCGCGGGCGACGCACAGCTCGTACAGGCGCACGGCCTGGCGGGGCAGCGCGTTGGGCAGGGTGGCGACCCATCCCGTGGCGCCGCACAGCACCAGTTCGAGCACCACGTCGTCGGCGCCGACCAGCACGTCGACGTGCGGGCAGAGGTCCCGCAGGCGGTGCAGCCTGCGTACGTCGCCGGTCACCTCCTTGACCGCGACGATCCCGTCGATCTCGGCGACGGTCGCCAGCAGGTCCGGCGTAAGGTCCAACCGGGTGTCGTACGGTTCGTTGTGGGCAACCACCGGCAGGCCGACCGCCGCCACCTCCCGATAGTGGGCGACCACGTCGGCGGCGCGGGCGGCGGGCCAGTCGGGTGGCCGCGCGAGCACGCCGTGGGCGCCCGCCTCGGCGGCCTGCTCCGCCCAGCGGCGGGCCTGCCTGCTGCCGTAGCCGCCGACGCCGGGCACCACCGCGCAGCCGGGCGGCGCGGCCTCCACCGTCGCCTTCACCACGGCGGCCCGCTCGTCGTCGGAGAGTGCCCGGTACTCCCCCATCGATGCGCACGGCGCGACCCCGTGGCACCCCTCGGTGGCGAGCCAACGGACGTGTTCCTGGAGCTGGTCGAAGTCGACCGACAGGTCGGCGCGAAACGGCGTGGTGATGGCGACCAGCACGCCCCGCCAGGGCCTACCAGTTCCCACTCGGAAATCCCCTTTCCGCGCCGGCACCGTCCAACAACCCACCCGCACCGCACCAGCGGCGCCGCTGGTGCGGTCCGTACCGGAACCCTAGGAACGTCTGTCGCCCCCGGTCTTCGGACAGATGCCGGAACAGTCGCGTTGCCGCCCGTCTTTTTGTCGTGACTTCGACAGTGGACCTTGCGCGATGACCCACCCGCACCGGAGGGTAAGGACTGGCGGTCGCGCGATCCCTGTCACGCAGCGCAACCAGGGGAGTTACATGCACGGTGAGCTCCAGCGAATCGTCGACGCCGTCGCCGCCCGGGTGGGGCGACCCGCCCTCATCGAGGACCGGCGGCAGCGGGTGGTCGCCTACAGCGAGCACGACGGCCCGATGGACGACGTCCGCCGGACGTCGATCCTGCGCCGGCAGACGACGCCGGAGGTGATCGCCTGGTTCCGGGGCATGGGCGTGCTCACGGCGCACGCGCCGGTCCGCACCCCCGCGTACGCCGAACTGGACCTGCTGGCGAGGGTCTGCGTGCCGATCCGGCACGACGACCTGCTGCTCGGGTTCGTCTGGTTCATCGACGCGGACGGTTCGATGACCGACGCCGACATCGCGACCGCGACCGGCCCCTTCACCGACCTGTCGCTGGCCCTGTACCGGGAGAACCTGCTCGGTGAGCTCGCCTCGCAGCGGGAGACCGAGGCCACCCGCACCCTACTGGTGGAGAGCCGGCAGGCGCGCGAGCACGCGGCGCGGGCGCTGCTGGAGGAGGGCGTGGTGGCCGCCGACGGGTCGACCGTCGCGCTCGTCGCCCAGCTCGTGCCGGCCGGCGGGCGGCAGCCCGACGAGGTCGCCCGGATCGCCCTGGAACAGGCCCTGGTCACCACCCGTCGGTGGATCGGGGTGCGGGAGACGCTGCACCTCGTCTGGCACGACCACGGGGTGCTGCTGGTCTGCGGCGACCGGGTCGCCGGCCGCCCCTCGCCGGAAGCGTCCGCCGGGCACCTGGACGAGGCGCTGGGCACCGCGACCAGGGGCCTGGCCTCGGTGGACCGGACCGTGACCGGGATCGGCCAGCCTCGCGCCGGGCTGTCCAGCGCGGTCGAGTCCTACCAGGAGGCCGCGCAGGCCGCCCGGGTCGGTACGCAACTGCCCGCGCTGGGCCGGGTGGTGTCCTGGGCCGGCCTGGGCATCTACCGGGTGTTGTCCCAACTGGATAGTCAGCATCTCGACGTCGCGGGCGTCCATCCCGGGCTGGAGCGGCTGCTGCGCGACGACGCCCACCAGGTGCTGCTGGAGACCCTGGAGGCATACCTCGACCTAGCGGGCAACGCGCATGCCACCGCCGAGAAGCTCCGACTGCACCGGACCACCCTCTACTACCGGCTGCAACGGGTGGAACAGCTCGCCGGGACCGACCTCAAGGACGGCAACGAACGACTGTGCCTGCACCTGGCCATGAAGCTCGGCCGGCTCACCGGCCACTACCGCACGGCGTGACGCCGCCGGCCAGGCCGGCCGTTTTCGCTGCGGCAGGAGCAGGAGAAAGTCCATTCGCTGACGGGACAGCGGCGCCGTGCCAGGCGAGTAGTGGTTGCGTGCATGCGGGTCGTAGCGCAGGTAAACCTGGGGAATCAGCGTCGGGATGCCCAATCCCGGACGCAGGGAGCGGTCGATGTAGGCGCGAAGGACCCGCCATTCACGGCGCGTGGGCTTGCATCCGGTACCGAGTAGAGGCTTACCGTCATCGGTATGACCACCGATGACCAGACGTGGGTGCCCGAATCGTGCACCTTGCCGAACGCGCAACGGCCACTGCGGCTGGCCGAGTTCGACGACCTGTTCGCCACCGCCCTGCGAGAACAGCAACGACTGTCCCCCACCCACCTGCGGTGGCGCCTCGACCCGGCCGCCGAGCCGACCGCCCGGGACCTGACCGATCGGGAAAGCTCCTGCTGCTCGTTCTTCTCCTTCACCATCGCCCGCGACGCCGATGCGCTGCGCCTCGACGTGCAGGTATCGGCCGCGCACGTTGACGTCCTCGACGCGCTCACGCAGCGAGCCGCCGCCGGGATGACGGCGTGAGCGGATTGCGTAGCAGCCAGGTCGACGCCGCAGCCGGGGTGAACCCTCAGACGCCCGTGATGTGGTCGGCTTTGTACCTCGAACCGCCGACTAACGCCGTGGTGGTCTGCGTCGATGAGAAGTCCCAATCCGGGCCCTGGATCGCGCCGCGCCGCTGCTACCAATGCGATTCGACCAGGCCGAGCGGCGCACCCATGACTACAAGCGCCACGGCACCACCACCCGCCGAAACGCGCTCTCCATGATCCGATTTTAGATGATCCAGACGCTCACCGTTTAGTCACTTCAGACACCCGAAATTAGTTGTTGAGACCGGTTCTTTGGCTCCTTCTGAGCCGTCCTAAGTATCGAGTTCTGCAAGTTTGGCACCTCATCGGCCGCATGGGACGCAACGGGATGCCCTGCAGGCGGTGTGTTCGCTCAGCTGAGTCGAGCAGCGGCGGTGGCGCGTACCTCGGAGGTCTCTATCGGGTCGTCGCGGAGATAGCTCAGTTGTTTGCGCGTCATGTCGTCGAGTGGGACGTGTTCCGCCGCAAACTGTCGTACGTCGCTTTCGCAGTCCCACAAGCCCTCGGTGAGCAACGATTCCGTGTTACCTGGGTCGAGCGCTACAACAGCGCGTAGGTACGCTGCCCGCTCGAAGGTGTGCGGGGTGAACCAGGCCTGGCGGAGCCGGGGTACCACGGCCTGCGCGGCCGGTCCACCAATACGGGCGATGCCCACGGCGAGGTCGTCGTAACCACAGCGGTCATCCGTCCTGCGGTCTAGCCAGTCCCAGCCGGCGAGTAGTGCCGGAAGGTCGGAGTCGTCGCCGTGCTTCGCCAGCACCAGGCAGGCGGTCCAGATCATCGGATGGATCGGGGGTGCGGCCCAGGCTCGGGCCAGTGTGAGTGCCTGGGAGCCGAGCATTCGGATGGCGCGGCCCAACGGGGCGTGAAGCTCTCTCGCGGGCAACTCGTCCACAATCGGCAACAGGGCCGGCTGCGGCCCTCGGCGGTTCAGCTCGCGCAACGCGTCTTTCTGCCGGTCGGTCGCACCGGTGCGAAGCATCGTCAGGAGATCCTCAGTCGACTGCTGCTCAAGTGGTCGTGAGGTGGATCGTGGCTGGAACGCCGCAACTTCGGCGGCGACCTGGTCGTCCGCGGCAGCCCAGTCCCGCCATGGCCTGCTACGCCAGAGCACGTCGTCCGCGTGGTCACCTTGGTTGAGCCGGGCCCGTGCGACCGGCAACAGATCGTCCCAGAGCTCGCGGGACCAGTCGCGGGCGATCGTGTGGAGCACGTCGACCCAGCGCGGACCGCTGTGCACGTACCGCCGCAACCCGTCGATCACATGCCGATCGCCAGCGCGGCCCAATACCTCGAGTACCTCAAGGGTGTTGTCGAACGTGTTGTCGTCGTCGACTACGTGTTCGTGCAGCAGGGTGAGCAGCGGAGGTATCGGTAGCGCAAGATCACGAATCAGCCGGGCCAGGTAGATGGCGCGCTCGTCAACGAGCCAATCCCAGCGATAGTCCCGCTTGACGCACGCGAGTACGGCCTGTGGCGTCGCCGGGTTGCGCAACGCGCGATACGCGCCGCGACCAAGGCCGTGCTGGAGCGAACCTGCGAAGCTTGTTGGCTTGGGGTAGTACCAGACAGCCGTCGTCGGGTCCGTCATCGTGGCCAGAACGCTCCTCGTGGACCGGAGTGCGGATCGTTGGCCACCGTACCCACGACACTACGCATCCGCGACAGACTTCCTTACGTCGGTCGCCAGGCCGTAGAAGCGCAGGGAAAGACCCGGCACGGCTACGCACCTAGCGCACCAAGGGGCACCTGAACCCGCGCCCGACGTAACCACCCGGTCATCGGCTTGGGCGGCGTTCCCGCCGGGCACCCCCTCCTACCACGAGGAGGTCTGCCAATGGGTGCAGGACCCCGATCCCGCCTGGGTCACCGTGGAGCGGCGGCTCTCCTCCCGTGATCGATCGGGGCGTCATCCCGGTAGCTTCGACGAGCTGGGGCGCCCTGATCACCCGGGGCGGCATCGGTTGCCAGCGGATCTCTGCGGCACTAGGTTGACATTCGTCGATGAGTGTCTACGTCGCAAGGTACCGGGGGCCCGCATGTCCACGTCTGTCACTCGCCGCAACGTCCTGGCCGGTGGCGCCGGTGCGGCTATCGGCCTGGCGCTGCCCGGCCCCGCCGCCCAGGCCGGTGGCCACCACCCCACCAGCGTGAGCTTCACCCTTGACGCGAGAACGCTCGACGGTGGTGAGCAGGTCACCTCGGTCACCCTCGACACCGGCCGGTTCGGGCCGATCGACCCCGCCGGGCTCACCCCCGACACATTCACCGTGCATGCCAAGGCCACCAGCCCGATCCCGATCGCTCCCGGCGATCTGATCTTCAGCGAGTACGACCTGGACCGCACGGTGACGGCGGCTCGGCTCGACCGGCACGGAAACATCGTGCTGGAGCTGAGCTACGCCGAAGGTCAACTCGGCGGTGGCACCCTCGGCTACATCGTGAGCAGGGGCCGCAACGTCCGGCTGGACCTCGTCTACACCATCAGGCAGACCGCCCCGCTCGTCCGCCGCCACGGCTCGCCAGTCACCATCACGCGCTTCGCGCAGGGGCGGCTGTCGAACCCCGAGGTGGACGCCTTCAGCCACCACGTCTCGGGCTCGGGCCTGAAGTACCGGCTGTACTCCCCGGAGCGTTCGCCCCGCCACGCTCGGCTGCCGCTGATCCTCTGGCTGCACGGCGGCGGCGAGGGTGCCTCACTGCCCGACGACTACTACGACAACGAGACCACGCTGCGCGCCAACCGCGGCGCGCTGGGCTTCGCCACCCCGCAGGCTCAACGGATCTTCTCCGGCGCGTACGTCGTCGCTCCGCAGAGCACCTCCTACTGGATGGAGGACGGCCCCCGGTTCGCCCCGCTGATCCGCGAGATCGTCCAGGACCTCGTACGCCGCAAGCGTGTCGACCCCGACCGGATCTACGTGGCCGGTTGCAGCAACGGCGGCTACATGTCCCTGGAGATGACCGTTGCCTATCCTGACCTGTTCGCCGCGTCGGTACCGATCTGCGGCGTTATCGAGCCGCTCGGCGGGGAGGGACCGCCGCTGATCACCGACGCGGAGCTGGCGAAGATTCACACGCCGACCTGGCTGGTCACCTCGCGCGACGACGACACCGTGCCACCCCAGACCAACACGATCCACGCCCACGACCTCATCCCAGGATCACTGATCACCCTGTACGACCACGTCGTCTGGAACGGCTACCAGTTCCCCGGTCACTGGTCCTGGATCTACGTCGCCCGCAACGACCCGAGCCGCAACGGCACCCACATCTGGCAGTGGATGGCCCGCCGTCGTCGCTGATCCGCTGTCCGGGGGTCAGGTGAGCGTGCCGCGCTGTGGCACCGGCTGGCATTCCTCACTGCTTGCGGCGTAGCTCGCGCAACACGTCGTGACGGCGCACCGCCCATGCGAGGCGCCGGACGCGCGGGTGTCACACGAACAGCACCGCCCCCGGCGGATCAGGCCGAACCGGTTGTCGCTCATCTGGTTCTCAATAGCCTGACCGATCAACTCGCGCACCTTGGCGCTGGCGGCCGTCTTCCTAGCTGGCCTTCCTTTCGGCTGGCCATCGTGCCGCTTGCCCTTCGTATCGGCGGCCTCGGTCCTGGCTGCGAAAGCCTGTTTTACAGCTCCATCGCGTAGACCCGGACCTGGCGGCCGGTGTCCGGCTGCACGGTCTCGCGCTCCAGCCACATGCCCAGCTTGACCATCACCCGCGCGGACGCCTCGTTGCCGACGATGTGGATGCTGACCAGCCGCCGCAGGTCGAGCTCGGCACGAGTGTGGGCGACAACGGCCTGGGCCGCCTCGGTGGCCAGGCCCCGGCCCCAGTACGCACGGCCGAGCCGCCAGCCGATCTCCACGGCCGGCATGATCTCGGGCAGGAAGGTCGGCACCGCCAGTCCAGTGAAACCGGCCAGCTCGCCGGTCTCTTTGATCTCCACCGCGTACAGGCCGAAGCCGTGCTCGTCCCAGTGCCGCTGATAGTTGGCCAGACGCTCCGCGGTCGCGGCCCGGTCCAGGGTGCGGCCGTCATGGATATAACGCATCACCTCGGGCTGCGCATTGACCGCGGCGAACCCGTCTAGATCATCGCTTTGCCAGCGGCGCAACAGCAGCCGCCGAGTCTCCAGGGCCATGGCATCAAGAGGAGTTCGTCAGGTCAGGCACGTCCCCTTCCTAGCATCTCAGCGCCCACGAGGCGATGGATCATCCGGCCGGGAACTGCCGGTCAGCCGGCGCTGGCCGGTGCGGTGGACGGCTTCAACGAGATCCGTAGTCGAGGCATGATCACGGCTGAGGCGTGGCACGCTTTCCGTCCGCCGAGCCTGTGGTGACCGGCGAAGCCGTGATGAACCAGGAGGGAGCGGGTTGGCCCAGGACTTCTACGACAACGGCGTGCCGGTCGGTGAGACGCGGGTTCCGCCGGAGGCCGGTCCGGAGTTCATGCGTGCCCTGCTGCAACGCTTCCGGATGAGCTACTACAAGTTCGTGGACGAGAGCGGCTGAGCCAGCTAACCACAGTGTCCCGACGCGCCGCCCGGACAGATTCGTCGGGACCATCGTCGTGCTCGGCCCGGACCTGCGACACGCGTCGCCGCCTTGGGTGCAAATCTGCGACGCCGCGTCGGCCGGCGTCGACAACTGCGACTTGCATGCCGACCTTCCACCCGAATGGCATGTCCATACTGCCGCCCGATCGGCGAAGCGGTGGGGCCACAGCAACACCCCCAGAGATAGATAGATTTGCATGTTTGCTCGGCTTCGAGTATGAAGGCTGCAAGCACGTCTGGGTGCTGGTTCCTCGGGAGGAGCGACGATGAAACATGCCCTGCGCCGCCTACGAACGGTGGCCGTCGCGCTCGGCGCCGGCACACTCGGGCTGAGCTTGCTGTCGGTACCCGCCGCCGAGGCGTACTCGGTCCAACCTCTCGCGCCGCAATCCCAGCGGGCACCCGAATCGCAACAGTTCTCGGCCGAGGGCGTCACCACGGTCGGCGAACTCCGGACCATGAACGGGTCGCTGGCCTACGCCCAGGACGGCCGGACGCAGATCATCCGGCACCCCGGCGCGTCGTACGTCAAGGTGCACTTCAGCTCTCTGCGACTCGCCGACGGCGAGTACGTGACCGTGTCGAACCCCGACGGCCGGGAGAGCTACCGGTACGACCGCCACCTCAACCGGGCCACCGGCGCGGACTACACCACGGACGGACAACCGGGCTTCTGGGCCATGTCGGTGGACGGCGACACCGCAGTGGTAACGCTGCACAGCAGCCGCGCCTCCCGCAGCAGCGCCGCGACCATCGACCGGTTCTGGCGCGGCTACGACGCCGCGGAGATCACGCAGAACAACTTCACCACGCAGTCCGTCTGCAGCACCGACGCCCGCCGCGACGTGGTCTGCTACCAGAGCAGCCACCCCAACGAGTACGCCAAGGGCAGGGCGGTGGCGCGGCTGCTGATCAGTGGCGGAGGGATGTGCACGACCTGGCGGGTCGGCAACACCAACCGCATGCTGACCAACAAGCACTGCTTCTCGACGCAGTCCGCCGTCAGCGGCAGTGAGATGCAGTTCAACTACCAGTGCGCCACCTGTGGCGGCTCAAACCCGGGCGCCGGCACCAAGGTAAGCGGCGCCACCCTCTACAAGGTGAGCAGCGGTGGCTCCAGCCAGCTGGACTACACCCTGTACTCGGTGAACAACTTCGCCAACATCCAGGGGTTCGGCACCCTGTACCTGGCGACGACCGCCACCACCACCGGCACGCGGATGTACGTCCCGGGGCACGGCGACGGCAACCCGAAGCGACTGTCGATCTTCGAGGACAGCCAGAACGGTGCGACGTGCACAGTGAAGAACGCGAACTACAACACCTACAACATCAGCTACAGCTGTGACACCTCCGGCGGCAACTCCGGCTCACCGGTGCTGAACGCCAGCCACCGGGTGATCGCCCTGCACCACCTCGGCGGTTGC
The DNA here is from genome assembly GCF_028475105.1 of Micromonospora sp. LH3U1. Taxonomy (NCBI): domain Bacteria; kingdom Bacillati; phylum Actinomycetota; class Actinomycetes; order Micromonosporales; family Micromonosporaceae; genus Micromonospora; species Micromonospora sp. LH3U1. The sequence continues at coordinate 2,913,844 of NZ_CP116936.1, read as the reverse complement.
CCGTCGAACCAGGGCGCGAAGGCTCACCTGATCTACAACGAGATCGCCAGTCTGATCGACAACGGCTGACGACAGCCGACGTCAACGGGCCGTCGGGGCGCGATGCGTCCCGACGGCCCGCCCACGTCCAGCGAGTCCAGAGACGCCGAGGGCGAGTGCACCTTTCCGGTGGTCGTGCCGCCCGAGCCGATGAGGCCGACCGCAGGCAGCCCTCACCGGTAGGACCGGTTGGAGCGCGGCGACAGCGGAACGGGTGCCCGCCCGCCGCTCGTATCCGCTGACGGTCTGGTCGGCGGCGTCAGAACCAAGTCCATGGGCGGGCGAATCGCCACAGCCGCCCACGCCAGCGCGCACGCTGAGGGTGCAAGAAGAGCTCGATGTCCTCCAACGCGTCGGTGGCAGTACCCCTAACATGAGGCCGGACACGCCGTTCACGCAAGGCGGCGACGACGCGCCCCTCGTCGAGTCGACGGTAGACCCTTGCCAGGTGTCCAAGGCAGGTGGCGGCGAGCGCCTGCACCTGGTGGTCATCGTGATCCAGCAGAGCCAGGTAGAGATCCTGCGACCCCTTCCAATCGCCGTCGCCGTATAACGCGCACCCCACCATGGCATTCAGGGCAGCGCTGATGTCTTCGCGATCGAGAGCAGTCCGCACATCGGCTGGCGTAGCCGACGGAGGATTGTGAAAGGTGTGATGCTGGTGGCTCATGCCTCATATCTTCGATCACCGCTGCTGTCAGCCAACATCCGCTCATCGTCATGAGCGGGCGGCGCTCGACTGACGACCGGGACCATCGTGGTGACATCTTCGGGTCACCGGGCCTGGTCAGCGGCACAAGCGGATGGCAAGCGGCGCGTAGTGCAACAACCACGAGTGCGGCGGAGATCCACCGACTACTCGCGGAAGGAATCCGCCGCTCGGCACCGCGGTCGATGTCCGATTCACGATGCTCCCCGGCGTCACCGGATGGTGACGGCGGGAAATCCGTTGACCGGGCTCGAACCGGCGTCCTCCCGGTCCCTAGCCGGGTGCTCTACCACTGAGCTACAGCGGACAAGGCGGCGGCCCGGTGGGGACCAGGTGCGCCGACGAACCGAGATCGCCGGCACCAGACACGGTGCCCGACGAGACCGCCGACAGGAGCGCAGTGAGCGGATGTGTCGGCTCATCCACTACCGTGCGGGCAGTGGCAGCCACAGCAGCGGGAGCGTTTCGTCGGACGCCAATCGAGCGATCAGACCAGCGGGTCGCATGGGACCGGACGGACCAGGCCTTCTTCGCTGCCGGAGCGTGTCACATCCTCGCCTGGGTCTGCCGGGATTCCTATCCAGACAGGTCCATCGAGATGACCGCGGTGCGCCTCCCGGGCGAGCGGCAGGTTTTCCACACCTACGCGGCCTGGGACGGCTGGGCGTTCGACCACTCAGGCTGGAATCCCGAGCCGCAACTGCTGGCGGTCAACACAGCCTTCGAAGGCCAACCGCTAGAGCGCCTCAAGATCACAGAAGGTCTCGCTGAGTTCTGCGAGAAGCACCACCACCGCATGCCGAACCAGTACTGGCATGACCCGCGCCCCCGTGCTCGCGATTACGTCGGCCGATACATCCCGCCCTGGGCATAGCCCCTTACCGGGCACTCGCACCGGCATCGCACACCTGCCGAGCGGAGCTCAGCTACGCATAGTGATGGCCGCACCGGCCGCTTAAGCGCTCGATCGGCGGCATGCGCGGGTACGCCGTCCCGATGCGGGCGTCTTCTACCGTGGCGACATGCAGTGGTTTTTCTTGATCGCTGGCATCGGGCTCGCGACGGGCGTCGCGGTCCTGATTCTCGAGCGCAGACGTCGGCCACTCAGCGTCGAGGAGAAGGCGGCCGCTGCGCGAGCCGCCATGCGAGCCATACGTCGTAACTCGCCGCGCTCTGGTCGCGACATCTTCCAGCGGGGCCGGGGCGTTCCCGACCGGCACTCCGCCGCCATCGTCGAAAACGCCACCCTTGGAGACGCTGCGACCTTCGATACTGGCGGTGGTGGAGGGGGAACGGACTGAAGCCCCCACCGTGACTCGCCCAGCCGTGCGTGCCGGACTGTCAAACGCACTCTTCTCGGCACGGCCGTTACACCTGACGCTGGCGAACCCGATCTAGCTCCCTATCGCCCGGTCGGCGGCAGAGCCGGTTGTCTGCGCGTGCCCTCTGGCTGGAGCGAGCTTGTCCTAACCCTGTGCTCTAATCCCGTCATGCATGTCGTCGTCTGCGGCGCACTCGTGGAGAACGGCGCGGTCCTGCTGGTACACCGCAGCCCGACCCGCCGGGCATATCCGGATCTCTGGGATCTGCCCGGGGGGCACGTCGAAGCGGGTGAGTCGGAACTACAGGCCCTCGCGCGTGAGATGCACGAGGAGCTAGGGGTTCACATTGTGGCGGGCTCCTCGTCACGGTTGGGCGACCTGCGTGCCGGCAGTGGCGAGGACGCCGTCCACGTGGGCGTCTGGCACATCAGAGACTGGGTCGGCTCTCCCACCAACCGTGCACCTGAGGAGCATGACGACATCGCATGGGTCGGGATCAGCGAGCTGGGCGGCCTTCCTCTCGTGTTTGGCGCCCTGGCGGCATTGCTTCGTTCCCTGCCTGAGTCTGACCGGCTGCCTCGTCGCGACGAAGCACGGACAACCGCATCGCCGAGCGGCCCGTAGATTCATCGCTGCTCGGCACTTCCGTCCGGTCGAATCCCCTGTATCCGGTCATCGACATGAGCGGACATCGCCCGATTGGACAGCTGGGAGCACCATGTCCCAACCTGAAGGCCTGCTCAGGACGATGCCCGTGGGATCGGTGTCTCAGATGACGGACCCGCAGCGGACTTCAGCCCGCTCACCCGCAACGCTCTACCGTCCCTTGGGGCGTGGTCCGTCGGTCAGCCCAGGCGGGCGGTCACCGCGGCGACCACCTGCTCCTGTTCCGGCACGAGATAGAAGTGGTCACCGGGGAACGTCGTCAACTCGAAGCCGCCGGTCGTCAACTCCCCCCAGGCTCGCACCGTCGACGTGGTGCAGGTCGGGTCCTCGGTGCCCAGGTAGGCGACAATCGGGGCTCGGACCTTCGCCGGTTCCCGCGGCAGGTGGCGGTAGAGCATCCGCAGGTCCCCCCGGAGCGAGGGCATGATCAGCTCGCGGAGCTTCGGTGACCGCAGCAGCACCGGATCGACCTCGCCCAGGGCGCCGATCCGGCCGAGCAGATATTCGTCGTCGGCGAGATCCGGATCGAGGTCGACCTGGCAGACGTGCGGCGCGCCGTGTCCCGAGACGAAGAGCACGCTCGGCGTGAACCCGTACCGGGATTCCAGGACCAGGGTGACCTCGTATGCCACCGACGCGCCCAGGCTGTGGCCGAAGAACGCGATCGGCCGGTCCAGGTACGGCACGAGCACGTCACTGATCCGCTCCGCGAGCACGTCCATCTGATCCACGCAGGGCTCCAGCAGCCGGTCCTGCCGACCCGGGTAGCAGACCGCCAGCAGATCGGTGGCGCCGTCAAGCAGGCCCGCCCAGGGTTGGAACACGTTGGCGTTCCCACCGGCGTGCGGGAAGCAGACCAGCCGCAGGTCTGACCGCTCAGCTCGGCGGAAGGTCCGCAGCCACCGGCCGCGTACCTCGGCCCCTGTCATCTCCACATTTCTCCTCCCGCCCGGCCGATGCCCGGTCAGTCCGACATCGCCACCAGGATGCGGCGGCTTCCGGTGTAGGGCCGCCGACCGTGCGCCACCAGCACGTTGTCGATCAGCAGCAGGTCACCGACGCGCCAGTCCACGTCGATCGCCGCGTCCAGACCTCGGTCGCGGATCTGGAACACGTACTCGTCGGGGATCGGGCTGCCGTCGGCGAAGGTGACCGACTGGGGCAGTTCGTCCTGCGTCATCACCTGGGTCATCACCCGAGCGACCTCGTCGTCCAGAGCGGCCGGGTGCCACTGGTCGCTCTGGTTGAACCACACCTCCACCCCGGTTACGGGGTGCCGGGTGGTGGCCGGGCGGACCTGGCTCACCCGCAGCCCTTCCGCAGTCCACTTCCAGGTCGCCCCGGTGCCGTCGAGGAACGCCTCGACCTCCGCCCGGTCCTCGGTCTCGAAGGTCTGCTGCCAGCTCTTGCCCAGTCCCAGGCCGTCGTGGAGGTTCTGCTGGTAGCACACCCCGCCCGCGAAGGCGGCGCGGACCTCCGGGTCGAGGGACTCCAGCCAGTGATGGGCGTCGACCACCGGGGTGGCACCGCCGGTCGGCGCGGCGAGCTGGCAGTAGAACAGCAAGCGGGCCGGCCAGTGCGCGGCGTACGACAGTTCGTTGTGCATGGAGATGGTGTACGGCGCCGGGTACTCCGTCGAGGTGTAGACGTTGCGGCCGACCTTGGTGCGGGGCGAGTTGCCATGCACGTAGGCGAGCCGGTTGGGCAGCACCATGTCCATCACCGGGTCCAGCGCGCCCGGCTCGACGCCGAAGCCCCGGAACACCAGCGCCTTCTCGGCGGTGAGTAACGCCGTCAGGTCCAGCTCCCGCAGATGGCCGATCAGCCCGTCAACGGTGGCTGCGCATCCGGCGCTGCTGGGTGTGATCTCGTGCGGCTGCCACGTGCCGTGCTCGCTCATCGGTTGGTCTCCTCCACGCCAGGGTCGATCCAGTGCCGGCAGCCTGACGTGGGGAGCCATATTTCCTCGATATCGTCGCCGGGCTCAACCATGCGGGTCGCGACCGGCTGCCGTCGCCGCCAGCTCCGCGTCGGCCCGCTCGGCGTCGGCCCGCTCGGCGTCGGCCCGCTCGGCAGCCGCCTCGGCCCGTTCCGCCTCGGCGGCGGTACGGGTGCCGAAAGCCAGCACCGCGAACACCGCGATCACCACCATCGTCGCGCCCACGACGGCCAACGCCACCTCGATGCGTGCGGCGTCCAGCAGGAAGCCCGCGAACAGCGCGCCGATCGAGTTGGCACCCGAGGAGAGCAGCGTGAAGATCGAGCCGGCCCGGCCGCGCAGCTCGTCGGGAGTCGTCCTGAGCAGGTACAGCATCCCGGCCACATTGCCGATCCCGGCGCCGTAGTTGATCAACGCCAGGATCACACTGACCGCGACCAGCCCGGGTGCCACGACGAGCAGCGGCATCAGCACCGCCCACACCACGTGGATGCCGATCATCATCCGGCGGATGCCCCAGCGGCGCAGGTAGGCGTTACTGGTCATCGCGCCCGCCATGCCGAAGACGCTGTTGACCGCCAACAGCAGACCGACCGTCGCGGGCGTGCCGTCCCGGTCCTTGACCAGCACCACCAGACCGAGGCCGAGAACCTGGAAGAGGATGTTGCTGGCCGCGAAGAGACACAGCGCCCGACGCAGGTAGAGCTTGCCCCAGATGAAGACGACACCTTCCCTGATCTGGGCGATCAGCCCGCCCGCCCCGCCGTGTGACGGCCGGGGCGCCCGCAGGTCCCGTCGGACGAACAGCAGGGTCACCAGCGAAATCAGGTGCACCCCGGTGGCGAACAGGAACGGTGCGAACCGGGCCACGGCATAGAGCACGGTGCCGGTCGGCTGACCGAGGATGCTGGCGGCGTTGGCCCGCGACTCGTTGGCCGCCATCGCCGCGCCCAGTTGGTCGCGGGGCACCACGGCACACACCGCGGCTCGTTCCGCCAACGCGTAGCAGATGCCGAGGGTGGCTTCCAGGAACGCGACCACCATCAGGTGCGGCAACCGCACCGCGTCGAGCAGCACCACCGCCGCCACGCTGCCGGCTCCGAGAACGCGGCCGGCGGTGCAGACCAGCATCGTCGTACGCCGGTTCCACCGGTCGACCAGCGCGCCGGCCGGTAGCTGAGCGACCAGGTTCGGCAGCAGCGCGGCGAAGGTGACGAGGCTGGCTGCGGTGGCCGAACCGGTCGACCAGTAGACCAGCAGGGTGTAGCCGATGGAGGTGGCCCGGGCACCGAGCGCGGAGAGCCCCGAGCCGGTCCAGAGCAACAGGAAGTCCCGGTTGCGGGTGAGCCTCGCCGCGCGGCGGGCGGGTCTGCCCGGCGGCTCGAGGACCGTCACCGCGTCGTCCCACCCGCGTGCGATCGGCACCACTCAAGCACCGCCATCGCGCTGTAGAGCTTGTTCTCCGCCTGACCGAACGCGATGCTCGACGGCCCGTCGAGTACCTCCGAGGTAACCTCCTCGCCGCGATGCGCCGGTAGGTCGTGCAGGAAGACCGCGTTCGGGCTGTGCCGCCAGAGGTCCTGTTCGACCCGGAACGGGGCGAAGACCTGACGCCAGTCCGGGTCCGGCTTCACGGTGCCGGTGGTCTGCCAGCGGGTGGTGTAGATGGCGTCGAGATCGCCCGGCAGGTCGGACATGTGGCACCGCTCGACGATGCTCGCCCCACTGATCCCGGCCTGCCGGACGGCGTCGGCCAGGATCTGTGCGGGCAGGCCGTAGCCGGGCGGGGTGCGCAGTTCCAGTTCCACGCCCGGAAACCGGGTGAGCGCCAGGGCGAGCGCGGTGGCCGTGTTGTTGGCCTCCCCCAGATAGAGCAGGCGCAGCCCCTCGATCCGGCCGAACTGCCGCAGCAACGTGGTCAGGTCGGTGAGTGCCTGGGTGGGGTGCTCCTCGGCGCTCATCGCGTTGAGCACCGCCATCCGACTCTGGGCAGCCCAGGCCCGCAACTCGGCCGGGTCACCGGCGGTGCGGGCGACCAGCACGTCGAGCATGCCGGACAGCACCCGGCCGGTGTCCTCGCTGGTCTCTCCGGTGTTGGTCTGCAGGTCCTGCGGGCCGTACTGGATCACGCCAGCGCCCAGTCGCAGTGCCGCGCTGGTGAAGGCGGTCCGGGTGCGCGTCGACGTCTTGAGGAAGCAGACCCCGACCACCTGCCCGGCGAGCGGGCTGCCGCACTCCCCGGCGGCGAACGCGGCGCCCCGGGCAACGATCGAGTAGAGGTCCCCATCGGTCAGGTCGCGGATCGACACCAGGTGCCGCACCTGCCGGACGGTGGGGTCGGTGACCGTCGCGGAGACGCTCGGCAAGGTCGTCATCACATGTCCTCCGTCCGTGCGGTGTTCGACATCAGCAGCGACATGACCTCGTCGCCCGCCTCGCCGTTGGTCAGCAGCACCAGCCCGGCCCCGTCCGGAACCCGACCAGTGGTGAGCGCCCGGTAGCCGGCGATGTGGCCCCGGTGGGTGAACTCCACGTGCGTTTCAGCGCTCCCCTCGATGCGGTCCACCATGCAGCCGAGCCCGAAGACGCCGCCCGGGCCGGCGGTCAGTTGCGCCATCACCAGTTCCTGGCTGAGCAGTGCCGGATCACCCCGGTAGGCGAGCTGGATCTCCCTGGTCAGCGCGGCCAGGTCGGTAGCGGTGCTCCAGAGGCCGGCTGCCGCCAGATCCGCACGCACCTCCCAACCGTGTGGGTGCGGCTCGCCCCGTTCGTCGTGCCCGGCGGCCACCGGCCGGCCGGACGTCTCCGGGAAGCTCTGGTCGAAGCTGCTGCCGGTCATCCCCAGTGGTGCGAAGACCAGCTCGGCCATCAGGTCGGCGAAGGGGGTCGCGGTGACGTCCTCCATGAGCTGCTGGACCACCACGAAGTGGCTGTTGCGCTCCACCGCGACCGGGTCGGGCGCGTCGAGCGCCCGCACCGGGCCGGTGGGCACGCCACGGCCGAGCAGCAGGTCCGACAGCGGCGGCACCGGACCGCCGCGCGGGCGTCCGCTGCTGCCCGTCGATGTCAGCCCGGCGACGTGGCTGAGCAGTTGCCGCAGACTCACCGGCCGGTCGGCGGGCAACTGCCAGGCCTTGAGGTACGCGTTGACGTCCGCGTCGAGTTGGAGTGCTCCCCTGCCGACCAGGGCCAGCGCCCCAACCGCCGCGACCAGCTTGCTGACCGAGCCCACCTGGAAGATGGTCGCCGGGGTCACCGGGGCGTCACCGCCCGCCGTGCAGTGCCCGACAGCGAGGACCTGCACCAACTCGCCGTCCGCGAGCACGGCCAGCGACGCGCCGGGCACCCGCGCCTCGGCGAGCAGCGGAGCGACCTGGGGCAACGGCACGATCCGGGGCAGCGCCACGGCTCGCGCCGCACCGGCCCTCGGGGCCGGACCGGCCGGGGTGAGCGCGGCGGCGAGGTCGGCCAGCGGTTGGTCCAGCATCGCCTGTTGCAGGGTGAGCGGGAGGCCGGCCTGCCGGGCCGCGGTGACCACGGGCACCACCAGCAGGGAATGCCCGCCCAGGGCGAAGAACCGGTCCTGACGACCGATCCTCGGCACGTCCAGCACCTCGGCCCAGATGCCGGCGAGGATGGTCTCGGCCGGACCCTGCGGCGGGGCGATCTCCGCCTCCGTCCGCAGTGGCACCGCCGGCAACGCCCGCAGGTCCACCTTGCCGTTGGGATTGAGCGCGATGGTGTCGACCGGCACGAAGACCGCCGGGACCAGGGCGGCGGGCAATCGCCGGGCACAGTGCCCGGCCAGGTCGTCGGCACCACCCACGTGGTACGCGATCAGCTGGTTGCCCCCGCCGGGCGCCGGGTGGGCCACCACCGCCGCGTCGCGTACGGCCGGATGTTCGAGGAGCACCGCGCGGATCTCGCCCGGCTCCACCCGGTGCCCACGGATCTTCACCTGGTCGTCGGCCCGGCCGAGCAGGTCGAGCTGCCCGTCCGGCAACCAACGGCCACGGTCACCGGTGCGGTACAGCCGGGAGCCCGCCGGCCCGTACGGGTCGGGCACGAACCGGGCGGCGGTGTGGTCGGGCCGTCCGGCGTACCCCCGGGCCAGTTGCGGCCCACCGAGGTAGACCTCGCCGACCGCGCCGACCGGCACCGGATCCAGCCGGGCGTCCAGGACATAGGTACGCATCCCGCCGAGCGGTCGACCGACCGGCGCGACCTGGCCGGTGAGCGTGCCGGTCACCGGGTAACGGCTGACGGCGACGGTCGCCTCGGTCGGTCCGTACTCGTTGAGCAGGACGGTCCGTGGTGCGAGTTGCTGCCACCGCTCGCAGGTCCGCGCGGTGAGCGCCTCGCCGCCGAGCACCAGCAATGGGGTCAGCGCGGCTGCCTGCTCGGTCGACAACTGCCCGGCGAGCAGGTCCAGATGACTCGGGGTCAGCTTGACGAAGCTGAACGGCCCCGCCTCGGCCAGCCGCGGGCCGAGTTCGTCCAGCCCGGCGTCGGCCGGCAGCAGCCACAGGCGCTGCCCGGCGACCAGCGGCGCCCAGATGGGGGTCACCACCATGTCGAAGGCGACCGAGGAGAATAATGCCGCGCCACCCGGCCGGTCGGCGACGAGCTCGTCCACCGCCCAGTTCAGGTAGCCGGCCAGGCTGCGGTGGCTGACCTGCACACCGTTGGGCCGTCCCGTCGACCCCGACGTGAAGATCACGTACGCGAGCTGGTCCGGGTCGGTGCGGCCGGGGGGCTGCTCGTCGGGGCGGGCTGCGATCGGCCCCGCGTCGACGTCCAGCAGCACCCGGTCGACGCCGGTGAACCGGTCGGCGTAGGCGGTGCTGGTGACCACGACGGTGGCCCCGGCCTGGGTGAGCATGGACGCGATCCGCGCCGTCGGGTACGACGGGTCGATCGGCAGGTACGCCCCGCCCGCCCGCCAGATGCCCAGCAGGGTCGTGACGAGGTCCGTACCCCGGTCGAGCAGCACCCCCACCACCCGCTCCGGTCCGACGCCCCGCTCCCGCAGATGCCAGCCGAGCCGGTTCGCCGCCGCGTCGAGGCCCGCGTAGCTCAGCTCACCGACCGCCTCCGCGTCGCCCGCGGTAGCAGCCCTGTCCCGCACCAGGTCAGGCACCAGGCCGAGCTCCGGCAAGTTCTCGTCGGCCGCCTCGGCCCAGGCCACCAGCACGTTGTGCCGTTCCGCCTCGGGCAGCCGGACCGCGCGGGCGTCGCCGTCCGGGTCCGCCACCATCGCGGTGAGCACGAGCCGGTACATCGCGGCCATCCGTTCGACCTCGGCTCGCTCCAGGTGGTCGCTGTCGCTGCTCAGCTCCAGGTGCCCGGCGACCGCGGAGACGGCCAGGGCGAATTCCGAGCTGGCGGCGGCGTACCGGGGACCTGCCTCGACGTGCTCACCGACCACCTCGTCGAAGTCGAGGTAGCTGAAGTAGACGTCGAGCAGGCGGGTGCCGGCGACCGGCGGCCGGATCGCCGGCGCGGGGTAGCGCCGGTGCGGCCACATCTCGACCTCCGTCGCGTGCACCCGACGGACCAGTTCGGTCCAGGTGGCGCAGTCGCGTTCGTACGGGAACGGCAGCGTGTTCAGCGACATGGCGTACACCCGCTCGCTGCCCGGCATGTCCGGCCGGGTGTGGCAGACCAGGCCGCTGTAGAACCGGGGCTCGTCGGTGAGCTGGCCGAGCACCGTCAGGTGCGCGGCGTGCAGCACCGCCTTGAGCGAGACCCGCGCGGCGGAGGCCAGCGCGCGAAGGCCCGACTCCAGGTCGCGGAACGGCACCCGGACGGTGTGGGCGGTACGCGCCTGCGGTGGCGCCGTGGGCCGCCAGCCGGTGGGGAAGGTGAACTTCGCGCACCGGTCCATCAGGTCCTGCCAGTACCGCCGGTCCGCCGCGGATTCCAGGGCACGGCGTTCCCCGGCGATGAAGTCGGCGAACCGTACCTCCGGCAGGGGCTCCGGTTCAGGCCCGGCACCGACGCGCATCGAGCGGTAGCGGTCGAGGATCTCCGCGACCAGCGCGTGCAGGCTCCAGCCCTCGACGACCACATGGCAGATCGTCAGCACCAGCCGCCAACTCCGGTCGGTCTCCCGGCAGACGGCGAACCGCAGCAGCGGCGCCCGCTCGACGTCGAACGGCGACGCGTACTCCACGGCGACGAGGCGGCGCAGCTCGGCCTGCCGGTCCTCCTCGGACAACCCGCGCAGGTCGTGCGGCACGACCGGCACCCGCACGGCGGGATGCACCAGCTGCATCGGCACCGAGTAGCCGGTCGGGTCCACCGAGGTGCGCAGCACCTCGTGCCGGTTCACCACGACGTCCACCGCCTCGCGCAACGTTGGCAGGTCCAGCGGGTCGTCCTCGCGGACGAGGAAGGACGCCACGTTGTGGTAGTGGTTCCAACCGTTGTCGGCCAGCATCTCCAGCAGCATGCCGAGCTGCACCTGGGACAGCGGGTACGCGTCGGTGAGGCCGTCCGGCAGCAGCGCCCGGTCCGGTGCGGACACCAACTCGAACGGCTCCACCGGGCGGTCGACGTGCACCCCTCCGGTGCGATCGACCAGCGCGGCGCAGAGCCGGGAAACGGTCTGCAGGTCCAGCACGTCCGCGACCGAGACCTCGAAACCGGCCGTCCGCAGAGTGCTGGCCAGCACCAGCGCCTTGATCGAGTGGCCACCCAACTCGAAGAAGCCGTCCTCGACGCCCACCGTCGGCAGGCCCAGCACCTGCGCCCAGATTCCGGCGACCCGTTCCTCCAACTCGGTACGCGGACCGACCCTGGCCCGCCCATCGCCGGGATCGCCGTCCTGCGGCGCGGGCAGTGCCCGCCTGTCGAGCTTGCCGCTGTTGTTGCGGGGCAACTGGTCCAGCGTCACGAAGGCCGACGGGATCATGTAGTCGGGCAGCGTCCGGGCCAGCGCCACGCGAAGCTCGCCGGTGCTCGGCCGCTGACCGGGCGCGCCGGCCAGATATCCGACCAGTCGTGGGTCGCCAGCGGTGTCCTCGCGCAGGACGACCGCCGCCTCGGCGACCTCCGGCAGCGCGGCCAGCGCCGTCTCCACCTCGCCTAACTCGATCCGGTAACCACGCAGCTTGACCTGGTCGTCGAGCCGGCCGAGGAACTCCACGCTGCCGTCGGGCAGCCGGATCCCCTGGTCGCCGGTGCGATACATCCGACTGCCGGCGGGGCCGTAGGGGTCGGGCAGGAACCGCTGGGCGGTCAGCGCCGGTTGGTTCAGGTAACCCCGGGCCACACCGTGCCCGGCCAGGTGGATCTCGCCGGGCACACCGAGCGGAGTCGGGTGCCCCTGCTGGTCCAGCACGTACATCCGCACACCGGCCAGCGGACGCCCGATCCGGCTGCCCACCCCGGCGGCGAGGTCGGCGCGGGTGACCCGGTGATAGGTGGAGTAGACCGTGGTCTCGGTGATCCCGTACATGTTGACGAGGGCGATCCGGGCCAGTCCGAGCCGATCGACCCACGGGGTGAGTTCGGCGAAGTCCAGCCGCTCGCCGGCCAGGACGACCGCGCGCAGCACCAGTCGCCGCAGCCGCTGGTCACCGTCGGCGGCCAGCCGGACCAGGCCCCGGAAGGCCGTGGGGGTCTGGGCCAACAGAGTCACCTCCTGCTCCACCAGCAGGTCGAGCAGGTCCTCCGGTGCCCGGGCCACCGCCGGCGGCACCACCACCAGCCGGCTGCCGTGCAGCAGCGCACCCCACAACTCCCAGACCGAGACGTCGAAGGCGTACGAGTGGAACAGCGCGACGACGTCGGTCTCGTCGGTGGCGTAGTGCTCCTGCGCGCTGTCGAGCAGCCGCAGCACGTTGGCGTGACTGACGCAGACACCCTTTGGGCGGCCGGTCGAGCCGGAGGTGTAGATGACGTAGAGCGGATCGTCGGCGTCGTTCACCGGGGCCGGGTCGGTCTCCGGCTGGCCGGTCAGGTCGGTGCGGTCGAGCAGCACCAGGTGCCCGTCGTAGCCGGCCAGTGCGTCGGCGTGGGCACTCGTGGCGACCACCGTCCCGGCGCCCGCGTCGGCGAGCAGATACGCGATGCGCTCGGCCGGCTGAGTCGGGTCCAGCGGCAGGTAGGCGGCACCGGCCTTGAGCACGCCGAGCAGTGCGGGCACCAGGTCCACGCCCCGGTCCAGGCAGACACCGACCACCGTGCCCCTGCCCGCACCGGCGGCCCGCAGCTGCCCGGCGAGGCGGTTGGCCTGCGCGTTCACCTGCGCGTACGTCAGCCGGGTCGGGCCGGCGACCACCGCGACCGCGTCGGGTACGGCAGCGACCCGAGCCTGGAACAGCTCGACCACCGTGCCGGTCACCGGGTCCTCGACGCCGGTGTCGCGCACGCCCAGCAGCCGCTCCCGCTCGCCACCGGGCAGGTGGACCGCCTGCGCGTCACCGGCCGGGTCGGCGACCATCGCCGCCAGCACCGCCCGGTACATGCCGGCCAGCCGCTCCAGATTTGCCTTGGAGAGCACGTCGCTGCGGCTGGAGAGCTGGTAGTTGCCCCGGTGCGCGAAGACCGACAGCTCGAACTCGGTGGCACCGTCGCCGGTGCTGCCGACGACGACAGGCTCGGTGCCTGTCGCGGTCGCCGACTGCCCGGCGCGGGAGAAGTCCTGGTAGTTGAAGAGCACCCGCAGCAGCCGCTGGCCGCTGCCGCGCTGGATCTCCGCCAGCGGGAACCGCCGGTGGGGCCAGAGGTCGACCTCCCGATCGAAGACCGCGGTCACCAGGTCGCGCCACGTCCGGGCGGTGCGTTCGTAGCCGAACGGCAGGGTGTTGAGATACATGCCCTGCACCCGGTCGGCCCCGAGCACCTCGGGCCGGGCGTCGCAGACCAGCCCGGCGTGGAAGCTCTGTTCGGTGGTGAGTTGACTGAGCACCTTCAGGTGCGCCGCGTGCAGCACCGCTTTGACCGAGACGCCGGCCTCGGAGGCGAACCGTGCGACGGCCTCGTCCAGGTCGGCGACGTCGACGGTGGTCGAGATGGCGGTCGGATCGCCGGGCTCACCCCAACCCGCGGGCAGCACGAACGGGCTGCGCCCGTCGACCACCGCACGCCAGTAGTCCCGGTCCTCGTCGGACGCGAGCGCGGACAGCTCGGCGGCGATGAAGTCGGCGTACCGCACCGCCGGCTGTTCGGTCTCGGTCGGGCTCCGCCCGTCGGCCAGGTCGGCGTAGACGGCCAACAGTTCGGCGAGCAGCTGTGCGGTGCTCCAGCCCTCGGTGACCGCGTGGCAGATGGTGAAGCTCAGCCACCAACTCGCGTCGCCGTCCTGGTGCGCGGCGACGCGCAGCAGTGGCGCGACAGCCAGGTCGAAGGGGGTGGCCCGCTCGGCCGCGACGAACTCCTCGAAGAGTCGCACCTGCTGATCCGCCGGCACGTCCCGACCGTCCACGACGGTCACCTGCGGGGTCACCTCGACGTGTACGAGCTGCATCGGCGCCGAGTAGCCGGTCAGGTCGAACGAGGTGCGCAGGATCTCGTGCCGGGCGACGACCGTCGCGACGGCGGCTCGCAGCGCGTCGGCCGAGAACGGCCGCCCGTCGCGGACCTGGTGGGCGATGACGCTGTGGTAGGCCGCCCGGTCTCCGCTGGTGGCCAGCTCGACGAGCATGCCGAGTTGGGTCTGTGCGGCGGGGTAGGCGTCGGTGAGGCCGGCCGGCAGGGCAGCCCGGTCGGCGTCGCTCAGCAGCGCGAACGGCTCCACCGGAACCCACTCGTCCCCGCCATCGCCCAGACTCGCAGCCAGCCCTCGCACCGTCCGATACGCGAAAACATCCCGCACACTCGTGGAATAACCCGCCGCCCGCAACGCCCCCACCAACGTCACCGCCAGCATCGAGTCACCACCCAGGTCGAAGAAACTCGACTCGACACTGACCACGTCACGACCCAACACCCGCGCCCACACCGCAGCCATTGCGCGCTCCACCACCGACACCGGCGCCACAAACACACCCACCGGCTCATCCGCCACCGACGGCAACGGCAACTGCCGCCGATCCACCTTCCCATTCGGATCCACCGGCACCCCGCCGATCACCACGAACGCCGACGGCACCATCGCCTCCGGCAACATCCCCCGCAACGACTCCCGCAGCCCGCTCGAGTCTGGGGGTGCATCACCCACCGGCACCACGTAACCGGCCAACACCCGCCGACCCTCGACCTCCACCACCGACGCCACCGCATCCCGCACCCCCGCGCAGGACCGCAACGCCGACTCCACCTCACCCAACTCCACCCGCACACCACGCAACTTCACCTGCGCATCCAACCGACCCAGGAACTCCACCGTCCCGTCCGACCGCCACGCCACCGCGTCCCCAGTCCGATACAACCGCGACCCCACCAACCCAAACGGATCCGGCACAAACCGACCCGCCGTCAACCCCCCACCCCGCAAATAACCCCGACCCACACCGATCCCGCCGAGGTACAGCTCGCCCGGCACTCCGATCGGGACCATCGCGAGGTTCTCGTCGAGGACGTAGAGCCGCAGGTTGGGGTGCGGTCCGCCGAGGGGCACCCGGGTCAGCTCGGCCAGGGCCTCCGGGTCGCACCGCCAGCTGGTGACATCGACCGCCGCCTCGGCGGGCCCGTAGGTGTTGTGCAGTTCGCAGTCGGGCAGCGCCGCCAGGAACGCCTGCGCCACGTCGACCGGCAACTCCTCGCCGCCGACACCGACGGAACGCAGCGAGGTGCACCGCTCGATGCCCTCGGCGAGCAACGCCGACACCATCGCCGGGACGAAGTGGGCGGTCGTCACCTGCTCCGCGATGATCAGGTCGCGCAGGTACGCGGGGTCGCGGTGGCCACCCGGCCGGGCCACGACGATCCGGGCGCCGGCCGACAGGGCGGCGTACACCTCGGCCGGTGAGACGTCGAAGCCGATTTCGGTTTTCTGTAGGACGACCCCGTCCGGGCCGAGGCGGTACACCTCCGGCAGCACGTGCGCGGTGCGGTTGACCAGGCCGGCGTGGGTCACGACGGCACCCTTCGGCCGACCCGTCGAACCCGACGTGAAGATCACATAACACGCACTATCCGGCCCCACCACCACCGGCACATCCTCAGCAGACTCACCCGCCCACAACCACGGCCGATCCACCAACACCACCTCAGCCGCCAACCCCGGCAACCCCGCCACCAAACCCGACGACGTCACCACCACCGACGCCCCCGCATCAGCAACCATCAAACCCAAACGCTCAACCGGATAACCCGGATCCAACGGCACATACACACCACCCGCCTTATGCACCGCCAGCATCGCCACCACCTGCTCCACCGACCGATGCAGACACACACCCACCAACACCTCGGCACCCACACCCACCGACCGCAAATACCGAGCCAACCTGTTCGCCGCCGCATTCAACTCCCCATACGACAACGACACCCCACCATCACCAACCGCCACCGCCCCACCAGCAGAAGCAACCCGCGCCTCAAACGCAGAAAACACCACCCCCGACACCGGCACCACCGGCCCCACACCCACCCGCGACAACCACTGCGCCTCACCAGACGGCACACACACCACCCGCGAATCCCCACCCGGATCCGCCACCATCGACTCCAACACCACCCGAAACATCCCCGCCAACCGCACCAAACCCGCCGCACCAAACACCCGCCCATCAGCCACGAGACGGATCACGGTCGGGCTGGCACCGACGGACAGGACGAACTCGGTGGCGGCCACGTCGCTGGCGACCCGCCCGGCAACGGCCGCGTCGGCGTGCGTGGTGTGGCCATCGGACGTCGGCGCGGCGCCCGGCCCGTCCGCGCCTCCCCTACCGGACGGGTCGGTACGCGGTTCGGTGTAGCCGAAGACGACGTCGATCGGGTGCGTGTCGGCGCCCGTCAACCGGCGCACCGCCGGCAACGGGAACCGCCGATGCGGCCACAACTCCACCTCACGGTCGAACACCGACCGCACCAGATCACGCCACGAACCCCCACCCCGCTCATGACCGAACGGCAACACATTGATGTACATCCCATGCACACGCTCCGCACCCCGCACCTCCGGCCGCGCATCACACACCAACCCCGTGTAAAAACGCCGCTCATCGGTCAACTGACTCATCACCTTCAGATGAGCCGCGTGCAGAACAGCCTTGACGGGTACGCCGAGGCTGCTGGCGAGCTGGCGCAACGCACCGTCCAGGTCGGCGATGTCCACCTCGGTGCGGCACACCTGCCGTGGGCCGGAGTCGGTCGCCGGGGTGCCCGGCAGGGTGAGCTTCGGCGTACCGGTCACGACGTCCTGCCAGTAGGCGGCGTCGGTCTCGGAGTCGAGCGCCGAGAGTTCGGCGGCCACGAAGTCCGCGTACCGGACGGCCACCGGCTCGGTCGGCGCCGGCTGCTCGCCGCGCTGCCGCCGGTGGTAGCCGTCGCGCAGGTCGGCCAGCAGGAGGTTGAGGTCCCAGCCGCCGGTGATCAGGTGGCTGACGGAGACGGTGAGCCACCAGGCCCGATCGTCCTCGCGATGGACGGCCACCCGCAGCAGCGGCGGCGGCGTCGCCAGGTCGAACGGCCGGTCACGCTCGGCGGCGACGTACGCGGGATGGCCGGTCGCCTCGGCATGCACCGCGACCGGCACCTGCGCCTCGGCGTGTACGAGCTGCATCGGCACCGAGTAGCCGGTCAGGTCGATCGAGGTGCGCAGCGTGTCGTGCCGGGCGACCAGCTCGGCGAGGGTGGCGCGCAGCGGCTCGACGTCGAAGGGCAGCTCGTCGTGCACGCGCATGGTGTGCACGATGTGGTACGGCGTGGCGGTCTCGTCCTTGGCGATCTCCACCGCCATGCCCACCTGGGCCTGGGTCGCCGGGTAGGCGTCGGTGAGGCCGGCCGGCAGGGCAGCCCGGTCGGCGTCGGACAGCAGCGCGAACGGCTCCACCGGAACCCACTCGTCCCCGCCATCGCCCAGACTCGCAGCCAGCCCTCGCACCGTCCGATACGCGAAAACATCCCGCACACTCGTGGAATAACCCGCCGCCCGCAACGCCCCCACCAACGTCACCGCCAGCATCGAATCACCACCCAGGTCGAAGAAACTCGCCTCGACACTGACCACATCCCGACCCAACACCCGCGCCCACACCGCAGCCATTGCGCGCTCCACCACCGACACCGGCGCCACAAACACACCCACCGGCTCATCCGCCACCGACGGCAACGGCAACTGCCGCCGATCCACCTTCCCATTCGGATCCACCGGCACCACATCGATCACCACCAACGCCGAAGGCACCAACACCTCCGGCAACACCCCCCGCAACACACCCCGCACACCCACCACATCAACACCCGAACCCACCGGCACCACATAACCGGCCAACACCCGCCGACCATCCACCTCTACCACCGCGGCCACCGCATCCCGCACACCCACACAGGACCGCAACGCCGACTCCACCTCACCCAACTCCACCCGCACACCACGCAACTTCACCTGCGCATCCAACCGACCCAGGAACTCCACCGTCCCGTCCGGCCGCCACGCCACCGCATCCCCAGTCCGATACAACCGCGACCCCACCAACCCAAACGGATCCGGCACAAACCGACCCGCCGTCAACCCCCCAGCCCCCAAATAACCCCGACCCACACCCACACCGGCCACACACAATTCGCCGGGGGCACCGATCGGCACCGGCTGGAGCCGGTCGTCGAGCACTCGCAGGGTGAGGTTCGGGAAGGGGCGCCCCAGCGGCACCCGGGACTCATCGGCCAGCTCGTCGGTGGTGCAGCGCCAACTGGCGACGTCGACGGTGGTTTCCGCCGGCCCGTAGGTGTTGTGCAGTTCGCAGTCGGGCAGCGCCGCCAGGAACGCCCGTGCCACGTCGACCGGCAACTCCTCACCACCGACCGCCACCGACCGCAGTGAGGTGCAGCCGGTGATGCCCTCGGCGAGCAGCGCCGACACCATGCTGGGCACGAGCTCGATCGAGGTGACCGACTCGGCGATGATCAGGTCGCGCAGGTACGCGGGGTCGCGGTGCCCACCGGGCCGGGCCACGACGATCCGTGCCCCCGTCGACAGCGCGGCGTAGACCTCGGCCGGCGAGACGTCGAAGCCGATCTCGGTCTTCTGCAGGATCACACCGTCGGCACCGAGGCGGTTGATGGTGGGTGCGACGTGGGCGGTGCGGTTGACCAGGCCGGCGTGGGTCACGACGGCACCCTTCGGCCGACCCGTCGAACCCGACGTGAAGATCACATAACACGCACTATCCGGCCCCACCACCACCGGCACATCCTCAGCAGACTCACCCGCCCACAACCACGGCCGATCCACCAACACCACCTCAGCCGCCAACCCCGGCAACCCCGCCACCAAACCCGACGACGTCACCACCACCGACGCCCCCGCATCAGCAACCATCAAACCCAAACGCTCAACCGGATAACCCGGATCCAACGGCACATACACACCACCCGCCTTATGCACCGCCAGCATCGCCACCACCTGCTCCACCGACCGATGCAGACACACACCCACCAACACCTCGGCACCCACACCCACCGACCGCAAATACCGAGCCAACCTGTTCGCCGCCGCATTCAACTCCCCATACGACAACGACACCCCACCATCACCAACCGCCACCGCCCCACCAGCAGAAGCAACCCGCGCCTCAAACGCAGAAAACACCACCCCCGACACCGGCACCACCGGCCCCACACCCACCCGCGACAACCACTGCGCCTCACCAGACGGCACACACACCACCCGCGAATCCCCACCCGGATCCGCCACCATCGACTCCAACACCACCCGAAACATCCCCGCCAACCGCACCAAACCCGCCGCACCAAACACCCGCCCATCAGCCACGAGGTCGAGGAATCCGCTGGCTGCGGTGACCTGGAGGGCGAACTCGGTGCCACCCTCACCGGCGACGGCCTCGAAGCCGACCTGCTCCTCGCTGTCGGTGTTGGCACGCCGGAACTCGGTGTAGTCGAAGACCACGTCGATCGGGTGCGTGTCGACACCCGTCAACCGGCGCACCGCCGGCAACGGGAACCGCCGATGCGGCCACAACTCCACCTCACGGTCGAACACCGACCGCACCAGATCACGCCACGAACCCCCACCCCGCTCATGACCGAACGGCAACACATTGATGTACATCCCATGCACACGCTCCGCACCCCGCACCTCCGGCCGCGCATCACACACCAAACCCGTGTGAAAACACCGCTCATCGGTCAACTGACTCATCACCTTCAGATGAGCCGCGTGCAGAACAGCCTTGGGTGACACCTCCAGTGCCGAGGCCAGGGCGCGGATCCGTGGGTCGAGGTCCTGGTAGCTGATCCGGTGCCGCAGCACCGTCCCGGGAGTCGCGGACTCCTCGCCCCAGCCCGTCGGCGGGGTGAATCTGGCGTACTCGGAAGTGATCTTTCGCCAGTACTCCTCGTCGCCCTCCGAGGCGAGCGCCGCCCGCTCGCCGGCGACGAAGTCGGCGTACCGGACCGCGGTCGGCTCCGGTGCCTCCGGCGCCATGCCCACGCACCGCCGCTCGTAGCAGCTGAGCAGCTCGGCCAGCAGGGCGTTCAGGTCCCATCCACCGGTCACCAGGTGGCTGATCGCCACGGTGAGCCACCATCCGCCGCCGGTAGCGACGTGAGCGCTGACCCGCAGCAGCGGGGCGGGGTGCTCGGCGTCGAATGGCCGGGCCCGCTCGGCGTCGACGTACCCGCGCAGGTGCGCCTCGGCCCGCTCCTCGTCCAGGCGCAGGATCCGTACGTCGACGGGGGCCTGGGCGTGCACGAGTTGCAGCGGCACCGAGTAGGTGTGCGGGTCGAACGACGTGCGCAGGGTCTCGTGCCGGTCGACGATGTCGTGCACCGCCGACGTGAGCGCCTCGGCCGAGAAGGGCTGTCGACTGTGTACCCGGAAGCAGCGGACGATGTGGTAGAGCGACCGCGCCGGGTCCTTCTGGATCTCCACCAGCATGCCGAGTTGCACCTGGGCGATGGGGTACGCGTCGGTGAGGCCGGCGGGCAGGGCGGCCCGATCGGCGTCGTCGAGCAGGGCGAACGGGGCTACCGGCTGGAACTCCGGTGCGACCTCGGCGGTGTCCTTGGCCGTCAGGTGGGCGGCGAGCGCGGCGACGGTGCGGTGCACGAAGACGTCGCGGACGCCAACGGGGAAGCTGGCTCCGCGGAGCGCGCCGACCAGGGCCACCGCTCGCAGTGAGTCGCCGCCGAGGTCGAAGAAGCTGTCCGTGACGCTGACCGTGTCCAGGCTCAGCACGCGTGCCCAGATCTCCGCGAGTTGCCGCTCCAGATCGGTGCGGGGAGCCACGTGCACCCGGCCGGTGGCCCCGACCGACGCGGCCAGGGCGGCCCGGTCGACCTTGCCGTTGGCGTTCAGCGGGATCGACTCCACCACGACCAGGTCCGCCGGGATCATGTACTCCGGCAGTCGGCTCGCACATTCCTGCCGCACCCGGGCGGCCAGATCGGCGTCCGGCCCTTCGGGTACGTAGAAGGCGAGCAACCGCGCCTCTTCCGGTTGGACCAGGGCCACCGTGTCGCGGACGCCGGGCACCGCGCCGATCACCGATTCGATCTCACCCAACTCGATCCGGTAACCACGAACCTTCACCTGATGATCAACCCGGCCCACGAACTCCACGACACCATCAGCCAACCGACGAACCAGATCCCCCGTCCGATACAACCGCGACCCCACCGACCCAAACGGATCCGGCACAAACCGATCCGCCGTCAACCCCGACTGACCCACATAACCCCGAGCAACCCCCACACCACCCACGAACAACTCACCAACCACACCCACCGGCACCAGATTCATCCACGAATCAAGCACAAACATCCGCATACCCGGCAACGCCCGACCAATCGGCACCACCGGCAACGTCTGCTCCACCCGCACCGGAAAAACACACGTACCCACCGACGCCTCCGTCGGCCCATACTCATTGATCAAATTCCCCGGACCCAGAATGCCCAACCACCGATTCGCCAACGCCGCCGGCAAACCCTCACCCGCCACCACCACCACCGGCGCCAAACCAGCCAACCGCTCATCCGACAACTGCCGACCCAAAACCTCCAAATGACCCGGCGTCAACTTCAAGAAACTAAACGGCCCCGCCGCCGACAACGTCGACCCCAACTCCGCCAAATCCAGATCCTGATCCACCATGAACACCCGCTGACCCACCACCAACGGCGCCCACACATTCGGCACCTGCAAATCAAAAGCCACCGACGAGAAAACAGCACACCCACCCGAACCACGACCAGCCAACTCCACCGACGCCCACCGAATGTGATTCGCCAAACCCCGATGCGTAACCTGCACACCCTTCGGCCGACCCGTCGAACCCGACGTGAAAATCACATACGCCAAATCATCCAGATCCACCACACCCGGTAGCACCACCGGCTGCTGCGACTCCACAGCCCGCTCGGCCACCAATACCTCTACCCCGGACCGGAACCGATCCGCATAGCGGGCCGACGTCACCACATGAGACACACCGGCATCCGCCAGGATCGAGCTGATCCGACCGGCCGGATACGACGGGTCCACCGGCACGAACGCCGCGCCCGCCTTCCACACCCCCAGCATCGCGGCCACCAGATCGACACCCCGATCCAGCAAAACCCCCACCACAGAGCCCCGGGAAACGCCGGACGAGGCCAGCCACGACCCCAGCACCACCGCCCGCGCATCCAGCTCCGCGAACCGCACCCCGTTGACGGCCTCGCCCGCCGGCACCGCCGCCACCTGCTCCTCGAACCAGCTCAGCACCGACCCCGACAACGGCTCCACCGCACCGTCGCCATCGGCCAACAGCACCGACACCTCACCCGCCGGCAGGCACACCGCCCGCGCGTCCCCACCCGAGTCCGCGACCATCGCCTCCAACACCGCCCGGTACATGGCGCCCAGGCGCAGGACGTTGGGGTAGCTGACGACGTGGGGGTCGCTGAGGATGCTGAGCGTTCCGTCCAGGGTGGAGACGTGCAGGTCGAACTCACTTGACGCCTCGTAGACGGCGTCGTCGACGCCAACCCGGTCGGTGTCGACCTGGGCGAAGTCGAGGTAGTTGAAGAGGATTTCGATGGGCCGGGCGCCGTCGGTGAACCGCTGCACCGACGGCAGCGGGTAGTGCCGGTGCGGCCACAGCTCCAGCTCGGCGTCGAAGGTCTGCCGGATCAGCTCCGCCCAGGTGGCAGCCGGGCCACGGTGCACGATCGGCAACGTGTTCAGGTGCATGCCGTACACCCGGTCCGCGCCGGTCACCTCGGGCCGCCCGTGGCAGACCAGGCCGCTGGTGAAGACGAGTTCGCCGGTGAGCTGGCTCATCACCTTCAGGTGCGCGGCAAGCAGCACGCTCTTCAGTGCGGTGCCGGTGCTGCTGGCCAGGTCCCTGAGCCCGTCAAGCAGGTCGTGCAGCGGCACCCGGGTGCCGCACTGGAACTGGGGGTCGGACTCGGGGGCACCCCACCCGGTGGGCAACGCGAAGCGCGGGTGCTCGACGACGCCCCGCCAGTACGCCTCGTCCTCGGCGGAGGTCAGCGAGGCCAGTTCCGCGGCGACGAAGTCGGCGTAGCGCACTGGCAACGCGTCGACGGGCACCGGAGCACCGGTGTCCCGCAGCCGCCGGTAGTTGTCCAGGATCTCCATCAGCAGGGAGTGGTGGCTCCAGCCTTCGAGGATGCCGTGCGACATGGTCAGTACGAACCACCAGGCGTTGCCCTCGCCGACCGCACCGGCGACGCGCATCTGCGGGACCTGGTCCGGCGCGAACGGGTTGGCCCGTTCAGCGGCCATGAAGGCGCTCATCCGGGCCTCGGCGTCCGGGCCACGCAGGTCGAGCTCGGTCACCTCGATCGGCACCTCGGCGTGCACGAGTTGCAGCGGCACCGAGTAGCCGTTCAGGTCGAACGACGTACGCAGGATCTCGTGCCGGTCGACGACGGTCTGCACGGCGCGGCGCAACGCGTCGGGGACCAGCGGCTGCTCGTCGTGGATCGGGAAGGCTGAAACGTTGTGGTAGGTGTGCCGCTCGGTGTCGGCCATCGTCTTCACCAGCATGCCGAGTTGCACCTGGGCGATGGGGTACGCGTCGGTGAGGCCGGCGGGCAGGGCGGCCCGATCGGCGTCGTCGAGCAGCGCGAACGGGGCCACCGGCTGGAACTCCGGCTCGACGGGGGCCTGTTCCGCTTCAAGGTTCGCGGCGAGCGCGGCGACGGTCCGGTGCAGGAACACATCCCGCACCGATGCGGGGATCCCGGCCGTACGCAGCGCGCCGACGAGAGCGATGGCGCTGATCGAGTGCCCGCCAAGGTCGAAAAAGCTGTCCGTGACGCTGACGGTGTCCAGGTTCAACACGCGTGCCCAGATCTCCGCGAGCTGCCGCTCCAGGTCGGTACGCGGCTCCACGTGCACCCGCCCGCCACCGGTCACCGACGCCACGAGAGCGGCCCGGTCGACCTTGCCGTTGGCGTTGAGCGGAATCGACTCCACCACGATCAGATCCGCCGGGATCATGTACTCCGGCAGTCGACTCGCACATTCCTGCCGCACCCGGGCAGCCAGCTCGACGTCCGGGCCGTCCGGCACGTAGAACGCCAGCAGTCGCGACTCGTCGCCCTGCACCAGCGCCACCACATCACGCACGCCGGGCACCGCGCCGATCACCGACTCGATCTCACCCAACTCGATGCGGTAACCACGGACCTTCACCTGATGATCAACTCGGCCCACGAACTCGACCACACCATCGGCCAACCGACGAACCAGATCCCCCGTCCGATACAACCGCGACCCCACCGAGGCGAACGGGTCCGGCACAAAACGATCGGCCGTCAAACCAGACTGCCCCACATAACCCCGCGCGACACCCACACCACCGACGAACAACTCACCAACCACACCCACCGGCACCAGATTCATGAACGAATCAAGCACGAACATCCGCATACCCGGCAACGCCCGACCAATCGGCACCACCGGCAACGTCTGCTCCACCCGCACCGGAAAAACACACGTACCCACCGACGCCTCCGTCGGCCCATACTCATTGATCAAATTCCCCGGACCCAGAATGCCCAACCACCGATTCGCCAACGCCGCCGGCAAACCCTCACCCGCCACCACCACCACCGGCGCCAAACCAGCCAACCGCTCATCCGACAACTGCCGACCCAAAACCTCCAAATGACCCGGCGTCAACTTCAAGAAACTAAACGGCCCCGCCGCCGACAACGTCGACCCCAACTCCGCCAAATCCAGATCCTGATCCACCATGAACACCCGCTGACCCACCACCAACGGCGCCCACACATTCGGCACCTGCAAATCAAAAGCCACCGACGAGAAAACAGCACACCCACCCGAACCACGACCAGCCAACTCCACCGACGCCCACCGAATATGATTCGCCAAACCCCGATGCGTAACCTGCACACCCTTCGGCCGACCCGTCGAACCCGACGTGAAAATCACATACGCCAAATCATCCAGATCCACCACACCCGGCAACACCACCGACTCCACCGGCGGCACAGAATCGACGGTCAACACCTCGACACCACCGGGGCAGCGATCCACGTGTCCCGGGGACGTCACCAGCACCGACGCGCCCGCATCGGCAAGCATGGCCTCGACACGGCCCGCCGGATACGACGGGTCCAGCGGCACGAACGCCGCTCCCGCCTTCCAGACACCCAGCAGCGCGGCCACCAGATCGACACCCCGATCCAGCAACACCCCCACCACCGAACCCCGGCAAACACCCCGCGAGACCAGCCACGACCCCAACGCCACAGCCCGCGCGTCCAACTCGGCGAACGACACACCGTTGACCGCCTCGTTCGACGGCACCCGGGAGACCTGCTCCTCGAACCACCGCAGGACCGACCCCGACAACGGCTCCACCACACCAGCGCCATCGGCCAACACCACCGACACCTCACCCGCCGGCAGACACACCAGCCGCGCATCCCCACCCGAATCCGCCACCATCGCCTCCAGCACCACCCGGTACATCGCGCCCAGGCGGCGCAGGGCGTCGTGGCCGACGTGCCGCCGGCTGGCCTGCAAGGTGAGGAAGCCGAGCCGACTGAACACGCCCAACGGGAACTCGGTGGGGCTGTCGTCGATGGACTCGGCGTAGTCGATGTAGTCGGCATCGATCTGGTGGAAGTCGTGGAAGCTGAACCGCACGTCGAGCATGCGGGCGTCCTCGCCGACCTCCCGTTGCAGGGTGGACAGCGGGTAGCGCCGGTGCGGCCACAGCTCCACCTCGGCGGCGAAGGTCCGCTGGATCAGCTCCTCCCAGGTGGCAGCCGGCCCGTCGTAGCCGACCGGCACGGTGTTGAGGTGCATGCCGTACACCTGGTCGGCGCCGGCTGCCTCGGGGCGGATGTTGCAGACCAGGCCGGTGTAGAACCGCTCCACGCCGGTGAGCTGGCTCATCACCTTCAGGTGCGCGGCCAGCATGATCGACTTGAACGGCACGCCGAGGCGCCGGGCCAGGTCGCGCAGCGAGGATTCGAGGTCCTGCACCGGCACCCAGTGCTCGTGCTTGGCACCCTCCGGCGCGTCGGGGTCACCCCAACCGGTGGGCAGGTCGTGACGGGCTCGACCGGCCAGGACGCCACGCCAGAACGCCCGGTCCGCGTCGCCGGTGACCGACCGCCGTTCGGCCGCGACGGCGTCGGCGAACCGCACCGACGGGCTCGGCCGCGGCGACAGCGGCTCTCCGGCCCGGATCTGGTGGTAGTCGCGGACCAACTCCATGATCAGCGAGTGGTAGCTCCACCCGTCCAGGATCGGGTGGCACTCGGTGATGGTGAGCCACCAACTGCCGTCCGCGCAGGTCCTGGCGTGCAGCCGCAGCAGCGACGGGCGATCGAGGTCGAACAGACGCCTCCGCTCGACCGCGATGTGCTCGCGCAGCTCCCGGTCCAGCTCAGCCCGCTCGGTGGCACGGCTGTGATCGTGCGTGACGGTCAGCTCGGCCGTGGCGTGCACCAGCTGCATCGGCACCGAATAGCTGGTCAGGTCGAAGGAGGTACGCAGGACCTCGTGATGGCGCACCAGCAGTGCCGCGGCGGCACGCAGCGCGTCCAGGGAGAACTCCCCTTCGCCACGGACCTGGTAGCTGGTCACGTTGTGGTAGGGGTTCTGCTCGGTGTCGGACAGCAGCTCGACCAGCATGCCGAGCTGTCCCTGGGTGCACGGGTAGGCGTCCACCACGCCGACGGGCAGCGCGGCCCGGTCCGCCTCGCCGACCAGCTCGAACGGGGCGACCGTCGGCTCGGGCTCGGCGGCCGGCCGCGCGGTGAGCAGTTCGGCCAGCTCGGCGACGGTACGCCGCTCGAAGATGTCCCGGACCTCCACGTCGAGGTGCGCCGCCCGCAACGCGCCGGCCAGTGCCACCGCGCGAATGGAGTCGCCACCGAGGTCGAAGAAGCCGTCCTGCACGCCGACCCGGTCCAGCCCGAGGGTGGCGGTCCAGATGTCGGCGAGCTGTCGCTCCACAGTGGTGCGCGGGGCCACATACGGCCGGTCGACGGCGGCCACCGAACGGCCCGGGGCGGGCAGCGCGGCCTGGTCGAGCTTGCCGTTGACGGTCAGCGGGATCCGGGGCAGCGGCATGAACGCCGCCGGGACCATGTAGTCCGGCAGCGTCCGGCCCAGCGCCGCGCGCAACTGCGAGGGGCGCAGCAACGTCGAGTTGTCATCGGCCACCAGGTACGCGGTCAGCCGCTGGTCGCCCGGGTTGTCCTCGCGCAGCACCACCACCGCGTCCCGGACGCCGGGCAGGACGGTCAGGGCCGCCTCTATCTCGCCCAGCTCCACCCGGTAGCCACGGATCTTGACCTGGTGGTCGATGCGTCCGACGAACTCCAGCCGCCCGTCGGCGTGCCGTCGGGCGAGGTCGCCGCTGCGGTAGAGCCGCGAACCGGCCGGCCCCCACGGGTCCGGCACGAACCGCTGCGCGGTGAGCTCGGCGCGACCGAGGTAGCCGCGGGCGACACCCGGGCCGCCCACGTGGATCTCACCCGGAACCCCGATCGGCACCGGTCGGCCGTCGGCGTCGAGCAGGTGGACGGTGAGGTCCGACAGCGGTACGCCGATCGGGCTGGCCGTACCGCCCACCTCGGAGTCGACGACCCGGTGGTACGTGGTGTGCACGGTGGTCTCGGTGATCCCGTACATGTTGATCAGTTGCGGCGCGTCCACGCCACGGCTGGCCACCCACGGTGCCAGCTCGGCGAAGTCCAGTTTCTCGCCGCCGAAGGTCACCACCCGCAGGGCGAGCCGGTCCACCCGAGCGTCGCCCTCGGCCGCCAGTCGGACCAGCGCGCGGAACGCCGTGGGCGTCTGGCAGAGCACCGTGACCCGGTGTGCGATCAGCTCGTCGAGCAATTCCTGCGGGGATCGGGCCAGCGCCCGGGGCACCACCAGCAGTCGACCGCCGTGCAGCAGACAGCCCCAGATCTCCCAGACCGAGAAGTCGAAGGCGTACGAGTGCAGCAGCGTCCACACGTCGTCCGGGCCGAACCGGTAGTCGGCGGCGGTGACGGTCAGCAGCCGCAGCACCTGCCGGTGGGCCACCGCGACGCCCTTGGGGCGGCCGGTGGAGCCCGAGGTGTAGATGACGTAGCAGAGGTTGTCCACGTCCATCGGCACGGCCGGGTCGGCGGTCGGCTGGGCGGCCAGCTCCGCGGCGAGGTCCGGGTCGTCCAGCAACACCACGGTCCCACCGAAGTCGGCGAACCGGTCGCGGTGGGCGGTCGTGGTCACCACGATCTCGGCCCCGGCGTCGCTGATCATGAAGTCGAGCCGTTCGTCCGGCGAGGCCGGGTCGAGGGGCAGGTACGCCGCGCCGGACTTGAGCACGCCGAGCAGGGCCGGAACCAGTTCGGGGCCGTGGTCGAGCTGCACCCCGACCAGCCGCTCGGGTCCGGCACCGTGCCGGCGCAGCCAGTGCGCGAGGCGGTTGGCGTCGGCGTTCAGCTCGGCGTAGCTACGGGTGGTGTCGCCCACCGTCAGCGCCGCCGCGTCGGGGTGGGCGGCCGCGATCGCCTCGAAGACGCCGTGCACGGTGCCGGTGACCGGGTCCGCGGTGACCGGCCCCCGGGTCACCACGGCCAGCTCGGCGGCACCGAGGATGGCCAGGTCGGAGAGTCGGGCCGTCGGGTCGGCCGCCACCTGCTGCAGGAGCCGCACCAGATGGTCGGCGGCGCGCTCGACGGTGGCCGGGTCGAACAGGGCGGTGGCGTACTCGATCCGGCCGCGCAGCCCGCCGTCGGCGCCCTCCATCATGTGCAGGGTCAGATCGACCTTGGACGACCGCAGGGGCAGCTCGACCGGTTCCACGCTCAGGTCCCCGGGCCAGTCGGTGGTGGGCGGCTCGGACTGGAGGGTGAACGCGACCTGGTAGAGCGGCGTCCGGGAGAGATCCCGCTCCGGTTCCAGCTCGTCGGCCAGCAGGGCGAACGGGGCATCGGCGTGGTCGAACGCGCCCAGCACGGTGTCCCGGGTCTGCTCCAGCAGTGCGGCGAACGAGGGGTCGCCGCTCCACCGGGCCCGCAGCACCAGGTTGTCGATGCCGTACCCGACCAGGTTGTGCAGCTCCGCGCGACTGCGCGCGGACGACACCGTGCCCACGGCGAGGTCGGTCCGGCCGGTGTAGCGCGACAGCAGCACCTGGTAGGCGCTGAGCAGGGTGACGAAGACGGTGGTGCCAGCGTCGCGTGCGACGCCGCGCAACGCGGCGGAGAGCTCGGCGGTCAGCGTGAACGGCACCGACGAGCCGCGCCAGTCCCGGCTCTTTGGCCGGGTCCGGTCGGCCGGCAGCTCCACCGGCGTCAGCCCGGCGAGTTGGTCGCGCCAGTAGTCGAGCGACCGGGCCACCGGCTCGGCGCGCAGTCGGCCGCGCTGCCAGGCGGCGAAGTCGGCGAACTGCACGGCGGGCGCCGGCAACCAGGGCTCGACGCCGGCCCGGAGGGCGGCGTACAGCTCGGCCAGCTCACCGGTGAGCACCGCGAGGGACGGCGCGTCGCAGGCGATGTGGTGCAGCACCAGGGCGAGCACGTGTTCGTCGGCGTCCAGCCGGACCAGCGCGGCCCGCACCGGCCAGTCCCGGGCCAGGTCGAATCCGGTCAGCGCGGTGTCGGCGAGCACCGCGTCGAGCGCCGCCTCCCGCTCGGTGCGGGGCCGGTCGGTCAGGTCCACCACCGGCAGGTCGCGGCGCGTGGGCGGGTCGATCACCTGGACCGGAGCGGTGCCGGCGAGGGCGTAGCGGGTGCGGAGGATCTCGTGCCGGGTGACCAGGGCGTCGAGGGCGCGGGCCAGCGCGTCGGCGTCCAGCTGCCCGCGCAGCCGCAGCGCGTGGGAGACCAGGAACTCGGCGCTGGTGGGGTCCAGCCTGTTGAGGAACCACATCTGCTGCTGGCCGTACGACAGCGGCAGCTCCCCCGACCGGTCAACGGTCGCAATCCGGTCCCGGCGGCCGGTACGACGGCCGACCAGCCGACGCTGGACGAGTTCTTCACGCAGGTTCGGCTCGTTGGCGATGCTGGTCATGCCGGGTACTCCTCGGATCGCGAAAGGTCGTGGGTGAGGTCGGCGGCGTCCAGCGCGTCGACCTCCGCTCGGATCAGGTCTTCGATGGCGATCGCCTGGGCGCGCACCGTGGGGTGTTCGAACACCAGCCGGATCGGCAGGTCGAGGTCGAACTCCTCCTGCAACCCGGCGATCAGCCGGGCGGCGAGCACCGAGTGGCCGCCCAGGAGGAAGAAGTCGGTGGTCGCGCCGATCCGCGCGTCGAGCAGCTCCGCCCAGTTCGCGGCGACCCGCTTTTCGACCACGGTCTGCGGTGCGACGAACTCGGTGGGGTCGGCGGTGCCGTCGGCGAGCGCCGCGTCGAGCCGGCCGCGTAGGGCGTCGCGGTCCACCTTGCCGTTGGCGTTGAGCGGGATCCGCTCCACCGGCACGAAGAGACTCGGCACCATGAAGTCGGGCAACTGCCGGGCGCAGTACGCGGCCAGGTCGGTGGCCTCGCCGCAGTAGAAGGCGACCAGGCGGTCCTGGTGGGCGAGGACCACGCAGTCGCGTACCCGAGGGTGTTGGGCGACGACGGCGCTGATCTCGCCGGGTTCGATGCGGTAGCCGCGGACCTTGACCTGGTCGTCCACCCGACCGACGAAGGCCATCGTGCCGTCGGGCCGCCAATGGCCCAGGTCGCCGCTGCGGTACAGGCGGGCGCCCGGCGGGCCGAAGGGGTCGGGCACGAAGCGCTCGGCGGTCAGCCCTGGCTGCCCGAGATAGCCGGTGGCCAGGCACGCACCACCGATGTACAGCTCGCCGACGGCGCCGACCGGAAGCAGCCGCATCGCGTCGTCCAGGATCCGCACCACGGTGTTGGCCATCGGCCGGCCGATCGGCACGATCTCGCTGGTCTGTGGTGCCACCACCGGGTACGCCGACATGATCACGGTGGTCTCGGTCGGGCCATAAGAGTTGATCAAGCCGCCCGGACCGAGCAGGTCGAGCCACTGGTTCGCCACCGACCGGCGCAGCACCCCACCGGCCACCCAGAGCTGACCGGCCAGCCGCTGCGCCTGCGCGGCGTCGACCTGCGCGGCCAGCAGCTCCAGGTGCGGCGGCGTCATGATGAAACGGTCGTACGGGCCGGCGGCCAGCAGCAGTGCGCCGAGCTGGGTGAGGTCGAACTCCTGCGGAAGCAGGGTCACCGGCTGCCCGGCCACCAGCGGCCCCCAGAGGTTGGAGATCGACAGGTCGAAGGCGATGGTGGAGAAGAGCGGGGCCCCGCCGCCGGCCGGGCGGCCGCCCCGGTCGCCGAGCGCCTCGGTCTCCGTGGCGCAGGCCAGGAAGTTCGTCACCGCCGCGTGGGAGAGCAGCACCCCCTTGGGGCGGCCGGTCGATCCGGAGGTGAACAGCACGTACGCCGTCTGCGCCGGCTCGAGGTCGCGAGCCGGCGCGGTGGGCGGTTCGGCACTGACCATCAGCCGGTGGGTGTCCACCTGGAGGGTGGGCACTCCGAACCGGTCGGCGTACCGCGAGTCGGTGACGGCGAGGCCGACGCTGGCGGTGTCGAGCAGGTGGCCGATCCGCTCGGCCGGGTACGAGGGATCCAGCGGAAGACAGGCGGCACCCGCCTTCCAGCACCCGAGAATCGCGGCGACCAGGTCGGGTCCCCGCCCCAGCAGTACGGCGATGGTCGTGCCCGGTGCCACGTCGGACCGGCGCAGGTGGTTGGCGAAGCGGTTGGCCCGGTCGTCCAACTCCGCGTAGCTGGTGCGCGCGTGGCCGTGGCGCAACGCCACGGCCTGCGGTGTCGCCGCGCGGCGTGCCTCGAACAGGTCGACCACGGTGGTGGCGGGACGGGGCACCGTCGGCCCGTTCCACTCGTGCAGCAGCCGGTGCCGCTCCTGGGCCGAGAACGGGTCGAGCTGGTCCAGGCGGGCGTCCGGCTGGTCGGCGGCGGCGCGGAGCAGCCGGACGAAGTGGTCGGCCAGTCGTCGCACGGTTGCCTCGTCGAACAGCGCGGTGGCGTACTCGACGGCGCCGGCGAGCGAGCCGTCCGGTTGCGGCCACAGGTGCACGGTCAGGTCGGTCTTGGCCACGGTGGACGCCTGCCGCAGCGCGTCGATCGTGAGCGGGTCGTCGGCCACCCGGCCGGTGATCCCGCCCTCCTGGTAGTTCAGCGCCACCTGGTAGAGGGGGGTGCGGGAGAGGTCCCGCTCGCCGACCAGGTCGTACACCACCCGGTCGAAGGGCAGGTCCTGGTGGGCCAGGGCGGCGACGGTCCGGTCGCGGACCTCCCGGACGGCCTGGGTGAAGCCGGACGCCGGGTCCAGCGTGCAGCGCAGCACCACCGGATTGAGGAAGATCCCGGCGGTCTGGTCCAGCTCGGCGGGCCGGTGCCCCGAGGTGGGCGTGCCGATCGGCACGTCCCACTGTCCGGTGTAGCGAGCGAGAACCGTGGCGAAGCCGGTGAGCAGGGTCATGAACGGGCTGGCCGCGCAGCGCCGACCCAGCTCGGTCAGGGCGCCGGCGACCTCCGCCGCGACGGTGAAGCCGTGCATCCTGCCCTGCGCGTCCCGCCGGGCCGGGCGCGGATGGTCCAGCGGCAGCTCCAGCTGGGGCATCCCGGCCAGCGTCTCCCGCCAGTACGCCAACTCCCGCGCGACGACGTCGTCGGTGAGGTGTCGTTGCTGCCAGACCGCGTAGTCGGCGTACTGCACCCGCAGCTCCGCCAGGTCGGCCGGCCGTCCCTGGGCGGCGGCGTCGCACAGCTTGCGCAGGTCCCGTTCGAGGACCTCGGCGGTGCCGGCGTCGGACGCGATGTGGTGCACGGCCAGCACCAGCAGGTGATCGCGGCCGGCGGCAGTGGCCAGTCCTGCCCGCCACAGCGGGCCGGTGTGCAGGTCGAAGCCCTGGCCGAGCTGTGCGGTGATGAGTTCGGGCAATCCGCCGTGGCTGACGTCGCGCACCTCCAGGTCGGCCGCTCCCGGCGGCACGACCTGCTGCCGGGCCACGCCGTCGACCACCAGATAGCGGGTGCGCAACGGCTCGTGCCGTGCCTCGAGCGCGTGCAGGGCCGCCCGGACGTGGTCGGGGTGGATGGTGGCGGGCAGCCGTACGTGCACGGGGACGACCCACTCCTTGCTGCCCGGATCGAGCTGGTCGAGCATCCAGAGCCGGTGCTGGGCGGCGGAGAGTGGCAGGGGCCGGTCGCGTCCCACCGGCAGTACCGGCGAGTCCGCCGGGGTGGCCGCCTCCACCAGCCGGGCCTGCGCGGCGACGGTGGTGTGGGTGAGCAGGTCGCGCAGCGTCACCGTGCCGCTGGCCCCGCTGAGCCGGCTCTCCAACATCAGCGTCACCAGTGAGGAGCCGCCGAGTTGGTAGAAGTCGTCGTCGACGCCGACCTGGTCGACGTCGAGCAGGTCCCGCCAGATGGCCGCGACCGTCCGTTCGGCGGCGGTCCGCGGTGGACGCAGCGCCGGCCGGTCGAGAGGGTCGATTGCCGGCAGGGCGGACCGGTCGATCTTGCCGCTGGCGGTGAGCGGGAACTCCGCCACCGGCTGGAACACGGCCGGCACCAGCGCCTCGGGCAGCCGGCCGACGCAGAACGCGCGCAGGGCCGCCGGGTCGAGTGACCGCCGTCCGGCGACGTACGCGGCGAGCTGCCGGCGTCCGGCCGGGTCGGTGTAGCCCACCACCACCGCCGTCTGGACGTCCGGGTGGGCGGCGAGTACGGCCTCCACCTCGGCCGGTTCGATCCGTACGCCGTTGACCTTGAGTTGGTGGTCAGCTCGACCGACGAACTCCAGGCTCCGGTCACCGCGCCACCGGACCTGGTCGCCGGTGCGGTAGAGGCGGGCGCCGGGCGGCCCGTACTCGTCGGGCACGAACCGTTCGGCGGTCAGGTCCGGCCGGTGCAGATAGCCCCGGCCCAGGTTGGCCCCACCGACGTAGAGCTCGCCGACCACACCCACCGGCACCGGTCGTCGGTCGGCGTCGAGCACCTGGACGCGGACGTCGGGCAGCGGACGTCCGATCGGCACCGGCCCGGTCGGCTGTGCCGTGTCCACCGGGTGGGCGGTCACGTCGATGGCGCACTCGGTGGGGCCGTAGGTGTTCCACACCCGCACGTCGGGCGTGACCGCCAGCCGCCGGCACAGGTCGGCGTGCAACGGTTCCCCGGCCGAGAAGACCAGTCGCAGACTGGTGCAGTCGGCCCAGCCGGGCTGGTCGACCAGCCGACCGAACACCGACGGCACTCCCTGTAGGACGGTGATCCGGTGCCGGATGACCGCGGCGACCAGGGCGGCGGGATCCCGGTGCGCCCCGTCCGGGGCGAGCACCACGGTGCCGCCGCTGGCCAGCGGGGCGAAGAATTCCCAGCCCGCCGCGTCGAAACTGACCGAGGTCTTTTGCAGCACCCGGTCGCCAGGGCCCAGGCCGTGCTCCCGGATCGTCCAGGTCACCCGGTTGCCGATTCCACGGTGGGTGATCAGCACTCCCTTGGGCTGGCCGGTGGACCCGGAGGTGTAGATGGCGTACGCCACCGAGTCCGGGTCGGGTGACCGCACCGCGGCGGTGTCCGGGCAGGCCGCGATCCGCGCCCGGTCGGCGTCCAGGCAGACCACCTGGCCGGGCGTCGCCTCGTCGCGCAGCGCGTTGCGGGTGAGCAGCACTCCGGCCCCGCTGTCGGCGAGGAGCCGCCGCCGCCGCTCGGCGGGGTGGGTCGGGTCCAGCGGCAGGTACGCGGCACCGGCACGCCACACGCCCAGCAACGCGACCACGAGGTCGACGCCGCGGTCCAGGTTGACCGCGACCAGCGATTCCGGACCGACGCCCAGCTCGGCCAGGTACCGCCCGAGCTGGTTGGCCCGCCGGTCCAGCCCGGCGTAGTCCAGCCGCTCGCTGTCGCTGCTCACCGCGATCGCGGTGGGGGTCAGCGCGGCCTGCCAGGCGATCAGCTCGGACAGGGTGCCCGCCCCCTGGGTGGCGGCTGCGGCTGCGGGTGCCGCTGGCGGAACGATGCTCATGGTGCTCCTCCGGGGACCGGGCGCGGGCGTGGGATCGGATCAGGTGGTCAGGCCGTGGCCTGGGACTGCATGCGCTGGCGCAGGCTCAGCGGCCGCATGTCGGTCCAGATCTCGTCGATGTGGGCCAGGCACTCGTCGCGGGTGCCCTCGGTGCCTTCGGCACGCCAGCCGGCGGGCAGATCCCGGTCGGTCCACCAGACCGAGTACTGCTCCTCGTCGTTGAGCACCACTCGGTAGCTGCGGTTGTCCGTCATTGCCACTCCTTCAGGGATCCGGTGGACGCCACGGTGGCGTCCACCACGGGTAGGAAGCCGTCGACGCGTACGCCCAGGTGCCGCCGTTCGGCGTTGGCGCGGACGTGCTCGGCGAGCACGAGATCCAGCACGCCGAGGCCGAACGGGGACACCACCACCGGTACGTCGTCGACGGGCAGCCGCGCCTGGCCGCCGGCCAGCGCGCCGATGGTGGCGTGGATGAAGTTCCGGCCGCCGGTGAGCTGCTCGGCCAACTGCAACGAGGTGCCCTCTCGGCAGGCGTGATCGGGGTCGTCGACCACGTTGCGCGCGGTCGGCAGCCCCTCGGGGAGCAGGTCGCGCAGGGACAGGTGCAGCAGCACCGCGCCGGGCCGGCAGGCGGCCAGGTCGAGGTGGGGCTCGGTGGCGGTGGTGGCGATCGAGACCAGCCGGTGCGCGGCCATCGCCTCTTCGGCAGTCCCGGCCAGTGTCGTCGGCGTCCCCGGCAGCAGGGTCCGGGCGACCTCGGCGAAGGCCTCGGCCCGGCGGGGGTCGGCGTCGAACAGCGTCAGCGCCAGCGGAGGGGCGATGGTGCCCGCCACGAACCGCAGCACCTGCTGGTTGATCAGGCCGCAGCCGATCAGGGCCAGACCGTCCGGGCGGCGGTGCGCGGTGAGCAGGCCGGCCGCGAGCGCCGCGCTCGCCGCGGTACGCCGGGCCGAGATGACCGAGCCCTCGACCAGGGCCACCGGGTGGCCGGTACGCATCGAGTTCAGCAGGATCGCCGCGCTGGCCCGCTCCAGCCCCGCATCCAGGTTGCCGGGGAAGGAGGAGATCCATTTGATGCCGCTCACCGGTGGGTCGGCGCCGAGGTAGGCGGGTAGGCCGATGATGCGGTCGCGGGGTTGCTGCGGGAAGCGCAGGAAGACCGAGTGCGGCAGGCTCGTGCGGCCCTGCTCGTGCAGCAGGTACGCGTGCCGAACCAGATCCACCACCTGGGCGTCGTCGCCGTCGAGGATGTCCCGCACCACAGCCCGACCGATGATCAGCACGTAGCGTCCTTCCACAGGTGGGTGATCTCCCCGAAGTGCCCGGAAACCCATTGATCGGAATAGATCGTGTCGAGGTAGCGGTCGCCGTTGTCGGGCAGGATCAGCACGGCGGTGGCGCCCGCCGGGATGTCCGCCATCCGTCGGCGCAGTGCGGCCACGGTGGCGCCGGAGGACCCGCCGGCGAGGATGGCCTCCCGGTGCAGCAGCAACCGGCAACCGACCACGCAGTCCAGGTCGGAGACGTGCATGATCTCGTCCGGGGTGGCGTCGGCGGCCAGCGGCGGCACGACCGAGGCGCCGTGCCCGGGGATCAGCCGGGTCGCTGGCTCGTCGCCGAAGATGGCGCTGCCCACCGCGTCCACCGCCACCACCCGGGTGGACAGCCCGTGGTCGCGGAGGTAGCCGACGCAGCCGACCAGCGTGCCGCAGGTGCCGGTGGAACAGAACAGATAGTCGATCCGCCCGTCGAGCGCGGTCACGATCTCGGCCATCGTCTGCCGCTGCGCGGCGGCATTGAGCGGGTTGGCGTACTGGTCCGGGCGGTAGGCGTGCGGGACCTGCTCGCACAGTTCCCGGACACGGCGCTGCCGGGCCGGCAGGTACTCGCCGGTGACCGGGTCGGGGTGCTCGACCATCTCGATCTCCGCGTGGTACGCGGTCAGGATCGCGAGGTTCTGCCGGGTGGTCTTCGGGTCGACCACGCAGATGAACCGGATCGCGTAGTAGGCACAAACCTGGGCGAGGCCGATGGCCAGATTGCCCGAGCTGGACTCGACGACCACCGATCGGCCGGGCACCAGCTCCCCAGATTCGACCTTGGCGCGCAGCATGCTCAGCGCGGTGCGGTCCTTGATGCTGCCGCCGGGATTGAAGCGTTCGAGCTTCACGAACAACCGGGAGGGGAACTCCGGAAACAACCGGACCAGCTGTACCAGCGGTGTGTTCCCGACCGTCGAGAGGATGCCCTCGCGCACCGTTCCTCCCTCCACGAGTGACCTACCAATGCCACGAAGTTGTCAATCAGCGCTATACCGCCCCTATACCTGTGCCTCGGGCGGCCACCGCCGGGCCTGGATCCGGCCGGCGACGGGGTCGCGCCGGCCGGATCCGGCCCGTGCGGCGGACGCGCCGGCCCGGCAGCACGGGGGCGCCGCGGGGCCACGCCGCACCGGTCTATGGGGTGCCGAGCGCCAGCAGTTCGCGCAGTTCCGCCTGGTCGACCATCGGCGCCAGGGACACCACCGTCTCCGGCGCCGTGCAGGCCACCCGCAGCATCTGGAGGAAGTGCCCGGCCAGCCGCTGCACGGTCGCCTCGTCGAACAGGTCGGTGTCGTAACCGAACTCCGCCTGGAGCCGGCCGTCCTGGTACTGGGTGAGGGTCGCCGACAGGTCGAACTGGCCCTCGTCGTACGGGATGTCCAGCAGCCGGATCTGGTGCCCGGCGAACGCGTGCCGCCGGGTGGTGTAGTTGTCGCCATGCTGGTGAGCCAGCAGGGTGACGGTCACCCGCACTGGCGGATCCTGGTTACGACGGCCCGATCGGAGCAGCGGGAACGGGTAGGCGGCATGGGCTACAGCGTCGGTCAGCTGTCGGCTCGCTGCGGTGATCGCCATGGCGAACGTGGTGTCCGCGTCGAACGATCCACGCAGCGCGATCGTGTTGATCAACATGCCGACCACCCCGCGCAGCGCCCGTCCCCGACGCAGCGAGGCCGGACAACCGACGGTGAGCTCCCCCAGACCGGTGTAGCGGTACATCGTTGCCTGGAACGCGGCGAGCACGACGCTGTACGGCGTCACCCCGGCCGCCGCTGCGGTCTCCCGCAGCCGGCGGGCGAGGTCGTCCGGGAGCTCCTGACTGAACGCGCCGCCGCGGAACGAGCGCACCGGCGGACGGGGCCGGTCGGTCGGCAGGGTGGCCGCCGTGGCGCCGTCGCAGACCTGATCCCAGTAGGCGCGCAGCCGCTCGCCGCGCTCGCCGGAGAGGGCCGCCCGCTCCCGGGCCAGGAAGTCGTCGTAGCTGCCGGAGACCGGCTGCAACTCCACCGGCCGTCCGGTCTGCAACGCCCCGTACGCGCCGTCCAACTCCTGCCAGACGATCCGCTGCGAGTGGAAGTCGGTGGCGATGTGATGGATGACCACCACCAGCACGCAGTCGGTGCGCCGCCGCAGCAACGCCACCCGCATCGGAGCGTCCTGCGCGAGCCGTAGCGGCTGGTCGCCGAACTCCTGGCAGCGGCGCAACAGCCCGTCGTCGTCCAGGTCGGGAACATCGTGGACCTCGACCTCGCACCCGAGGTCGGGATCGACGACCCGCACCGGCCCCTGATCCGTCTGCACGAACCGGGACCGGAGCAGGTCGTGCCGTGATCGCACCGTCGCCACCGCCCGGCGTACCAGGTCGAGGTCGAGCACCGGTTCGACGTGCAGACCGTGGACCACGTTGCTGGCCGGGCTGTCCGGGGCCAACCGGTGGATCAGCCACAGCGCTTGCTGCCCGACCGACAACTCCCGGACGTCCTCGGTCACACCGGAGACCTGGCGGAGAGAACGAAGTCGCTGAGATCCTGGACCTTGGCGAAGCTGCCGACCAGCTCGTCCGGCACCTCGATGTCGAAGTGGGTCTCCACGGCGGCGAGCAGGTCGACGAGTTTGAGGCTGTCCAGCCCGAGGTCGACGAAGGTGTCGTCGGCGTTGATCTGCCGGTCGACGTCCTCGGTCATCAGCTTGCGGGTGAGCGATGCGACGTCGAGGGACACCTGGTTCACGGTCATCGTCATGGTGCTTGTCCTTTCGTAGGAAGGGGTCTTGATCGAAGTGGTCAGGGCATCCGGATGATCTGACCGGCGTAGGCGAGTCCCGCCCCGAAGCCCAGCAGCATCACGCGGTCGCCGGGGGTGGTCCGACCGCTCTCGTACAGCCGGCTGAGCGCCAGCGGCACCGACGCGGCCGAGGTGTTGCCGGTGTCGATGATGTCCTTGGCGACCTTCTCGTCCGGGATCTGGAGGATCTCGGCCAACTGGTCGACGATGCGGAGGTTCGCCTGGTGCGGCACGAACCAGTCGATGTCCGAGAGTTCGACGCCGGCGAAGTCGCACACCTTGCGGGCCACCCTCGGCACGTTCTTGGTCGACCAGCGGTAGACCAGGGGGCCGTCCATCTTGGCGAACTCGCGGCCGTTGGCGTCCCACTTGGTGCCGAGGATGTCGGACCGCGAGCCGTCGCTGCCCCACACGGTCGGGCTGATTCCGTCGACCTCCGCGGGGGAGACCACCGCGGCACCCGCACCGTCGCCGAAGATGACGTACGTCGCCGGGTCCTCCGGGTCGATGAAACGGCTCAGTTGTTCCGCCCCGACGACCAGCACGTTGCGGGCGCTGCCCATCCGGATCTCGTTGGCGGCGATCCCGATCGAGTAGGCGAAGCCGGCGCAGGCGGCGTTCAGGTCGAACGCGCCGGTGGCGGTGATGCCGATCCGGCTGGCCACCTCGGGCGCCCCGCCCGGGATGCGGTCTTTCTTCGTCGCCGAGGCGAGGATGACCAGGTCCACGTCGGCCGGGTCGACGTTCGCCATGGCCAACGCCTTTCCGCCGGCCTCGGCGGCCATCATCGTCACGGATTCCTCCGGCCCGGACCGGTAGCGCGACCGGATGCCGGTCCGCTCCTCGATCCACTCCGGAGTCACACCGGCTTCCTCGGCGATCTCCTCGTTGGTGATCAGCCTGCTCGGCCGGTACGCCCCGAGCCCGGTGATTGCCGCACCTGTCATCTGTGCCATCGCCTCCTCCGCACCACGCCTGGGCGGCGTCCTGGTGGCACCGTCCGGAGGCAGTGTTCGGCGGGGCTCTCATAACTTCTCTACATCGCGCCCGGTATGGAAAAGAGATAGCCCGGCCCCGGACCGTACGGCGCAAGTGTGTCGCCGCAGGCGGGCACGCCAAATCCGAGGGAGCGCGCATGGAGGAGTTCCGAGCGAAGGTCGCGGTCGTCACCGGAGCCGGTTCGGGCATCGGCCGGGCGCTGGCGGTCGAGCTGGCCGCCCAGGGCGCCCGGTTGGCCCTCTCCGACGCGGCGGAGGAGGGCCTGGCGCAGACCGCGGCGAGCTGCGCCGAGCGGGGAGCCGAGGTCCGCACGTACCGGTTGGACGTCACCGACAGGCTGGCGGTGCAGGCCCACGCCAAGGAGGTACGCGCCGACTTCGGCGGCGCCGACCTGATGATCAACAACGCCGGGGTGACTCTGTTGGCCTCGATCACCGAGGCCGAGTGGGACGACATGCGGTGGGTGCTGGACGTCGACTTCTGGGGCGTGGTGCACGGCACCCAGGCGTTCCTGCCGCTACTCGTCGCCTCCCAGGGCCACCTGGTGAACATCTCCAGCATGTACGGGTTGACCGCGGCACCGGCGCAGAGCGCGTACAACGCGGCCAAGTTCGCCGTCCGGGGTTTCACCGAGGCCGTGTTGCAGGA
The DNA here is from genome assembly GCF_028475105.1 of Micromonospora sp. LH3U1. NCBI lineage: Bacteria > Bacillati > Actinomycetota > Actinomycetes > Micromonosporales > Micromonosporaceae > Micromonospora > Micromonospora sp. LH3U1. The sequence goes on along the minus strand of NZ_CP116936.1, from coordinate 2,872,782 downwards.
GATGCGGGTCGGCGACGTGCCGGTGAAGGTCAGCTGCGTCTACCCGGGCAAGGTGCGGACCGACATCTTCAGCAACGCCCGGGCCGCGAAAGGGCTCGGCTACGGCGGGATCCGGGAGCGCTTCGCCCGGGAGGCGACGACCTCGGCCGAGCAGGCCGCACGGCTCATCCTGCGCGGGGTCCGGCGCAACCGGGTGAAGATCGTCGTCGGGGCGGACGCCCGCCGGGTCGACCTGCTCACCCGGTTGCTCGGCACGGCCTATCCCCGGATCACGGCGCGCCGGGCCCGGACGCAGGCGAACCAGGTCCGCCTGGAGGCCATGCGGACCCGGCTCGCGGCACAGCGGGTCAGAACGTCAGACCACCGTCAACCGTGACGACCTGCCCGGTCAGGTAGGAGGCCCGCTCCGACAGCAGGAACGTCACCACCGGGGCGATCTCCTCCGCCTGGCCCAGCCGGCCGAGGGCGGTCCGCTGCTGGACGCCCACGGCCAGCCCGGCGGGCAGGTCGTTCAGCATGTCGGTCTCGATGAACCCCGGCGCCACGGCGTTGACCCGGATCCCGTACGGGCCGACCTCCTTCGACAGCGCCTTCGTGAAGCCGATGATGCCGGCCTTCGAGGCCGAGTAGTTGGTCTGGCCCGGGCTGCCGGTGATGCCAGCTACCGAGGACACCGTGACGATGGCGCCACCACGACGCCGCATCATCCGGCGGATCGCCGCCCGGCACACGTTGTAGACACCGCCGAGGTTGACGTCGATCACCGACTGCCAGTCCTCGTCGGCCATCATCGCCACCGGCCGGTCACGGATGATCCCGGCGACGGTCACCAGGGCCGTGATCTCGCCCAGGTCCCGCTCCACCCCCGTGACGAAGTCGCGCACCTGCGCGGAATCGGCGACGTCCACCTGCCGGGCCAGCACCCGGGCACCGGTCTCCGTCACCTCCGCGGCGACCTTCTCGGCGGCCTCCCGGTTGCTGTGATAGCAGAAAGCCACGTCGTACCCGTCTGCGGCGAGCTGCCGGACCACGGCCCGGCCGATCCCTCGGGATCCGCCGCTGACCAGGGCGACCGGTCGTCGGATTTCACTCATGTCGACTCCTTGACGTCGGAGACCCCGGCCAGGACGGCGGGGCGGAGCGCAGCCGCCGGGCGCACCGCGCCGACCAGACGACCGACCTGCATGACCACCTCGGTGCCGATCACGCTCTCGCCCCGGACGAAACCCGTGTCGGCGATGAGTCGGATCAGCTCGACCCGGTGCTCGACCGTCTCACCCGGCAGCACCGGCCGGCCGAAGCGGATCCCCTCGAAGGCACCCGCGATCGGCACGCCATCGGTCAGCACGTCGGGCATCGGCCGGTCGTGCCTGATCAGCACCAGCGCGGCCTGGCCCCACGACTCCAACAGCAGCACGGCAGGCAGCGGCCGGGTCCCGGTCACCGTGTAACTGCCCACCAGCCGGCTCCGGGGTACCAGTTCGCTGACCCGGTCGACCAGGAGCATCGGCGGTCGGTGCGGGATGAGCCGTCGAATGTCGTCGCGGTCGAGCATCAAGGGTTTCCTTCCTGATAGCGCAACACCACCTCGGCGGCCGGTACACCGGACACGGCGACCGTGCCCCGGCGTAGCCCGCCGTCGCGCCGGATGGTGATGACCAGTTCGTCGTCGAGATCGATCGTTCGGAGGAACCGGCAGGACACCAGCTCGGCGAGGATCTCCGACGGCATCGCCGCGAGGACGGCGCGGTGCACGTACTCGACGATGTAGACACCGGGCAGCAGGGGGAAGCCGGGATAGTGCCCGGCGAAGACCGGGTCGTCCCGGTCGGGCCGAACTCGACCGACGATCTCGTCCCCGCTGGCGTGGTCGAGGTCGATCCGCGCGTTGGTCGCGCACTCGGGCGGGATCAGGATGGTCACTCACTGACCGTGCTGGCACCGGCTATATCTTCTCCATACGTTGGGAGCACGACGGAAACGCCGGGGATCCGCAGGCGCGGCTATGCCGACAACGCCGATCGGGCGGTCACCACGCGGTGGTCCACCGGGTCGGCCTTCTCCCGCGCGAAGACCCGCACCAGGTCGTGGAAGCGGTGTCGCTGCCGCCGCCCGCCGTCCGAGCCCGCGATCTCCAGCAGCCGGGCGTCGACCAGGCTCTCGGCCACCTCCTCCCCCACCCGGGGCCTCACGCCGAGGACCCGGGCGGCGGCCCCGATCGGGAAGTCGGCCGTGTTCAGCAGTGCCAGCCGGCGCAGCGCGACCTGACTCTCGACCTCCAACTCCTGGTAGCTGCCCTCGATGCGGGCCCGCACGTCCAGCGTCCCCAGCCGTAGTTCGTTGAGACGGAACCGTTCGTCGGCCAGCCGCTGCGCGAGGTAGCGCAGTGACCAGTGCGGCCGAGCGATGAGCCGGGCCGCTGCCACCCGGATGCCGATCGAGAGCCGCCCGCACAACTGCACGATCCGGTGTGCGGCACCGGGCTCGGCGGCCACCCGCGGCAAGCCGACGATCGTGGCGAACAGCTCCAGCGCCTGCGCCGGATCGAGGATGCCCACCTCGACGCGGGTGACACCGGGCAACTCGGAGAGGCGGCCACGACAGGTCAGGATCACCCGGCAGGACGGATCACCGGGCAACAGCGGGCGGACCTGCGGATAGTTGGCAGAGTTGTCGAGCACCACCAGGACCCGGCGGCCAGCCAACTGGCTGCGGTAGAGGCACTCGCGTTCGTCGAGGCGCCTCGGAATGGCCTCCTCGGCATTGCCGAGGCTCCGGAGGAACCAGCCCAGCACGTCGCCCGGGTCGGTGGCGTTGCCCCGGGTGCCGCCGAGGTCGGCGTAGAGCTGCCCGTCCGGGAACTCGCTGCTGCACAGGTGCGCGGCCCGCAGCGCCAGCGCCGACTTGCCGACGCCGGCCATCCCGGTCAGCAGCGTCCGCTGCGGAGCGGACGGTGACGTCTCGGCGAGCAGCCCGGCCAGCGCCCGCAGCTCCTGCTCCCGGCCGCAGAAGTCCTGCGTCCCGGGCGGCAGCATCGCCGGTCGGACGTCGCGCCAGCCCGGTCCGGCCCGCGGTGCGACCGCGACGTCGGGCATCCCGGGGCCGGCCAGCACCGTCTGGTACGCCTCGGCCAGGGCCGGGCCCGGATCGGCACCCAACTCGTCGGCGAGCACCCGCCGGCCCTGGTGGTAGACGGCCAGCGCGTCGGCCTGGCGGTCACATCGCAGCAGCGCCGTCATCAAGTGGCTGCGCAGTTGCTCGTGCAGCGGCTGCGCGGCGACCAGATCGCTCAGCTCCGCCACCAGGCCGGCCTGCCGGCCCAGCATCAGGTCGGCCGTGATGCGATCCTCCAGGACCGCCATCCGCACCTCGGCCATCCGGGGCGACTCCGCCTCGATGAGGTAGTCGGTGACGTTGCTGAGCGTCGCTCCGCTCCACAGCGCCAGCGCCTCGTGCAGGTCCCGCGCGGCCTCCTCGTGCCGGCCGGAGCGCAGCGCGTCCCGACCCAGTCCGGCCAGCCGCTCGAACTCGTCGATGTCGAGTCGGCTGTCCCCCGTCCGCAGCAGGTACCCGGACCACTGCCGGACGATCTCCACCTCGTCGCCGAGATATTTCCGCAGGCGGGAGACGTAGTTGTAGAGCTGGGCGGCGAATGTCGCCGGCGGGTTCTCGTCCCACAGCAGCTGGCAGAGACGCGTGTCGGAGACTATTCGCCCTCGGGCGAGCAACAGGACGGCCAGGACGGTGCGCTGCTTGGCGCCGTCCAGTGGGACCTCACCGCCGTCGCGCCAGGCGCTCACCGGCCCCAGTACGCGAAACTCCACAGTCGCTCCGATCGGGTCAGCCCATCGAACAGTCGGAGAGTCGACCACCGGAGCGCGTCGACGCATCTGTGTCGGGCACCCAAGTTCCGTCGTCCGCACCCGCGTGATGTCGCCACACCACCGACACTGGCCCCAGGTCCCACCCTCCGGGGCGGTCATCACCGACTGTCGTCCGGGCAGCACCGGACAGTGCGCGAAATGCGGCGACCAGCCAGGTCGACAAGAATTTGGGTGGATCCCACGCATGAGTTACCGGCCGCGGCTTGGCACCCTCATTTCGATGAACACCACGGACGCCGACGGCCCACCCAGCCTCGCTCCGGCCGAGTCACCCCGACTCGCCCGGAGCTGGTGGGCGCGGGGCTTGGCGCTGCACGAGCGGGTGACCGCCGGCGGCGGCACCGACCCGGTGGACACCGGGCGGCTCGGGCACGCGCGGCGGCGGCTGGATCTGTGGCGGGCCGACCGCGGCCCGGAGCTGGACGTCCGGCTGGGCGAGCTGGGCGTCGACGAGGACCGGTTGCTCACGTTCCTCGCCGAGGAGGACGGGCACCTCGCCGCGCGGGTCGGCCCGCCGCCCTGGGCGGTCCTGATCGAGTCCGCGGTGCGCGCCGCCGCACCGCCTCCGTCGGTGCCGGTCCCTGCGGACTGGAGGACAGCGTTCGCCCTGCCGTTGCGCCCGTTGGTCGACCAGGCGAGGGCTCGCTTCCGCCGGGACGCCGGCCCGGTGACCGACGCCCAGGTCGACCTGGGCGCGCTGGATGCCGCGTTGGGGGCCACCCTGGAACGGCAACTGGCCGCGCTGGCAGCCCGTACCTTCGTCGAGGAGCTGCACCGCCGCAGGACCGCCGGCCTCCTCCAGGGTGCCGACAGTCGCGCCCGATTCGTCGACTTCGTCCGCCAGCTTGCCACCCCGGCAGGGCTGGCTGCGCTGTTCACCGATCTTCCGGTCCTGGCCCGGCTGCTCGGGCAGGCCACCGCGCACGCCACCGACGCGATGCTGGAGCTGCTCGCCCGGTACACCGCCGACCGGGACTGCCTGGTCGACAACCTCCTGGGCGGCGTCGACCCCGGCCCACTGGTGGCCGTCGACAGGCGGGGTGACCCGCATCGGGCCGGCCGGACCACCACCGTGGTCCAGTTCGCCGACGGCCGGCGGTTGGTCTACAAGCCCCGGGATCTCGCCCACGACGACCGGCTGGCGGCCTTCGCCGGCTGGATGAACCGGATGGTGCCCACCGTCGGCGTGCGGACGGCCGCCTGCCTGGTCCGCCCGGAGTACGGCTGGACCGAGTTCGTGATCGCGGCACCGCTGGCCGACCCGGACGGCGCGGACCGCTTCTATCGACGGCAGGGCGCGCTGCTGGCGCTCGCCCACGCGCTCAACACCACCGATCTGCACTACGAGAACGTGATCGCCAGCGGCGAGGACCCCGTGGCCATCGACGTCGAGACGTTGTTCAGCCCCAGTTGGCGGCCCGCCACCCAGAGCGGCGATCCAGCCGCCGACCTGCTCGCGGCCTCGGTGCACCGAACCGCGTTGCTGCCGCTGATCGTCGTCGGTGAGCAGGGCATCATGGACCTGTCCGGCGCCGGCGGCGACGAGGGCCGGCAGAGCCCGGTCAGTCGGATCGACTGGGCGGACCCGGGCACTGACCAGATGCGCCTGGTACGTCGCGCGTCCGCCTTTGACGGTGCCTCGAACCGGCCCCGGCTCGGCGAACGGGTGATCGATCCGGAGGACCACGAGGCGGCGATGCTGGAGGGTTTCCGGCTCGGCTACGAAGCGATCGAGGCGCACCGCGGGGACTTCGCCCAGCTGGTCAAGGCGTCGTCGGCCATGACGGTGCGACTCGTCGTGCGGCCCACCTGGGCCTACCGAACGCTGCTCGACGAGGCCACCCACCCGAGCCTGCTGCGCGACGGTCTGGACCGGGACCGCTTCCTCGGGCAGCTCTGCGGCCGGACCACACTGCCCGGCGACCCGGTGTTCGCGCGCCACGAGATCGTGGCCCTGTGGCGCGGTGACGTGCCGTACTTCCACGCCCGGGCCGACAGTCCCCACCTGGCAGCCGACGGGGAGCCGACCGCGGTGCCGCTGTACCGCAGTGGCGTCGACGCGGCACTGGACCGGATCGCCGGGCTCGGCGAGGCCGACCGGCAGGACCAGGAGTGGGTCATCACGGCCAGCCTGGCCACCCGCCGGCCGGTCGGCGCGCATGGCGACGCGGCGCCGATGCCAGGGCCGTCGCACGGCACGGCCGCCCCACCCGAACGGCTGATCTCAGCAGCCTGTGCGATCGCCGACCAGATCGTCGCCCGTGGCGCACCGGGCCGGGACCGGGTGAACTGGCTCGGCCTGGAACTGGTCGACGACCGGCAGTGGCTGCTGCTCCCGATGGGCGCCGGCCTGGCCAACGGGTACCTCGGCGTGGCGCTCTTCCTCGGCCAGCTCGCTCACATCAGCGGCGTGGCCCGCTACGGCGACGTGGCCCGTCGGGCGGTCGCCGCGACGCCGGGGCTACTGCGCCTGCTCTCGGATCGACCCGAGCTGGTCACCGCGATCGGCTGTGGCGGGCTGCACGGCCTCGGCGGACTTGCCTACGGGCTGGCTCGGCTGGCCGTGCTACTCGACGACCCGGCGATCGGTCGGTGGGTCGACACGGCGGTCGAACTCGCCGAGGTCGCGGTTGCCGGCTCCGCCACCGACGACTGGGCCACCGGCAAGGCCGGCTGCCTGGCCGCGATGACCTCGATCCACGCCGAGCTGGGTCTCGACCGGGCGGCGGCGCTGGCCCGGACCTGCGCCGACGAGCTGGCCGGTACGACCACGTTCGATCACCCCGCCAGTCCGGCTGGCTTCGCCGATGGCACGGCCGGCATCGCGTACGCCCTGCACCGGTTCGTCACCGTCGGCGGCGGTTCCCCGCAGCACGCGGACGCGGCACGGAAAGCTCTGCGGCACGCCCGGCAGACCCCGACCAACTCGTCCGGGTGGTGTGCCGGCACCGCCGGCCTGGCCCTCGCCCTCGCCGGCCGGCACGACGCGGGCACCTCCCCCACCGCGGACCCGGACGCGCCAGATCACCTCGTCCGGCGCTTGGCCGACCGGCCGCTGTCCCGCGACCTGAGTCTCTGCCACGGCGAGTCCGGCGTCGGCGAGGCGCTGACTGTGCTGGCCGCGGGGCCGGCCGGCCCTGCCGCAGCCGCCGCGCTACGGCAGCGGACCACCCTGCTCCTCAACTCCCTTCAGTGGCAGACGCGCTACTGCGGCACACCCGACGGAGTGCTCACACCGGGGCTGCTGACCGGCCTCGCCGGCATCGGCTACGGACTGCTGCGCTCCGCCCAGGCCGCACGGATTCCGTCCGCGTTGCTCCTGGAACCCACCCCGCAGCCAACCGATCCCGGCTGGCTGCCGCTCACCAACCCCTTCACCCCTAGGAGAGAAGAAAAATGATGTCTCACGAACTCACCGCCGACCCCGCCGACACCGCCCACGTCGAGGACCCGCACCCCGCCGGGGAGCCAAAGGTCAGCCCGATGGTGGCCTTTGGCCTGCGTACGGCGGCCCTGGCCGGTCTGGCCATCCCGGTGGGTCTCCTGGTTGGACACCTGGTCGCTGGCGACGCCGGAACCGTCGACGCCGCCGCCCCGCTCACCACCTGCTGCCCCACCTTCGCTTTGTGACCCTGGGCGGAAACCACCCGGTCAGCGCGGCGATCGGTCCGGTCGGACGATAATCTCGCCAGGCTCGGTGCGCCTGCTGGTTGACCCTGGTTATCGATGAAGTGCCTCGCTATCGTTGCCGCCGTGCAACGATCACGCGTCCTGGTCGGCCGAGATGCGGAATTCGGTGTGCTGATCGGCATGATCGAGGCTGCCCGCGTCGGGCGCGGGGGCGCGGTCTTCATCGTCGGAGAGGCCGGCGTCGGCAAGTCGCGGCTCGCCGCGGCGGTCGCCGAGTCCGCCTACACCGCCGAAATGAGTCTGCTGCGGGGGCGGGCCAGCGCACTCGGCACCGGAGTGCCGCTGCGCCCGCTCACCGAGGCGGTGCTCTCCCTGCTCCGTTCGGCCACGGTGGACATCGCGGCGCTCGGCCCGTACGGGCCGATCCTCGGCCGGTTGGTGCCCGACTGGGGCACCCCCCTCGCCGACCAGGAGACCGGATCGGTGGTGATCCTGGCCGAGGCGGTGCTCCGGCTGACCGGTCTCGCCGGCCAGGACCGCGGATGCCTGATGGTCCTGGACGATCTCCAGGACGCCGACGCCGAGACGCTCATGGTGGTCGAATATCTGATCGACAACCTCGACCAGCAGCCCACCCTGCTGGTCGGCGTCCTCCGGGCGGACGACTCCCCCGCGCTGGAGGTCGCTCGGGCAGCGGCCCGCCGCGGCCGGTGCACCGTGATCGAGTTGGGCGGTCTCGGGCCCGAGGACCTGCGCGCCATGGCCGGGGCGTGTCTCGGCGTGGCGACGGATGAGCTGCCCACCGCCGCGGCCGAGCTGCTCTGGGGCGGCAGCGGCGGCAACCCGTTCCTCATCGAGGAAATCCTCGCGGCGATGGTGGAGAACGGATTGCTCCGGCACGGTCCACAGGGGTGGCTCGTCACTCCACAGGCGCCCGCCACGCTGCCCGCAGCCTTCGCCAGAAGCATGGCGCACCGGATCGAGAAGCTGAGCCCGCAGGCCCGGGAGCTGCTGTCCTGCGGCGCCCTGATCGGGCAACGCTTCTCGGTGGCCGTGGTGCAGTCGGCGACAGGGCTCAGCGACCGCGACCTGTTCAACCATCTGCACGGCGACATCGTCGCCCAGCTGGTGGCACCGGACGACCAGTTGACCGACTGGTACACCTTCCGGCACCGTGTCACCCGCGAGTCGCTGCTCGCCCTGGTCGAGCCGGCCGACCGGCGGAAGTTGGCCCACACCGTCGCCGAGGCCGTCGCGAAGGTCCACCCGGAGTTGCCGGGTGAGTGGTGCCAGATCTCCGCCACCCTGCGCGTCGAGACCGGCGACGCCCTGTTGGCCGGTCGACTCTTTGCCGAAGCCGGCCGGAGGGCCCTCGCGCAGGGTGCCGCCACCTCGGCCGTCGCCCTACTCGACAGGGCCTGGGAGCTCCAGGCCGACGGGCCGGCCGAGGCCCGCGCCGACACCCTGGAGACACTCCTGCAGGCCCTCGGCGAGGCTGGCCTGGTCCGGCGGGCACTGGAGTTGGTCAACAGTCCGGACCAGGTGGCCGGTCTTCCCGCTCGACGGCGGGCCAGGCTACACACCCGGCTGGCCTGGACCGCCGTGTTGGCCGGGGAGCTGACCGACGCGCTGGCCCAGGTGGAGATCGCCCGTGAGCTGCTCGGCCCGGACCCCGCGGCGGAGGACGAAGCCCCGATCGACGTCGTCGCCGCACACCTGGCCCTGGACACGCCAGGGCGGGACCAGATGGAAGTCGCCGAGACCCTGGCCCGCCGGGCCGCCACGGTCGGCGCCGCGGTGCCGCTGCCGGTGGTGGCCTGTCAGGCCTGGCAGTTGCTCGGTGCGCTCGTCCGGCATCGCGACCCGGCCGAGGCCACCCGCTGCCTGGAGCAGGCCCGGTCCATCGCCGCCGAGCACGGCCTGCCGATCTGGGAGGTCCACGCGCTGATCCGGCTCGGCAACGACGACGCGTTGCTACACGGCACACTGGACCGGCTGGAACAGGCCCGAGAACGAGCGCTGCGGGCCGGGGCGGTGACTGCCCGCCAGCAGGCCGAGGCGAGCATCGCGCTGCACCTGATCATGCGCGGCGAGTACCCGGCCGCACAGGACCTGATCGACCAGGTCCTCACCGCGACGACCCGCCTGAAACTGATGGAGACCACCCAGTACGTGCTGCTGCTCAGCGCGGTGCTCGCCGCCCACCAGGGCCGGCGGGTGGAGATGCAGGACGCGCTCGCTGAGTTCCGGCGCTGGGGCGGTGACGAGAGCCTGCACACGCAGCGGGTCCACGGGCTGGCCGGCACGTTCTGCGCGCTGCTGGAGGAGGACCGCCCGCGTGCGCTGGACGAGCTGTCCCTGGCGGTACAGGCGGAGGAGACGAACCCGACAGTGTTCCACCTGGGTGGACGGCTCGGCCTCCAGTTGCTGTTGCGGGCGATGGCCGGCGAGGTCAGCTTTCCGGCGTACGAAGCGATCGTCGGCACACCGGCGAGCCAGCTACGGTGGGACCGGCAGTTCGCGCTCTTCGCCCGGGCGGTCCTGCTTGGCCGCGCGGGTCAGCACGACGCCGCGACCGCCACCGTGGCCGAGGCCATGGAGGTCGGCGCGCTGTACGCGATGGGGCGGCACCTCGCCCTGCGGCTGGTTGCCGAGTCGGCGCTCGCCGATGGCTGGGGCACCCCTGTGGAGTGGCTGCGTGCCGCCGAGGACTACTTCCACCAGGCGAAGGTCACGCCGGTCGCCGGGGCGTGTCGCACGCTGCTGCGCCAAGCGGGCGCGCGGGTCACCCAACGTCGGCGCGGCGCCGCAGAGATCCCACCTGAGCTGCGGGCAGCGGGCGTGACGGTACGCGAGTGGGAGGTGCTGCGGCTGCTCACCGGCCGGCTGAGCAACCGCGAAATCGCCGAGCGACTACACCTGTCACCGCGCACGGTGGAGCGGCATGTCTCCAGCCTCATCACCAAGACCGGCCAGCCGAACCGGATCGCGTTGAGCGATATCGCGACCGATTTCGACAGCGGCTGACCGGTCCCTGAGCTTCCTGGCGCTGGCCTCATCGACAGCCGTTGACGCCGACCCTGGTCATTTGAGCGGCATCCTGGCCGACAGTTCGTAGCGTCTACTGCCGGCCTGACGGCCCGGCCTCACGTCAGGTGCCGGGCGAAGAACCGATTCGCATCGTCCCCCTCGAACTGCGGAACGCCGGTGTGCCCGCCCATATTGGCGTGCAGCGTCTTCTCCCTGGAACCGAAGGCGTCGAACAGGTCCAGGGCCAACTGCCGGTCGTTTCCCTTGTCGTCCCACTGCAGCAGGACCTGCAGCGGAATGGTGACCTGCCGGGCCTCCTCGAACATGGTGCGGGGCACGAAACTCCCGGCGAACAGAAGGGCCGCCGAGATGCGCGGCTCGACCACCGCCAGCCGGAGGCCGATGGCGATCACCCCTCCCGAGTACCCGACCGGGCCGCCGATCTCGGGCAGCGAAAGGAGGGAATCCAGGGCGGCCCGCCATTCCGGGACCGCCTTTTCAACCAGCGGAAGGACGAGCCGGTCGACGATCTCGTCATCGACCGGCTCGCCAGCCTCCAACGCCCGGCGCAGGTCGGCGCGGGCCTCCTCGACAGCGGCGAAACGGGGCCGGTCACCGCCCCCGGGGAGCTCGATGGTGGCCGCGGCGAAGCCCGCCGCTACGGAGTGCCGCGCCCGGGCCACCAAGCGGGGGTACATCTTGTGCAGTCCGCCGGGGTGGCCGACCAGGATCAGCGGCACCGGTGCCGGCGCGGATGCGGGCGTCCACAGGATGCCGGGGATCTCATCGAGGGTGAATTCGCGCTCAAGGACACCGTCGTCGAGGCGCTGCTCAGAAGTGAATTGCATGGTCGTGCCCTTCGGGAGTGCTCGTGGACGGCGCTCCCGGACGACCTATCGCCCGACCGTGACCCCGGAGGGAAGCGCCCATGTCGATACGTTCACGGGTACCACCTCCTCGTTGTCTCGCACGGTCTCCAGGAAAGTAGCAGTGGTCGCCGTGATCCGCCAACGGATTCTTGCGGGGACCCCGTGGCTGGATGCCCACAGACGACAACAAGCCGGTGACCTTGGCTCACCGCGGGGCGCGGCGACGTACCGCACCCGCGATGCCCAACGATGCGGAGGGATGACGAACCTGGTTGCCGGTCCCGGTAATTGGGGGTTTTCGGGGGGCGGTTCTAAACCCCATAGACAAACTTAAGCCCTGACCGGCGTTTCCGCTGGTCAGGGCTTTCTGCCTGTCGGGACGGCCGGATTCGAACCGACGACCCCTTGTTACCGTCCGTAGCGATCCTGACCTGTCATTGGTCGTCAAAACAGGCGCTGAGCTGCGCTTCCCGCGAGCTGACGAGCCTCCCGGTGAGTGAGTGCAGACAGGATCGGGATGCCTTCGTGGGCGCGGCCGTCGTGTGCCGGCACTACCCGGTAGTGGTCTGCGACCGCGAGGATCCGTGGGAGGTCGTCGTGGACCTGTTCCGCCGCTGCCACGCCGAAGTAGCAGCCGCGTACCACAGCAGCGAGCAGATATTCGGCGACGGCGCACCCCACGGACTCGTCAGCCTCCCCTCTTCACCGGTATTCACCAGCGACCGGCTGATGGGTTCCCGGACGCCGGCAGCGCCGCAGAGCTGTGACGCCGATGACGGCACCGCCTATTCGGTGAACTCAGTGCGGGAAAGGGCTTTGTCGAATCGGCGGGCGGCCAGGTCTTCGTGCCGGATCATGAAACAACCCCAGTAGGCATCCACCTTGGCGAACTGGGCGAGGGGTATCCACTCGCGCATCACGCGCAGTGTCTCCTCCTCCAGGCGCAGGTCCCACTCGGCCTCCGCAATCATGATGCCGTCGGCCTTCTGGCGTGCCTTGAGGTTGTCGTCCGCCATCTGGGTCTCCGGGGTTTCGTCCATGTAGTCGGTCACGAGCCCGCCGCTGCTGTTGTACCCGCCGAGATAGACGTCGGGCGAGGTGTTCCGTGGCCGGAGTTCCTTGGCCAGCGCGCAGAGCCGATCCAGGTGCTGCAGATCGCGAGCCAGGTGTTCTCCGTTGTCGGTTCGAGTGGATTCCGGGTCATCGTCGTCACAGCCGTCGAACCAGAAGGGCAGCTCGGCGGTGACCGTGGCGAACAGGTCGTGCTGCGGGCTGACGGAGTCGAGCCCGGCAGGCGCCTCCGCCGGTGCGGCACTGGCGCCGGCCGGCACATGCAGGACTCGCGCGAACTGCTGTTCGCCGGCGACGGAACCGCTGGCGGCCCCGTAGTTGAAGGCGAGCGCGCGGTCCAGGAAGAAGAGCAGCGAACCGTCCACGGGCAAGGCGAGGCCGGAGACTCGGGGAAGCGCTGCGCAGTCGAAGGAGGCGATGAACGGCAGCGGCCCGGACCCGGAGGACGGCCACTCCACGCCCACCGGCAGCCGGGGCAGCCCGCCGTACTGCCCGACGACCCCACCGGCAGGCCTTCGACTCGCCCTGATCGCGAATCGGAGGAACTTGGCGAACCTGCCGACCTCGTCCTCCGGAAAGCCCCGCTCGATCGCCGCACGGCGGAATTGCTCATGATGATCCATGGCTGAGCATGCTGCCATCGCCCAGCAAAGCTCCACGCCCGCGGACGTGGTGAGCGGACGGATGGTCGAGAGCTGTCCAGAGGGCTCTGTTGCATTGCCGGATCGGTGGCCACGCCGAGCCGCCGGGTGACCCGCCCCGCCGGCCCGGACCGCGGGCGCGGCCCGGCTGGTCACCGTCACCGTGAGCGGCGGCGGCCTGGCCGCGGTCGTCGACGGGTTCTTCGTGATGGCGCGCCACCGCCGGAAAAGGGCTCAGGCACCCCCGCGGTAGAACATGCCGCGGGGCAGCGCCGCCGCCTCCGCCGGGGCCGCGACCCACTCCACGAGCCGGGGCCGCTCACCGGTGGCGACGTAGTCGGCGACCACCTGCCGGGCGGTCAGCACGCCGACCCGGGCCATGCTGGCGGGAATGGTCTGCAGCGGCGCGTCGCCGTTCCATACCACCTCCAGCGGGTTGCCCGGGGCCAGCTCTACGGCGATCGTCTCATCGGCGAGCCAGGTCAGCGCCGCCCGGCCCGCGTCGATGTCGATGTCGACCCGCAGGTCCTTGGCGCCGCCCTCCGGGCCGATCATCACCGACTGCCCGGACAGGCCGTGCCACATGATCTCCCGGGCCACGAAGTCGAAGACGTCGAGCGCCTGCTGCGGGTCGGTGAGCCGGTCCGGCCGCGCGATGTAGTTCAGCAGTTCGTAGGTCGTCACCGCACGAACCTACCGGTCCCCTCGTAGGTCTTCACCTGATAGGTGGCGCCGCCGTCGATCGTGGTCCACACCGTGAACCGTGAGCCGGCGGGCAGCACGTCGGCGAGCAGCGTCTCGCAGGTCGCCACGCCGTTGCGGTCGAACGTGCGGGTGCCGCAGAGGCTGTTGTCCACGACGATGTCCCGCACGACGGGCTCACCGGGGTGTGCCCGGGCCTGCGCCCGCATCTCGGCGGCGACCTGCATCTCCGGATGCGTGTAGAGGATGTTGGGCGCGACCGGGAACGGCCCGTGCGGCGGCCGCGGGATCTCGCGCCAGTTCAGGTCGTCTGCCAGCGCCGGGTTGCCGTTGCTGGAGGAGTACCGGTGCCCGTCGGACTCGCCGATCGTCGGCCTGGCCTGCGCGGGGGTGGTGCCGCGCGGCTGGAACTCCATCGACCCGGCGGCGTTGCGGATGTGCTGCGGAGCGTCGGCGCCGTCGACCGTGCGCCAGCCGGGGCTGACCGGCTGCAGCGGGTGGGTGGTGCCGGCGGGGCGCTGGCCGCCCTGCTGCTGCACCCCGCCGCCGGCCGCGCGGGGACGGCCCGCGGGCGCCGTCTGGCCGAGGTTCTCCTGCGCCTCGACGACGTGCTTGGGCACCCCGCCCTTCGGATGCGCAGGCGAGCCGTCGCCGGGACGTCCGGGACCGCCGCCGTCCCCGCCGTCGTTGCCCCCACCGCCGCCCGGCTTGTTGGTAGCCATCGCCTCAGCCGTTCAGCAGCCGGTTCAGGCTGGTCAGGCTCATGATCAGCGAGTTGATGAACATGAGGATGCGCCCTGCCCACTTGACCACCGCTGCGGCAATCTGCACGGCGACCACCGGGATCGTGACGACGAAGATCGCCTCGACGGCCCATACGATGACGCGGGCGACGAGGTCGGCGATCAGGTCCCGGACGAGGTCGCGGGTGAACGCGACGAGGGTGCCGGCGCCCTCCGTGGCCGCGGCCATCGCCGCGCAGATCCCGCCGAGCCCGCCGATCGAGTCCACGTTGTTGACCATCATCAGCTGGTACGCGTCGGCCGCGTCGCCCTGCCAGTTGGGCAGGTCCGCGCCCAGGCGCACCTGCAGCTCCGTGGCCATCCGGCCGAGCTCGGCGGCCATGTTGTTCCACGTGGCGGCGTGCGCGGCCACCACGTCGGGCATGCCGGTGAGCGCGTCGAGCATCTCCCGCAGCGGCTCGAAGTACTCCATCGCCCAGCTGATGCCGCTGGCCAGCAGCGTGCTGAACGGGTCGAGCACGGTCGAGGCGACCTCCAGGCCCAGCGCCGCGCCGGCGAGGACGTCGTCGACCCAGCCGTCGCTGCGGATCGCGTCGACGAGCCCCTCGATGCTGTCGGCCATGCCGATGCCCGCCCACACCTCGCGGGTGGAGTGCACGCCGGCGACTAGCGACATGTCGGTCATTGCATGCGCCGGCCGATCGCGCCCAGCATGCCGGTGGTGTCGGTCTCTGCGGCGTCGTAGCTGTCGGCGGTCTTCCGCAGCTGCGCCGCGACCAGGACGAGGTTCTCCTCGACGTAGGCGATCAGCTCGTCCTGGCGGGTGTGCCGACCATCGAGGACGCCGGCGATCCAGCCGCAGAGCAGCCCGTACGCCCGCTCGTCGCCGACGATGAACGCGCTGGCGCCCTTGACGGCGTCGAAACGGGCGCGCAGCGTGTCGATGTTGCGGGCGTGCGCCCGGATCTGGTCGGTGTCGACCGAGAGGCTCGCAGCCGCCACGGCTCACCAACCCCGCCGGTCACCGGGCCGGTCGCTCTGCCGGCCGTCCTGCCCGGTGTCGTCCGGCGGCACCCGCAGCTGCTCGGCGATGCGGGCGGCGACCGCCCGGGCGGCCGGGGAGTCGGTGCCCATCGTCTCCTCCACGACCTGCTGCGAGCGGGCCGCCAGTTGCGCCTTCGCCGCCTGTACCGTCGCCATGACGGTGTCGGCGAGCACCCGCGGCAGCACCCGCTGGATGCGCTGGCTGAACTGCAGGCCGGCCAGCGCGCCCCCGGCGTCGACGGTGACCTCGACCAGCCCGTCGGAATCGGCGGCCGTCACCCGCAGCGCCTGGAGGCGCTCGCTCATGGTCTTGGTGTCGGCCGCGAGCCGCTCGATGCGCCCCCGCCAGGCGTCGACCTGCGTGGCCGCCCCCTCGGGGTCGAGCACGCGGTGCAATCCTTGCGCGCTGATGTCCATCGGCCCCGCCTTCGCGTCGGAGATACTCAACCATCGATGGTAACGGTTGGCGCACGGCGGTGGTGGGCGTCAGTGCGGCAGCGGTAGGTGGGAGGCGCTGGAACGGCATGAGTCCCTCGGCCCGGTCGGGCTCAGCTGCAGCACCTGGTCGGCGCCCACGGCGGAGGCCAGCAGCATCGACGCCGCGATCGACAACCTCACCACCCCCCCACTGAGCTATTCCGATGAATGGTGGCAGTGCGGCCAGTAGACATCGGCGTCCTTGCCGACCAGGCATCCGAGCCTGCAATCAGCGCGCTGTTGGCGGCCAGAATGGCCGGCTACGCTCACGTCCACATCGACGGAACCGTGATCGAGACCGACCGGTGCCACGCCCCTGGACCCACCCCAGCGTCGACCTGTGGTGGTCCGGCAAGTGCAACAACCACGGCGGGAACATCCCGGTCATCACCGCCCCGGACGGCTGGACACTGTGGACACTTCGGTTCGCCCGGGCCGCGAACATGACACCACCGCCCTGCGCGAACACACCGACATGCTGCCCCTGCTGACCACGTGGACCGCCGAACAACTCCGCGTCCTAGGCGACCTGGGCTACGAAGGCGAAGCCACCACCATCACCGTGGCGTTCAAGAACCCAAGAACGGTGAACCGTCCGACACTGAGAAGTAGCGGCTGGCTTCGACGTGGTGCAGCACGAGGATGGCCTGCACGATGGTGGTCGCCCGTCGTGGGCAGCAGCACAGCTTGGCAAGGATCTTCCGCGTCCCACTGCGAGGAGTACAGCTCCCAGGAGCCGTTGCGTACGAGTACGTAGCTTGCTCGAGATCCCATCCGCAGCCACCACCACATCACCAACGCTCAGCCGAATAGAGCATGGGGCCTGATAGTGCAGGACCGAGTTGCCGAGCCTGGACGGCCCAGGCGCGGCGCTGGTCGTGGGTGGCCGGGCCGGTTGAGTACGACCCCCCGCAGCCGAGACACGGACAACTGTAGAATCTCTCTCACTTTCGGGCTGCCCCCGGCTCGGCTAGCAAGGACGGTGCTCTGTGCCCGTACCCACCGTCACCGGTCCCACGACGTTCTCCCCCGCCGGCCCCGGTGACCCGCGGCTCGGCAGACGCGCCTGGACCTCACTGGTGCTGCTCGGCTTCGTCGGCCAACTGGCCTGGGCGGTCGAGAACATGTACCTCAACGTGTTCGTCCATGACACGATCACCGATGATCCGACCGCCATCGCCACCCTGGTCGCGGCGAGTGCACTGACCGCGACGGCGGGCACCGTGCTGATCGGAGCGATTTCCGACCGGTCCGGCCGTCGCCGGGCCTTCATCGTAGGCGGCTACCTCGCGTGGGGTTTCGCCACCGCGGCATTCGGCCTACTCACCGTGGACGGCGTGGCCGCACTGGCACCAGCGGCCGACGCGGTGCTACTGGCCCTGCTCGCCGTAATCGCGTTGGACTGCCTGATGTCGTTCCTCGGCTCGGGCGCCAACGACGCCGCGTTCCAGGCCTGGGTGACGGACGTGACCCGACCGGCGAACCGGGGCCGGGTGGAGTCGGTGCTGGCCGCGATGCCGCTACTGGCCATGCTCGCCGTCTTCGGCGGGTTCGACGGTCTCACCCGCGCTGGCCAGTGGCGGACGTTCTTCCTGATCGTCGGTGGGATCATCGCCGCGGTCGGGGTGGTGGCCTGGTTCCTGGTCCGCGACGAGCCCGTGCCCGTCCGTCGGGGCGAGCGCCTGCTCGGCTCGATGCTGCACGGGCTGCGCCCGGCTGCCGTACACGCCAACCCCCGGCTCTACTTGGCGCTGGCCGCATGGTCGATCTGGGGTGTCTCGACCCAGGTCTTCATGCCATATCTGATCATCTACGTGCAGCGCTACCTGGACATCGGCGACTACGCCCTCGTGCTCGGCGTCGTGCTGCTCGGCGCCTCCCTGGTCAGCGTGGTCGCGGGTCGGTTCATCGACCGGATGGGCCGGGTCAGTTTCCTGCTGCCCGCCGTCGCCGTGTACGCGGCCGGCCTGTTCTCGATGTACCTGGCCCGGGGCACCGGCCAGGTGATCGCCGCCGGACTGCTGATGATGTCCGGGTTCATGCTGGTGCTGGCCCCGATCGGGGCGCTGGTACGCGACTTCTCCCCGCCAGAGCGCGCCGGCCACGTACAGGGCCTGCGCATGATCTTCGCGATCCTGGTGCCGATGGTCGTCGGGCCCTACCTCGGCGCGGCGGTCATCAACAGCGCCGGCGAGACCTACACCGACCTCGGCGTGGTCAAACAGGTGCCGACGCCGGGCATCTTCCTGGCGGCGCTGGCAGTGCTCGCCCTCATCCTCGTGCCGGTGCTGACGTTGCGCCGCCGGTACGACTCGGCGACGCGCGGATGATCCGGCCACTGCTGACCCCGTGGGGCGAGACGCTCGACCCGGACCGGCCCTTGCCGGAGTATCCCCGCCCGCAGTTGGTCCGGGACAGTTACCTCAACCTCAACGGCCGCTGGCAGTACGCGATCACTGACAGCCACCAACAGCCGCAGGGGTACGACGGGGAGATCATCGTGCCGTTCTCGCCGGAGACGCCTCTCTCGGGCGTCAACCGGCAACTGCTACCGGGCCAGACACTGTGGTACAGCCGGATCTTACGGCTGCCCGACAGTTTCCGGCCCGACCCGTCAGCGCGGGTGCTGTTGCACTTCGGGGCCGTCGACCAGACCTGCGAGGTTTTTGTCAACGGCACGCCGGTGGGCAGGCATACCGGCGGCTACCTGCCATTTCACTGCGACATCACCGGTGCGTTGCACGACGATGACAACACGCTGGTCGTCGCGGTACGAGACGACACCGACACCGCCCACCACTCGCGCGGCAAGCAGCGGCTGCGCCGCGGCGGAATCTGGTACAGCCCACAGTCCGGGATCTGGCAGACCGTCTGGGCCGAGTGTGTGCCCGCGCGGCACGTACGGCGACTCACCCTGACCCCGCTGCTCGAGGAGGGCTGCCTCGACGTGACGGTGCACGCCGACCCGGACGCCCTCGATGCGACGGTGACGATCCTGGCCGGCGACGACGTGGTAGGCGTGGCGCAGGCACCCGCCGGACGGCCGGTTCGCGTTCCGATCCCTGCGGCACGGCGGTGGAGCCCCGAGGACCCGTACCTCTATGGGGTGGTTGTGGACCTGGGCGACGACCGGGTCCGCAGTTACGTCGGCATGCGCTCCTTCGGCGTCGGCCCCGCCCCGGACGGCACGCCACGGCTGCTGCTCAACGGCGCACCGTACTTCCACGCCGGCATCCTCGACCAGGGCTACTGGTCCGACGGCTGGTACACGGCACCCTCCGACGAGGCCCTGGTCCACGACATCGCGACCATGAAGCAACTCGGCTTCACCATGCTCCGCAAGCACATCAAGATCGAGCCGGCGCGCTGGTACTACCACTGTGATCGTCTCGGCATGCTGGTCTGGCAGGACATGGTCAACGGTGGTGGCCGGTATCGGCCGCTGGTGGTCACCGCTCCGGCGGTCAGCCCGCTGCGGCTGACCGACCGACGCCGGCGGTGGTTCGCCCGCGACGACGACGCCGGGCGCGAGCAGTTCCGGGCTGAGCTGCACGACACCGTCGAGCAGCTGCGCAACGTCGTCAGCATCGCCGTGTGGGTGCCGTTCAACGAGGGGTGGGGCCAGTTCGACGCCGCCGCGATCGCCGCCGAGGTCGCCGCACTGGACCCGACCCGCAGTGTCGACCACGCCAGCGGCTGGCACGACCAGGGCGGCGGCGACCTGCGCAGCCTGCACGTCTACTTCCGCCGCTTCCGGGTGCCGCGGCGCGGCCGGGACCACCGGGTGCTGGTGTTGTCCGAGTACGGCGGCTACAGCCTTGCCGTCAGCGGGCACACGTCGACCGATCGCGAGTTCGGCTACCGCCGTTTCCGCGACGCGGCGTCGCTCGGTGCGGCTTTCCGCCGACTGCACGCCGAGCAGATCGCTCCGGCCATCGCCAAAGGTCTGAGCGCCACGGTCTACACCCAACTCTCCGATGTCGAGGACGAGGTGAACGGTCTGCTCAGCTACGACCGCCGGCTGCTCAAACTGCCCGCCGAGCTGGTGGCAGAGGTCAACCGGCAGCTACGTCTCTGACCAGGGCTACCAGCGGTTACGTGCTTCCTCGGCCCAGCCGACGAGCCCATCGAGACTCACCGTCGTCCCGCCGTCCGTCTTCGCCCAGCCGGGGAAGTGCCCGAAACACTTGCGCGTCTTATTCGCGACGACACCGACATTGGTGCGGGCCACCTTCTCGTGGAACGGCTGGAACTCGACCCCGACCCGTTCACCGCTGACCCGCCAGGGGCGCAGCCAGTCCGAACGGTCGTAGGTCCAGCGCAGCTCGTCGCCGATCTTCTGTAGCCGGCCGTCGACGAACAGGCCGTTCTCGGTGACCCTGGTGCCGTCGGTCCACTTGCCTCCGAGCTGGATCGCCCGTCCCGGTGCCGCACCGGCGGAGCGGGCTTGCCTGGGTCGAGGTGGACGGGATGGTCACCATCTCAGAAGCCTGAGTGCCCCCGCCGGAGGCGGCCTTGATTCCCGTCGCTCTGGGTGCGGACCGCCGCGCCCGGCCAATGCCGGACGGAGTCCGCCAGCAGGCCATCGCGAGCGGGGGCGCTTCGCCGCGCTCGCGCGACGCTTGATACGTCGAGGGAACAAATCAGCAGGCAAGAAACCGGTCGTTGGACCTTGACCGGCGGTCAAGAAGCGTCAGGACAACCTCAACTTGACCGAGCTTGGTCCCCAGAAAAGCAAAGAGGGCCGATCCGTGTGTCGGATCGACCCTCAGACCTACGTCGGGACGGCCGGATTCGAACCGACGACCCCTTGTTACCGAAAGTAATCGGACCAGGCTTGTCATTGCTTGCCGAAAGTGGTCGCTGAGCTGCAGAGACATCGCCAGGCACTCGCCGCTCCTTGTCACCCTTCGTCAACAATTGGTCGGGGTTTTCGGGGGGTAAACGGGGGTCCCACATCAGAACCCCGCCAGGTCTGACCGCCCCGCCTGTATTTGCCACCTGCCGCGCTGGCCCGCAACCTGCACAGCGCGCCCAGCCGTAGTCGTGTCGCCAGTACCGCACGAGGTCCATGAGGTAGTCCCGTGGGACCCCGCGCACCCCAGCCGACTCGGGGCAGCCCGTCCGGCCATCTGGTCTGATCGAGCCTCCCGCGTAGATCGTCCAGATCACTCTGCGGCACGTCGACGCGAAGCGGGTGAATGCGTTGGTCAGCGGAAGTTGTCACGCCCTCCGACGGTATGCCGTCAGCCTCGGAGTCGAGCGGCTTTAGGTCCAGTGCTCGGTGGCGCCTGGGAATAAGAAATGAGGCGGTCGCGGACCCGAAAGATCTCGATGACGGTCGGCCGGTTGTGAGCCGGTGGCTGAATCCGTTGTGACGGTGGCCTACGTGGCAGGGCGCTGTCGTGGTCTTCAGCCGACAGGCGTGCCGACACCGCCGTGCTCCAGGGTGGCGCGCAGCCGTTCCAGCGTTTGACCGAGCTCCGCCACCCGGGCCGGGGGGATAGACCGGCCAATGTGCGTGGCCAGGTGTTCCTGGAAGGTGCCTTCGGCGTCACCGACGAGTTCCGTGCCCTGCGGAGTCAACTCCAGGAGCAGTGACCGGCCATCGGCGGGATTCGGCACCCGCCGAATCCAGGCCCGGGCCTCGAGCCGGCCCACGCCCTTGCTGGTCGCTCCGACTCCGATCGCGAAAAACTCGGCGAGATCGGCGACCCGCGAACCAGGATGGTCACGTAGGTAGCTCAGGAACTCGAACTGCGAAGCCACGATGCCGTGCTTGCGGCGCAACGTCTCGTTCAAGGCGTTGTAGAGCCGCGTCTCACAGCGGACCAAGTCACTGAAGACCTGAGCAAGTGTGACGGACCCGGCACCGAAAAAAGATGCCACGGCAGGTATATTAGCTTCCACGGCATCTACCTTATCGCCTGTGGAGGCGTCGGATATGAGCAGGGAACAGCGCACGGCAATCGGCGCCATGCTGGGTGACGGGCCGAAGGGCTTCGCGCCGGAGCCGGTCGAGACGATGCGGGAGAAGTTCGCCGCGCTCATGGCGCTGTTCCCGGTTCCTCCGATGCGAACCTCGCAGCTGACCCTGGGTGGCCGTCCGGCGGTGCTGGTCGAACCGGAGGGCGAGACCCGCCCTGGCACGATCCTGTACTTTCATGGCGGCTCGTTCGCGCTCGGATCTCCGCAGACCGCGATGGGTCTGACCGCGAGCCTGGTCAACCGGACAGCAGTGCGGGCCTTCTCCCTCGACTACCGGCTGGCCCCGGAGAACCCGTTCCCGGCCGCGATCGAGGACTGCCTCGCGGCCTATCGGTCCCTGCTCGACAGCGGCGTCGCCGCCGAATCGATCGCGTTCGCGGGCGATTCCGCCGGTGGTGGCCTCACGGTGACCACCACCCTCGCCGCCCGAAACACCGGGCTGCCCCTGCCGGGCGCGCTGGTCGCGTTCTCGCCCGGTCTGGACCACACCCGCACGGGTGAGTCGATGGACACCAAAGAGGGCATCGACCCGTTCTTCACCCGACAGGGCATGGCCCACACGGCGGGGTTCTACCTCGGCGGCCAGGACCCGAACCAAGAGCTCACCGCGCCCGCCGTGCTCGCCGACCTGACCGGGTTCCCGCCGATCCTGCTGCAGGTCGGCACGAACGAACTGCTGCTCGACGACTCAGTCCGGCTGGCGAAACGCGCCCGCGACGCCGAGGTCGACGTCATCCTCGACATCACCGCGGGCGTCCCGCACGTCTTCCAATCCTTCATCGGCCAGCTCGACGAAGCCGACCACGCCCTGGACCGCGCCGCCCTGTTCATCACGCAGCGACTACAAACCCTCTGAGCGCGCGGTCGTGCAGGGTGAGTGCTTCTGGCCCTCGGTGGCTTGCTGCCGCCGCCCGGCTCAGGGCGGGAGCGGCCGCCGGGCGGCGCTCCGAAACGTCCCGCGGCTCTGCTTCGGTGGAGTTCGCTATCTCCACCCTGCGGCCGACGCGGAGGCATATCTGCTCGGTTGGTTTACACAGGTGGGTGGCTACTCAAGACAGCCTGAAGGGCAGCCAGCCCGTGCAGTGGCTTCCTGCTCGATCGCGTAGCCCCGGTGCAGGCAGCGTTGCGCGAAGGCGCCGACCTCATCCGGGCGTTGTGCAAGCTGCTGCAGGTGGCTGCGGCTGTGGGTGTTGAAGGGCCGGCCTTCGTCGTGCGGCACGGTGCCGACGTCCACGACGTGGATGGTGGTGTCCGGCGGCAGTTTGTCCTGGATGCGAGAGGTAATGCGGACGCCGCCGAGGTCGGCGTCCGCGCAAATGACGACCGCGGAAGTCTGTTGCGCCGATTGGAGGATCATCGACACAACGGCGTCGGGCGCCTGCCCGTGGCACCAAACGACCGGCAGGTTGGCCCTGGCCTCACAGACCGCTTCGGCCGCCTGCTGGTTCTCTACGACCACCAGGACATCGCCGGGTCCGGTAACGGTCAGTCGCGGCAGCATGTGGGGGTTCAGCCGAATGTCATGCGGCCCGGGCAGTGCCGACAGGTCGAGGACAGGGCCGTCGGTCGTGTGCACTGCACGAACGCGCTGAGGGAATCGCGGGTTCGGCCCTCGGCCAGGTCGGTGACTGCGCGCAGCGCCTTCGCTTCGCTGCTGGGCGCGCCAGCGTTCGTCGCTGTAATCGGCTTGTGGGCACGGCTGCACGCCGCAGGTGCCCACTCCGGGTTTTGCCTGTCCCCATCGTTCTCACGCGCGCAGCGGCTATCCTGTCTGCTGGGCAGTTGCCCAGGCAGTCCTCGTGGGAAACGAGGACTGCCTGAACCCAGGATGACCTCTTGTCGAGCCTTGTTCAGGGCTTGTCATTGCTTGTCAAAACCCGCTTGTCAAAACCCCTTGTTACCGACAGTAACCGAATCATGCTTGTCATTGCTTGCCGAAAGTGATCGCTGAGCTGCGGAGACACCGCCCGGCGCTCATCACTCGTTGTCCCCCTTCGTCAGTGATTGAGCGGGGTTTTCGGGGGGTAAACGGGGGTTCCATGCTGAATCCCGCCAGGTCTGATCGCCCGGGCTGGCCATGCCACCGTGTCGCGCCTGCCTCACGGCACAGCAACGGCTACCTGCACCTGCTCGGCCGGATCCGGGACGTCATCATCGTGCAGGCCAACCTGGTGTACGCCGGCCCTATCGAGCGGGTTCTCGCCGCCGACCCCACTGTCGCCGAGGCCTACGTCGTCGGCCGTCCGGACGACGTCACCGGGGAGGCGGTGCACGCGTACGTGGTGCCTGCCGCCGGTCGCGTGCCTGATGGCGAGCGGCTGCGTGCGGTGGTGGCGCAGACGCTGGGGGAACCGTCGGTCCCCCGGACCATCCAGTCGATCGACCGGGTGCCAGTGGCTCCCAGCGGCAAGCCCGACAAGCGCGCCCTGTCGCAGCCCTGGGCGGGAACAGCTACGTGACGCGGTAGGCGGTGTAGCGCACCCGGTCGGCCTCGCGGATCGCCGACGCCACGAAGACGGACTGCTCCAGGACGGCCAGCGCGGGCATCGACGTCTCCAGTCGTACGCCCAGGCGGAAGTAGTACTCAGACGGGTCGACGGCGCCGCCGCGCAGCAACGCCTCGAGGACCTCCGCGCGGCCGCTGCGGACGCCGAACGTACGCAGGTAGACGTGACCGCCGTCGGCGGTACGCGCCGAGTAGCGCGTGTCGATCTCGATCGCGCCGTCGGGGCGGACCACCTGCCAGTCGGCGCCGCCGGGCAAGATGTCGGCCTCGAAGAGACCGGTGACCCGGCCGCCGACAACAGGTACCACGCGACGGTGACCAGCACGGGTCATCCCGTGGTCCTCCAGCGCGCCCAGCCGCACCTCCACCTCGAACGCGGCCTCCAGCCCGGGAACCGGCGGAACAGTCACGGCGTCCCGACCGGCGGCTCGGCGCGTACTCATGGAGTGTCCTTGGCGTGCGCGAGGGCGTCGCGGAGGCGTTCCAGTGCGGGCACCGCGGCGGCGAGGGCCGCGCGGTGCGCCGCCGGCAGGGTCGCCGCGGCGCGGGCGACCAGGTCTCCGCTCGCGAGGTCGAAACGGTCGAACAGGTCGAGGGCCTTCGCTGTGGCGAGGACGTCGACGTGGCGGTGGTTGCCGGGACGGGGGCGACGCTCGACGAGACCGTTGCCCTCCATCGCGGTGAGCAGGTTGCTGACCGTGGATCGGCTCAGGCGCAGCCGCTCGGCCAGCTCACCGGGGCCGGCCACGGTGCCCCGGGGCAGGGCCCGCACGACCTCGATCTGCGCGTCCGGGATCTCCGGCAGGTGCTCGGCGGCCCGGGCTGCGGCGAGCAGCGTGCGGCGCAGCGGTGAGATCACCGACGCCAGTCGCGCCGCGTCCAGTTCGGTCGGCTCCGGGCCGGTCACGGCAGGACGCCCGGGAAGGCCGTCGGCGTCAGGGAGGCCCGTTCGTTGAGGTCGGCGGGTAGGAAACCGGCCGCCTTCTTGTAGCCGGTGGCGATAGCGGTGAGCTCCTCCGGCGGGATGACGTCGTGGATGTGCGTGAACCCGTCCGGCGCGCGCTCGTGGGCGAGCACCATCACCTGTTCCGGACCCTGCCGCCGGTTGCTCAGCACGAGCGCGGTGGTCGCTGGCCGCCGGTCCGCCTCGTAGGCGTCGAGCGCCGCCCGGACCGTCGGCGCGGTGGCGAGGTGGAAGGCGAGGGTACGTGCGTCCAGGATCGCCTGCGACGCCCCGTTGGAACCGTTCGGATACATCGGGTGGGCCGCGTCGCCGAGCAGCGTGGTGTTGCCGTGGGTCCACGTGTCGATCGGATCGCGGTCCACCATGGGGTATTCGAGGATCTCGTTGGCGGCGGCCAGCAGTTCCGGCACGTTGAGCCACGCGAAACGCCAGTCCGCGAAGAGCGAGACGACCGGCGCGGGGTCGACCGTCCGGTTCCAGTCCGCGTTGGGCCCGGCGAAACCGGGCCCCTGCCGCTCGGCGACGACGTTGATCAGGCCGGCGCCGATCGGGTACGCCACGAACTTCTGTTCCGCGTCCCCGGCCATGATCATGGTTCGCCCGTCCAGGAATCCTGGTGCCCGTGCCGTCCCCCGCCACAGTGTCAGCCCGTTCCACAGTGGCGCCCCCTCGCCGGGCCGATGGTGGCGGCGCAGCGCGGAGTGGATGCCGTCCGCTCCGACGATCAGGTCGCCAGCGACGCTCACCTCCCCCGCCGCCGTCTCGAAGTGCGCGACGCCGTCGCGGACGCCGACGAGCCGGTGCCCGGTGCGCACCGCGTCGGCGCCCAGCCGTTCCCGCACCACGGCGAGCAGTTCCATCTGGAACCGGCCGCGGTGCACGGAAAGCTGCGGCCAGCGATATCCGGCGTCCAGTCCGCGTGGCTCGCTCCAGATCTGCTGACCGTAGCGGTTGTAGTAGGCAAGCGTGCCGGGTGCGGCGCCCAGCCTTTCCATGCGTTCCCCAAGACCCAATTCGGTCAGCTCACGGACGGCGTGCGGGAGTAGATTGATTCCGACGCCGAGTGGGCGCAGCGCGGCGGCGCGCTCGTAGACGGTGATCTCAGGGAAGCCGGCCCGGTGCAGGCTGAGCGCGGTGGTGAGGCCACCGATACCAGCGCCCACGATCACGATTGCCACGTCGTTGCCCTCTCCGCCCCGCGCCACCAACCGCACAGTTTGGTCACAAAATCGTCGGCCGTCAAGACGTGTTCTCATCGCCATCGGATCACTCGCACCGCTATGCGATTCGCCCTTTGGGAATTCTTGACAATCAATCGCTTCTGCATGACGCTGATCGACGCGGTCGGATGCTTTCGGCACTCCGTCGACCCCACTCCTCAGGCTGCACAAGCGCTGCGCACGGAAGGGCCCGTCCATGAAGAAGGTCACTGCCCTCGCTGTTCTCGCCGGCGTCGTGATCGCTCTGACCGGCTGCACGGATTCCGATGCCACCGATCCGTCCCCCGGGGCGAGCGGCGACCTGCGGAAGGTCCGCGTGGCGGCGCTGCCGATCAGCGAGACCGCCGCGCTGTGGGGCGGCATCAAGGCGGGCATCTTCCGGGAGCAGGGGCTCGACGTGGAGGTGGTGCCCGCACAGGGCGGCGCCCAGGCCATCCCGGCCATGATCAACGGCGACATCGACTTCGCCATCGGCCAGCCGTTCGGCCCGTTCCGCGCCGATCTGCAGAACCTCGGCGTGGTGATCATCGGGAACTACGCGTCGTCCTACGCCGACGGCGACGACATCAACGCCGTGGTGGCGTCCGCGAAGTCCGGTATCACCCGGCCGGCCCAGCTCGCCGGACGCAAGGTGTCGGTGAACAGCCTGGGCGCCGCCGGCGATGTCACGATCATGGCAGCGGTCGAGAAGGACGGCGGCGATCCCACCGAGGTCAAGTTCGTCGAGGTGGCCTTCCCGGACGCACCGGCCCAGCTCGCCGCCGGCAACATCGACGCCGCCTGGGTGACCGAGCCGTTCATCACCCAGATGCGTAAGCGCGGTGACGTTCTCGTGGTCGCTCCATACCAGGCCACCGTTCCCGGACTCACCACCCTGACCACGATCACGTCGAGCAAGCTGAAGGACTCCGACGCCACGCTGGTGGCGGACTTCTCGTCGGCGATGAAGAAGACGCTCACCTGGGCCAACGACCCGGCCAACCAGGCCGGCCTGCGGCAGGCCATCAAGGACAATCTCGAACTGCCGGATGCGGTAGCGGACTCCGTCCGGCTCCCGGCGTTCGGGTGGGAAATCGACCGGGCCGGCCTGGAGCAACTGGCGACGCTCGCTCAGAAGTACCGCGTACTCGACCGGCAGCCCGACTTCGACCGTCTCGTCCAGCAGCAGTAGCCGACCGATGCGCAAGATCCTGCTGGGTGCCGTCGGCCTGCTGGGGTTCCTCGCCGTCTGGCAACTGCTCCCGGCTCTGGGGATGGTCGACCGGCACGACCTGCCGTACGCCACCGACGTGTTCGGACGGCTGTTCCACGAGGTCCGCGACCTGGCGTTCTGGCGGCGGCTCCGGCTCACCATGACGTCGTGGGCGATCGGCCTGACGGTGGCGACGCTCGCCGCGGTCGGGTTGGGGACGGTGGTCGGGCTGGTGCCGTTCCTGCGTCGCGCCACGCACACGACAGTCGAGTTCCTGCGGCCGGTGCCGTCGGTCGCGCTGATCCCCCTCGCCGTGCTGATGTTCGGCCTGCAGATGCGCGCCGCACTCGTCATCATCGTCTACGCGGCGTTCTGGCAGGTCTTCGTGCAGGTGATCTACGGCGTCGCCGACGTCGACACGGTCGCCCGGGACACCGCGCGGAGCTTCGGCCTCACCCGCTACGAGCGGCTGCGGTATCTCGTCCTTCCGACCGCTCTGCCGTACCTGATGACCGGCCTGCGCCTCGCCGCGGCGGTCGCGCTCATCCTGGCCGTCACCGCGGAGATGGTGATCGGTAATCCCGGCCTCGGACGCATGATCGAGCTGTCGCGCTCCGCCGGGGACGCCGTCGGCCTGTACGGCCTCGTCGTGGTCACCGGGCTCCTCGGCGTGGTGGTGAACGTCGTGTTCCGCTTCGCCGAACGCCGCTCGTTGGCCTGGCACCAGTCGGTGCTCGCGGACGAGGCATCCCGATGACCGCCCTGGGTGCGGGCAGGACCGCCCCTCGCGGCCTCAGCGTCCGGGTCGCCGAGGACGTCCTGTACGCGGTCGGGCTTCCCGTCCTGGCCGTGGGGCTCTGGGCCGTCTGGTCCACCCGGTCGGCCAACCGGTTCCTCGTCGGCCCCCGCCCGCTCCTCGACGCGTTCCGGCAGACCTGGATCGGCCCGGCGTTCGTCGACGACGTGCTGCCGAGCGTGTACCGGCTGCTGGCCGGCCTGTTCGCGTCGATCATGCTCGGCGTCGCCGCCGGCGTCCTCATCGGCCGGTTCCGCCCGCTACGCGAGATCCTCGAACCGCTGCTGGAGTTCTTCCGCGCGATTCCGCCACCGGTGCTGATTCCGGTCGCGATGCTACTGCTCGGCATCACCGACACCATGAAGGTCGTCGTCATCGTGTCCGGCGCGATCTGGCCGATCCTGCTGAACACGATCGAGGGCGTCCGGGCGACCGACAGCGTGATGCTGGAGACCGCCGACTCGTACCGGATCTCCCGGTGGGAACGGGTGTGGCTGCTGATCCTCCCGGCGGCGAGTCCGCGCATCATGACCGGCGTACGGCAGGCGATCTCGGTGGCCCTGATCCTCATGGTCATCTCGGAGATGTTCGCGTCCTCGGCCGGCCTCGGCTACCGGATCGCCTACTTTCAGCGGAACTACCTCATCGCCGAGATGTGGAGCGGCATCCTCCTGCTCGGCCTCATCGGCGTCCTCCTCGCCGTGGCCTTCGGCGTCGTCGAACGCCGCGTCCTGCGCTGGTACCACGGGATGAGGGAGGTCACCCGTGCCTGACGCAAGTCCGCTGCTGCGGGTCGAGCACCTGCGGAAGGTCTACGCCTCCGGCCGGGGCGAGGTCGAGGCGATCGGGGATCTCAGTTTCACCATGATGCCCGGCGAACTGCTGTGCGTCGTCGGCCCGTCGGGCTGCGGAAAGACCACCCTCCTGAAATGCCTCGCCGGACTGCTCCGGCCCACCAGCGGCCTCGTCAAGATGGAGGGATCTCCGGTGACGGGCCCGAGCCCGGCGATGGCAGTGGTGTTTCAGGAGTACGGCCGCAGCCTCTATCCCTGGCTGACGGTCCGGGGCAATGTGGAGCTTCCCCTTCGACACAAGAAGCTCTCCCGCGCCGAACGCGACCGGAGGGTCGCCGACGCCCTCGACGCGGTCGGACTGCCAAAGTCGGCACGCAGCCATCCGTGGCAGCTCTCCGGCGGGATGCAGCAACGGGTGGCCATCGCACGCGCCATCGCGTACCGGCCCGAAGTGCTGATCATGGATGAGCCGTTCGCGGCGGTGGACGCGCAGACCCGCGCGGACCTGGAGGACCTCGTACGCGACCTGCACTTGAACCGCGGCATCTCCACTGTCTTCGTGACGCACGACATCGACGAGTCCGTGTATCTGGGCCAGCGCGTGCTCGTCCTGTCCCACTCGCCGACCCGGGTGCAGGAAGACCTCGTGATCGACCTCCCGCAGGAACGCGATCAGCTCACCACCCGGGCGCTGCCCCGGTTCACCGAGCTGCGGACCCACGTCTACGCGCAGATCCAGCGGGCCAAGCGTGCGCCGGCCCCGGCGCCCCACCCGGCACCGTGACGCGCCTGCGCGGACGTGTCCAGGCCAAAGCGAGGCCTCCCTGGCTGATCCGCCACCAGTCGCGGCGCCGCTGTCAAACCGCACCGATCAGCCCCAAAATACCCAGTCGGCATATTGGTACGCACCGTCCACATCGGTCAGCGTTGAGTGCCCACAAGAGTGGAGTCGCCAAGATCAATTCAAGATCGGCCGAATCAGCTGCCTGGGACTCGGTCTCACCCGCAACGGCGACGTACTCCTGGCGCTGGGTCGGCACGACGGACAGGTACGCGTCGAGTCACTCGCCCGAACTACCCCCGCTGGTCGTGCAACCGCCCTATGGCAGACAGGTCTGCACAGCGGCACGGTCACCACGGTTGCGTTCGGCGATCGCGGGCAGCTGATTACTGGAGGCGCCGACCGCACGGTGTGCATCGTACCGAGCGCCATCGAGGGGCCAGAGCAGCCTGGCCAGTCCGTACGGCAGCTCCACCTCACGCTGCGGTGCGAGGGCATCAAGGTTGACGGCGTGCGCACAGAGCGAGAACAACAGCGTCTCCGGGAGCAGGCGGCGGCCACCTTGATCGCCGGGTAGTTGCCAGGTGGTCCTGGGGATAGAGGAGACTTGAACCCAGAAGAACCTCTTGTCGAGCCTCGTTCAGGGCTTGTCATTGCTTGTCAAAACCCCTTGTTACCGACAGTAACCGAATCAAGCTTGCCACTGCTTGCGAAAAATGGTCGCTGAGCTGCGGAGACATCGCCAGGCAATCATCGCCCCTTGTCACCGTTCGTCAACGATTGGCCGGGGTTTTCGGGGGGTAAACGGGGGACCCACAACCCGAGGGCCGTTGCATAGTCGTTTGAAGGGCGCTTGAGCTGAGGGTTTGGCTTGGTTTCGGTCGGGGGTGAGGTCCATGTAGGACGGATGCGGCCCGTTGGTGATCATCGTGTTCGCGAAAACCACATGACCCAGAGAAGGACCGCACTCGCCGATGTCATCAATACCCACCGAGATCTTGCTGCCGCACCGACCACCAGCATGGCCCCGGACACGCTCACCGACGGTGAGCACCACGGCCTGTTCAAGGTGTTGGCCATGATTCCTGACCCGCGTGATCCGACGCGCCAACCAGCGCTCACACGACCTGATCGACGCCGTGACCACCAGCAGCCCGACCATGACCAGGGGCAACCCGACTACGCAATAGCCGTGGACCTGTGGATAACTCCCTGATCATGTCGCCTTGTGCTATGGGTGCTGCTCGGACGGTTCGTTGTCCGGCCGCCACCCGTACTCACGGGCTTCCCGGTAGGCGTCGTCCCGGGCCTTGATCAGAGCCTCGATCACGGCGTCGATGTCCGTGCCCCACAGGCCACCGCGGTGTGAGAACAAGATCTTCCCGTTCGCGTCGGCTTCGACGGAGAAGGTGAAGTCGACGCACGGTTCGTCGAAGAGCCCGTGCTCGAAGTTGTGCGCGACGAACTCTACGGTCGGACCCTTGCCATCTTCGATTCGGACGGTGTGGGCTGGTGGCTGTGGGGCTCGGGTGCCTCGGTCACGCTGGCTCTCCGACGGGAGGCAGGGAAAGACGGTAATCGGCGGTGTCCCCGTTGCCGCGCTGAGCGAGGAAGCCTCGGTGCGCCAGTTCGACCGTGCCCCCCATCACCACAGCGGCCGAGAACCGGTCGTAGGTGAGCTTCCAATCCGCCGGGTCGTCCTCGTTGCGCATGCTGTCCGACAGCGCCCCCTCGTAGAACTCGTTGGGCCGAAAGTCGATCAGCCTGCCCTCCTCGTCGGCGGCTTCGATCAGCCCTTCAGCGAGCCCCCAAAGGTGCATCGACGGGTAGAGGTGCTTCTCCGCCACTTCCGCCCACTCGTGGGGTCCGACGAAACGGGCGCCAGCGAGGTAGCCCCACCGATCGCGGTCAGTCACGTACTCGTCGACACTCACGGGCACTCCGTTCAGAGGGGGATCGATCGAGCCGACATTAGCGATGCTCGGCGGCCGGCACAGCCGCCCACGCCGAGCCGCTAGCTTCGCAGCCGTCGCCAGCCTCGGTCTTGGACTTCCTCGTGCACAGCAGTTTCCGTCACTTGAGCAGCGCAGGAACGGCGCCAGGTACGACGGCCGCCACCGAGCTCGTGGCACTCGACTCGAACAACACATTCAGCGGGAAACGACCTTCGTACTTAAGCATCAGGAAGGCGTCGAAGGTCGCGCCTGGGGGCGAGGTCGGTGCGGGTGATGGCCGTTTCCATGCCATCCCAGCCGCCCCCGATCTTGGTTACGAAGCCACGTACCGAGGGTGGTGAGAACCGCCTCCCGCCCGCCGCGAGCGGCTCCGGCGCCGCGCCATGACGTGCCGCGCGCCGTGTCCGTACAGAACCCGCCCGATCACCTCGGCTACCCGCGTCTGCGGCTCGGTCCTACCGCTCGACCAGCGCGAGGACCCGGCACGGGCTGCCGGAACCGGAGACGATCGGCAGTGGTCCGGCGATCAGCACCGCGCCGGTCGGCGGCAACTGCGCCAGGTTACGGAGCTGGGTCAGGCCGTACTTCTCCTGGCCGAGCAGGAACGAGTGACACGGGAACGGCGGGTCGAACGAATGGCTGCCGTCCGAGCCGAAGGGGAAGGGCTCGAACTTCCCCGTTGGCCCGTAACAGGTCCGAAACTACCGGTTGAAAAACCTGGAACCTTCTGCCAGCCTGATAGCCATCGATCAGTGTGAACGTTAACAAGATCGCTTGAGCACTGGAGGCGCCTCACGCGATTGCCAGGCCCACCACCTGCCAGGTGACCACGTCCACCACCGAGAGAGCCCTCCGCCCGCAACGAATCCCCGGCGGGTGACCGGACCACTCGTCGCAACCCTTCACATGCTGGCCAGCTAGCCCGAGCCGAGTCGTATCGGGGGCGGACGCCTGACGTGAGTCCCGGCCCGCCCGGGCGGACTCAGCATCGTGGCCGCCGCCGTTCGAGCGGGGCCTCCCACTGGACAGCGACAGGAATGTCCTATCCCACCACTGGAGGATCAGCATGATTCCCCGAACCCGTCCCCTCATGCGCACCCGACTGCGAACACTCACGTTTTCCGGAACAGCAGCGATAATTCTGGCCCTGGCCGTATCACTGCTGCCCAATCTCGCCCAAGCCGCCGAGACGACCCTCGGCGCTGCCGCAGCCCAGTCCGGCCGCTACTTCGGTGCCGCCGTGGCCGCGAACAAGCTCAGCGACAGCGCCTACACGACGATCCTGAACCGCGAGTTCAACAGCATCACCCCCGAAAACGAAATGAAGATCGACGCGACCGAGCCGCAGCAGAACAACTTCACCTTCGGCAACGCGGACCGGATCGTGAACCACGCCCTTTCCCGGGGTTGGAAGGTCCGGGGCCACACCCTTGCCTGGTACTCGCAGCAGCCGGGCTGGATGCAGTCCATGGAGGGCACCACGCTGCGCAACGCGATGCTCAACCACGTCACCCGCGTGGCCAGCTACTACCGGGGCAAGATTGACTCGTGGGATGTGGTGAACGAGGCGTTCGAGGACGGCAACAGCGGCGCCCGTCGCAACTCGAACCTGCAGCGCACCGGCAACGACTGGATCGAAGCGGCGTTCCGCGCCGCCGACGCGGCGGACCCGAACGCCAAGCTCTGCTACAACGACTACAACACCGACAACTGGACCTGGGCCAAGACCCAGGCCGTGTACAACATGGTGCGCGACTTCAAGTCCCGTGGGGTGCCGATCGACTGCGTAGGCTTCCAGTCGCACTTCAACGCCAACTCGCCGTACAACAGCAACTACCGCACGACGCTGTCCAGCTTCGCCGCCCTCGGCGTGGACGTGCAGATCACCGAGCTGGACATCGAGGGATCCGGCACGACGCAGGCAAACACCTACCGCAACGTGGTCAACGACTGCCTTGCCGTGGCTCGCTGCAACGGTGTCACCGTGTGGGGCGTGCGTGACTGCGACTCGTGGCGCTCCGGCGGCACTCCGCTGCTCTTCGAGTGCAACGGCAACAAGAAAGCCGCCTACAACTCCACCCTGGAGGCTCTGAACAGCGCTGGCCCCGGCACCACCCCCACGCCCACCACGCCGGGCCCGACTCCCACAGTCCCGCCGGGCGGCTCGGCCAGTGAGATCGTCGGTAGCCAATCCGGCAGGTGTATCGACGTACCCAACGCGTCGACCACCAACGGCACCCGGGTGCAGCTCTACGACTGCAACAAGCAGACCAACCAGGCATGGACCTACACCTCAGGAAAACAACTCCAGGTGTACGGCAACATGTGCCTCGACGCCGCAGGCACCGGCAACGGCGCGGCGGTACAGATCTACAGCTGCCACAGCCAGACCAACCAGCAGTGGAACGTCAACTCCAACGGCACCATCAGCGGCGTGCAGTCCGGACGATGCCTCGACGTCTGGAGCACCGCCAACGGCGCCCAGGTCCAGCTCTACGACTGCAACGGACAGAGCAACCAGCAGTTCCGGCTCGCGTCCCTCGGCGGCGGTTCCACGCCGACGCCGACCCCGACGCCAACGGCGACCCCGACGCCGGGTTCCTGTGATCTTCCGTCGTCGTACCGCTGGTCGTCGACGGGTGCGCTGGCTCAGCCGAGGTCGGGTTGGGTGTCGCTGAAGGACTTCACCCACGCGCCGTACAACGGCCAGCAGTTGGTCTACGCCACGACGCACGACACCGGTACGACGTGGGGCTCGATGAACTTCGGTCTCTTCTCGAACTGGAACCAGATGGGATCCGCGTCGCAGAACCAGATGCCGTTCGCGGCGGTGGCACCGTCACTGTTCTACTTCGCGCCGCGCAACGTCTGGGTGTTGGCCTATCAGTGGGGTCCGACGGCGTTCTCGTACCGCACGTCGACCGATCCGAGCAACGTGAACAGCTGGTCATCCGCGCAGACGCTGTTCACCGGAAGCATCTCCAACTCCAGCACTGGCCCGATCGACCAGGCAGTCATCGGTGACGACCAGAACATGTACCTGTTCTTCGCCGGGGACAACGGCAGGATCTACCGGGCCAGCATGCCCATCGGGAACTTCCCGGGCAGCTTCGGGTCGAACTACACAACGATCATGACCGACTCGACGAACAACCTGTTCGAGGGCGTTCAGGTCTACAAGCTCCAGGGCCAGAACCGGTACCTCATGCTCGTCGAGGCGATCGGCGCGAACGGGCGCTACTTCCGCTCGTTCACGGCCACCAGCCTGGGTGGCACGTGGACGCCGCAGGCCGCCTCGGAGAGCAACCCGTTCGCCGGCAAGGCCAACAGCAGCGCCACCTGGACCAACGACATCAGTCACGGCGAGCTGATCCGCAGCAACGCCGACCAGACCATGACCGTTGACGCCTGCAACCTGCAACTGCTCTACCAGGGGCGTTCTCCCAGCTCCGGCGGCGACTACGGGCTCCTGCCGTACCGGCCGGGTCTGCTGACGCTGCAACGCTGACAACCGGACACCGCCGGAACGGGCAGGCTCGGCACGCAGCCGAGTCTGCCCGTTCCGCACTCCCCCACCACCAGGAGGCACCGACAGTGCGAGAACACGGACACCACCCCCCGCCCTCGGGGAACACCAATGCCGACCGAGTACCCGCCCGCTTTCGGGGACGGGTGTTGAAGCTTGCCGCGGTAGGGATCGCCGCCGTGGTCGGGATGTTCACCATCACCGTGGCGACCGGGTCGGCATCGGC
Source organism: Micromonospora sp. LH3U1 (assembly GCF_028475105.1). Classification (NCBI taxonomy): domain Bacteria; kingdom Bacillati; phylum Actinomycetota; class Actinomycetes; order Micromonosporales; family Micromonosporaceae; genus Micromonospora; species Micromonospora sp. LH3U1. The sequence goes on along the minus strand of NZ_CP116936.1, from coordinate 2,836,743 downwards.
CGCCGACAACCCGTACCAGCGGGGCCCGGACCCCACCCCGAGCAGCGTCACCGCCGTGAACGGCCCCTTCGCCAACACGTCGGTAAGCGTCCCGACCGGGTACGGCTTCAACGGCGGCAGGATCTACTACCCGACCGACACCAGCCAGGGCACCTTCGGGGCCATCGCCATCTCGCCGGGTTACACAGCGTTGTTCTCCGCCGAACTGGCCTGGATGGGCCCGTGGCTGGCGTCCCACGGCTTCGTCGTGATCGGCATCGAGACCAACAGCCGCAACGACTTCGACACGGCCCGCGGCACCCAGTTGCTCGCCGCGCTGGACTACCTCACACAGCAGAGCCCGGTACGCGACCGCGTCGACCCCACCCGCTTGGCGGTGGCGGGTCACTCCATGGGCGGCGGTGGCGCGTTGAGCGCGGCCATGCGGCGTCCGTCGTTGAAGGCGGTGGTCGGCATCGCGCCGTACTCGCCCTCGTCGAACCTCGCCAACGACCGGGTGCCCACGATGATCCTGTCGGGGCAGGCGGACACGGTGGTCACGCCGTCCTACGCCACCGGCCTGTACAACAGCCTCCCGTCCACGACGGAAAACGTCTACCTCGAGGTCGCCGGCGCGGACCATGGATTCATGGTCGGACGACCAAACCCGGTGATGGTCCGGACCATGCTGCCGTTCGTCAAGATGTTCGTCGACAACGACGCCCGGTACAGCCAGTTCCTCTGCCCGCTGCTGGACTCCAGCGGAGTGGTCACCTACCGCAGCACCTGCCCGCTGCTGCCCACGACGCCGACCACCCCGACGCCCACCACGCCCGGGCCAACCCCCACCGTGTCGCCGAGCGTTCCGCCCACTTCCGCCGGCGAGATCGTCGGTACGCAGTCCGGCCGGTGCGTCGACGTACCCAACGCCTCACGCAACAACGGCACCCGGGTACAGCTCTACGACTGCAACAGGCAGACCAACCAGACCTGGACCTACACCGCAGGAAAACAACTCCAGGTGTACGGCAACATGTGCCTCGACGCCGCAGGCACCGGCAACGGCGCGGCTGTGCAGATCTACAGCTGCCACAGCCAGACCAACCAACAGTGGAACATCAACGCCAACGGCACGATCAGCAGCGTCCAATCCGGACGGTGCCTGGACGCCTGGAGCACCGCCAACGGCGCCCAGATCCAGCTGTACGACTGCCACGGGCAGACCAACCAGCAGTTCCGGCTCGTCGCCCGGGCGTGACGACCAGAAGTCCGGAGTGAAACGGGCGGGCTCGGCGTGATGCCGGGCCCGCCCACTTGTACAGCTGATCACCACATCGCGGCCCACACCTGCCCGGCGTCACGCGACGCTGGCTCAGGCAGACCGCTGCGCGGTGTCGCCGCAGCGGAGGCTGTCCAGCTCGGCGTGGTACATCGCCTGCATGCGGTCATAGTGCCGAACCAGCAGCAGGACCTCCTCGGCGCTGTAGCCCTCGATGAGCCGCGCCGCCCTCTCGGCGAACCGCTCGTACGGTCGCGTCAGCTCGGCGATCCGCTCGGGCCGCAGGGTGACGATCACCCGCCGCCGGTCCGCGGGGTCGCGCTCGGCCGTCACGTAGCCCGCCTGCTGGAGCCGACGGAGCATGCTGGTCACCGCCCCGGTGGTGAGGTTGGTCCGCTCGGCGACCTGCCCCGCGGTGGCGGATCCGACGTCCGCCAGGTAGTCCAGGCATTCCAGGTCGCTCACTGTGAGGCCGAGCCGCTCCGCGATGGCGTACCGGAACACCATGGACAGCCGCGACATCTCCCGCCCGGCGCGCATGAGATCGGCGATCGCGGACGTACGGGCCGGATCGTGGGACATGGCCGCAATCATGCCTCCGGCACGGTGACCCGGTGCAGTCGAGGTAACACGCGGGTCAGCACCCAGTGTGGCGCTGCCGCGTCTCCGGTGAGGCGGCGCATCAGCCGGGCGGCGGTGTCGACGGCACGGAAGGCGTAGGGCACCATCTCGTTCTGGTAGCGGGCGATCGCCTCCTCCATCGGCGCGCCGCTCATCCGGGCCTCGACCAGCTTCCTGCCGAGCAGGGCGGCGTCGCGCAGCGCCGTGTTGCCGCCGTGGGCGCCGAACGGCGGCATGACGTGCACGGCGTCGCCCATCATCGTGGCCCGGGGTACCGCCCACCGGTGCGGGCGTCGGCCGGTGGCGAAGAGGTTGAGCACCGTGGCGTCCAGCTCGGCGGTGCCGACCAGTCGCCGGACGAGCGGGTGGAAGTCCCCGCTCATCAGGCTGGCTTGTCTCCACAGCGCCAGCAGGTCGCCACGGATGCCGACGGGCACCTCCTCCTGCCGGAGCAGTAGTCCCCACATGACGTAGTCGTAGCCGGTGGGCGCATAGCTGCCCGGGGCCAGGCGCGCGAACGCTTCCTGCGGGTTCTCGCCGAACCGCATGGAGGTGAAGAAGAAGGCGCGGCCCGGCCGGTCGCCGATGGCAAGGACCCCGCTGGTACGCAACGCATCCGGGATGACGCTCTGACCGTTGCGATGCAGGGGCGACCGACCGTAGATGCCCGCCATCGGGGTGTTCTCCGGGTCCGCGTCGGGCATGAGCTGCGCGCGCAGCGCCGAGCCGACGCCGTCCGCGCCCACGACGACGGTTGCCGAGGCGGCCCCGCCGTCGGCGAACCGCAGCCGCAGCCCGGCCGGGCCGCCGTTCTCTACCGCGACGGCGTCCTTGCCGTAGTGGATGCGTTGGTGCAGCCCGGACTGCAGGATCGACCGCAGGGTCAGCCGGTCGACCTGGCGGGTCGCGTACGGATCGTCCTTGAACGTGATGCTGAATGCGTCCCGCAGCCGGCTGTCGGTGAAACGGAGCTGCCCGCCGGGCTCGTTCCCGGTGGTAAGCGCGAGGTCGTACAGCACGCGGGGCAGGCTCTCGCGCAGCGCCTCCAGCCCGTACCGGTCGAGGATGATCCGGTAGCCCTGCCGCCGGACGAAGGGGCCCGGGTCCCGCTCGTAGACGTGCACGTCGATGCCGGCGCGCATGAGGTACTGGGCGAGGCAGAGGCCGGAGAGGCCGGCACCGGCGATCACCACGGAGATGTCAGTCGATACGCCCATGCAGTTATCTTAATGACTAAGATGATTCGAGCAAGGCCACAGCACCGCGGTGAGGATCCCGCGACGCGAGTCGCCTGGTGGTCTTGTGTCCGGGCAGGGAAAAGCGAGATCATCACGCATGCTGGACCCCTCGCCCGAGGACGACGGAACCTCACCTACCGTTTCCACGCCACGTTTCGTCGGCCGCGACCGGGAGCTGGCAGCGCTTCGGGGCGCCCTGGCCCGTCCACCTGCGATCGTGCTGGTGGAGGGCGAGGCGGGCATCGGGAAGAGCCGGCTGCTGCGGGAGTGGTTGGCGGCGCCGGAGCAGCACACCGCCCTGGTCTCGGTGTGCCCACCACTTCGCGAGTCGCTGACGTTGGGACCGATCGTCGACGCGTTCCGTGGGATCGACCGCCCCGTGTCGCGGTTGCGGCTCACCGAACTCGCTGGTGCGTTGCGGCCCCTGTTCCCGGAATGGTCCTCGCACCTGCCGCCCGCGTTGCAGTCCCTGGGCGATGCGAAGGCGGCACGGCATCGCCTGTTCCGCGCCCTGGACGAGCTGCTGCGGGCTCTGCGTGTCGACGTCCGCGTGCTCGAAGACGCACACTGGGCCGACGAGGTGACGTTGGAGTTCCTGCTGTTCGTCATCTCCCGACAGCAGTCGGACGGACCGAGCCTGGTGATCTCCTATCGGCCGGAGGAGGTCGACGTCGGATCGCTGTTGCTGCGGCTGACGTCCCGGTTGCCCGCCGGCGTGACCCAGCTGAGGATCGCGCTGGCGCCCATGCGACCCGACGACACGGCGGCGCTGGTGTCCTCGATGCTGGACGGCAACCCGATATCGCAGGAGTTCACGACGTTCATGCATGAGCGGACCGGCGGCGTTCCTCTGGCTCTGGAGGAGTCGGTCCGCCCCATGAGCGACCGCGCCGACCTCGTCTTCCGCGACGGACAGTGGGTCCGACTGAAGCTACGTGAGCTACAGGTGCCGCCAACGGTGCGCGACTCCACCCGGGAACGGGTGGGCCGTCTGTCGCCGGCGGCGCAGCAGGTGCTGCGCGCCGCGGCCACATTGGCCGAGCGGTCATCGGTGGCCACGATCGCGATGACCGCTGGCCTGTCACCGGCTGAGTGCCGGGGCGCTGTCGCGGAGGCGGCCAGCGCCGGCGTCCTGGACGGAGACGACCGCGGCCGGTGGCGATTCCGCCATGTTCTGGCCGCCACGGCTGTCTACGAAGCGATCCCGTTGACCGACCGCAGGCACTTCCACCTGCTGGCCGGCCGGGCTCTGGAGGGCATCCATCCGCTGCCGGTGGCACCCCTTGCCCACCACTTCCGGGAGGCGGGCGAGACGCAGTCCTGGGCACGGTACGCCGAGCAGAGCGCCGAGCTGGCCATGGCCTCGGGTGACCACACCAAGGCTGTCGACCTGTTGTCATGGTCCAGACTGCCGCCGACGGACCGGGCACGGGTCGCGCGCATCGCCGGCGTAGCAGCACTGGGCCGTCGTGAACCAGTCGACGAGGTCTACCACCGTGTGATCCGTACCCTGCGCTCGGTGCTGGAGACCCCCGGCCTCTCCCCCGCCAGCAGGCCGACCCAGCGGCGGGGGTGCACGACGAAGCCTCGCTGGTTAGCGGGTTTGCGGACGATCTCCAGGGTGGTGCTCAGCAGGTCCCGGGTCCAGTCCACCAGGCGGCCGGCGAAGCCGGTGTCGGCGAAGATGTGCCGGATCGGGGTGGCCGCGTAGGTAGCGAGCAGGGCTCCTTTGGCGCCGTCGCGGTCCTGCCAGGAGGCGGCCAGGACCCAGACGGTGACCAGCAGGCCGAGGGTGTCGGTGACGATGAACCGCTTGCGGCCGTTGATCTTCTTGCCGGCGTCGTAGCCGCGGGTGGCGCGGGGCGCGGTGTCCGCGCCCTTGACGCGAGTCAGCCCGCCGAAACGCCCTACCCGCCTGGCTACACGAGTACAACCATCACAGGCCCCACACCGCGATCGGCAAACGCCCACCCATCAGCCGCTTAACCAACCTCCCTGGGCAGTACATTTAGCCGGCGAGGATCCGGGCGACGGCGGTGCTCAGCACGCGTACGCCGCGGGTCGATCCCGCCTCCAGCCCGGTCAGGTCGCGCACCCGGGTCAGCCGGTAGTCGAGCGTGCGCGGGTGGATGCACAGCGCGGCTGCGGTCTCGAGCCGGTTCATGTCGTGCTGGTAGTAGGCGTCCAGCGTGGCGACCAGGTCGGGGCCGGCGTCGAGTTGCGCCGCCACCACCTGGAGCCACTGCCCGACCTCCGCCAGCCGGGCGGCGCCCAGCTCGGCGAAGACGTCGGTGACCGTGTACGCGTGGCGCGGCACGGCCCGCACCGGTGCGACCTCGCTGACCTGCCGGGCCAGCGCCACGGCGTCGCCGAACGCGCGCACTCGCCCAGGCGCGGTGCCGGCCGCGCACGGCCGGCCGGTCATCAAGGCCACGTCGCGGGCCAGCGCGAGCCCGCGCTCGACCGCCGGCTGCCAGCCGCCCGGCGAGCTGGGGATCAGCGCGACCACCTCGTGCGGCTCCGGCCAGCTCAGCGGCATCCAGTGCGTCTTCAGCAGCGCGCCGGCGAACTCGTCCCGCGCCGCCTGGTCCGGCCCGGGCGACCCGCCGGCCACCCGGACCACCGTCGCGACGACGTGGTCGGGGACCGGCATGTGCAGGCCGCGCGCCAAGTCGGTCGCGCTGTCGTCGCCGGCCAGCAACATCACCGTCAGCAGCCGCACCTGGGCGACGGTCGCCAGCGTACGCCGCTGCCCCTCGATCCAGCCCCGGGTGTACGCGCCCTGGGCGGCCAGTCCCGCGGGAGCCAGCCAGGCGAGCGTGTGCATCGTCGCGGCGATGTCGTTCGGGCCGGCCGCCTCGTACACCTCGCGCAGCGTCAGCCGGGTGTGCACGAGCAGCACCTGCCGCTGCGCGGTCAGGGTGAGTCCCTTCTCGCCGCGCTGGCGGCCCATCGCGGCCATCAGGTCCAGATCCTGCACGTGGAACGGCGCGCTGTCCGCCGCGAGGTCGACCGTGCGCTGACGGAGGAAGACCGCGAAATCGAGCATCTCCGACCGCACCCGCGGCATGGCCGCGAGGTTGCGGTATTCCAGCAGCTCCTCCTGGTAGGCGTCCACCGCCCGGCGGGCGTTGTCGGCCACTCGCTGCCGCCAGAGGCTGAACAGACCGCCCATGCCGGTCAACGGTAATCGATGCGTTCCGGCCACGCCGCCCGGTTGACGCGGACCGGACAGCCTTGCGGACATTCGCAAGAACCGGGGTACGCCGGCGACCGGGTTCTCGCCCTGTCACGAAGACCCGGCCACCGGCACCCTGGAACGCTTCGCCATGGACGTCGGACGACGGCCCGGCCGGGTCGGGCGCGACCAGGTACGCGCCCCGGCCTCCGCAGATCGCACAGCACTCGAGAGGTGGTTCTGGTTATGACATGGCGTAGTCGACCCTCCGCCGGAGCACGATCCGGCATTCTCCGCGCATCCAGTCTGCTGTTGGCCGCGACGGCGATGCTCGCCGCGTTCATGGCCGCACCGTCCGCGGCGGTCGCGGCACCCGCGCCGAGCGGCGACGCGGCTGTCGCCGCCATCGGAGCCGAGCGGGCATCGGCGAGCTCCGCCGGCACGTTGAGCGTCACGACGTCAACGGCGGCCGCCGCCTCACCGGCGAAGGGCGGCGGTTTCTCGGTGATGTCGGGCTCCTGCCCGTACGCCGGGCAGTACATCGACCCGTGGCTGATCGTGTTCCAGGGCTGCACCCTCACCGGCCAGCCGACGACCGCGGTCAGCGCCCGGTGCTCCAACGGGGCCACCCTGGGCCCCGTGCACGTGCCGCCCGGCGTCTACGACATCTATGTCGACTGCTACCCGGCGTTCTTCAGCTCGCTCACGTTCATCTGATCGACCCACCCGGCACGGATCCCGTTGCGGGATCCGTGCCGGCGGTGCCGGCCTCAGGGCAGCGCGTCCAGGTGCGGGCCGACCGTGCTGGCGAAGCGGTTGCCGTTCGTCACGTCCCAGTTGACCGACCAGGTCATCGCGCCGCAGGACCGACAACGGTCGGCCGCGTCCGTCGACCGCGAGGTGGTCTTCGTGCTCGGCCCGCCCGCGGGATCGACCGATGCCCTAAAGGACCGGGTGGACACGGCCTGCGTGTTGGGGCTCAGCACATTGTCCAGTCCTCGACAGCCAGGACCAGTTGTTCCGCACGGGCAACCGAGATGCTGTGCTGTTCAGCAATATCCGCCAGCACTGCTTCCTCGCTGACGTCGACGTTGTCCTCGGTTGCCTGGTTGAACTCGGCGTTGAGCACATAGGCCTGCTCCGACGGCACCTGGCACTCATCAGGCTCCGACAGCTTGTCGCGAACGACGGCCTGATGCAGCCGGTAGCCCTGCCACGAAGCGGCGTCTCCGTTGGCGGCGTCCGTCCAGCGCCCCTCGGGCGCCCATTCGAACACCGCGTAGCTGGGCACCACCTCACGCCGGTCGTACGTGACAACGATTGACAGCGCCTGCCACCCCTGCCCTCGATGGCTCTCCACGATCTGCGTCGCCACGTCGATGACCTGCCGGCCGTCGACGGGAAAGACGCGTAGCTCGACCCGCAAGGCCAGACGGCGAGCGCCGGATCCGGAGCTGACGTCCCGACGCTCAAAGGTGTCGAAGACGGGTAGGCGCTGTCCAGGCGTCGGTAGCCGAGTCGGCTGTGCGGGGGCCGTGGCCGGTTGGCTAGGTAAAGCGGTGGTGCGAACCGGCTCAGGTGTTCGGGTACTTGGTGACGGCGTCGGTCCGGCGGCAGAGACAGTCGGAGCGGATTGAGAAGGTGGCGCCTCGCCGATGATCAAACCGACAGCGGTAAGAGCGCCCACACCGACACAGCACATGAAGAGTCCACCAACGACTACCACTGACAGGACGACTCCCACCCTCACGCCCGCCCGAAGCTGGGCAGCCGGAACCACCGGCTGCACCGAGGACCGCCCAGCAGACGGCGACGCGTCGACTCCAGGCGGATGCTGAGCAGATGGCTCCGACGAATCAGGTGTCTGCTGCACGGCGTCTCCAGTGAGAGGGCGTACGACAATTGTCGTGACCGCCGCAGCCACATACGCTCCGCCGAACAGTGAGACAGTCACCCCAGCCGAACGACTCACTGGTCGTCGAACGTCTACCCCGAGAAGCTCTACCAGCACGAACCTGCGACTTCTACAGCTGCCGGTTCCGCGCCCCCAGGCTCCTCCGTATCGGCTACCGTGACCGCGGGGTGTGTTGCCAGGCCAGCCCTCGTGGGAACGAGGAGATTTGAACCCAGGAAAACCTCATGCCAAGCCTCGTTCAGGGCTGGGTCATTGCTTGTCATTACTTGTCAAAACCCCTTGTTACCATCCGTAGCTATTTCGACCTTGTCATTGGCTGTCAAAAATGAGTGCTGAGCTGCACAGACACGGTCAGAGACCGATCGCCCCTTGTCACTGGTTGTCAACTTCAGGTGGGGGTTTTCGGGGGGTAAACGGGGGCAGGCCGACAGGACGTCGCCAGATCCGACCGTGCCCGTCGGGGCCTCCCGTCACCACGGGAACGAAGTACCCCCTCACTACCTCGTCGACTGACGACTCCACGAGTCCCGGTGGCCATTCGACCGCCGGGACTCGCTGCGCTGCCGGTCCTGATGGCGGCCGTCAGTGGGCGGCCCGGCCAGCCTGTGTCGGCGCGTCTGCGATGAGCCGCTCGAACTAGCCAGCCGCCTGCCCTGCTGGCCCCGCCACACCGTCACGCGGCGACGGTGCCCTCGCGCCCCCGCATAGAGACCGAATCGGTTAGACGATCTATGGTTAGCGGTCGATACTCATCTGGTGGACCCTCAGCCGGATGCCGTCGCCGCCCGCCCGGTGGCCGTGCTCGTCAACACTGAGGTCCAGTCGCTGGGCACCCACTACGGGATGACCGTCAAACGCAAGATCCTCGCCGCGATCCTGGCCGCCGACGACGACCGGGCCTGCCGGTTCGCCACCTGGTGGGGAACGCTGGACCTGCCGGCGCGGCGCCCAACATCGGTCGACGCCGCCACCTTTACCCTAGAAGTGGACCCGTCGCTGCTGTGGTCGAGCGCAGCCCAACTGGTCGCCGACGCCGATGCCCGCTGGGCTTTGCCCACCGAAGGGATTCCGTGGCAGCTCGGCTTCAACTACGGGGCCATCTACGTCGGCGTCCTGTCGGCGCTACCCGCCGCGACCTGCGACCGGCTGCACGACGCTCTGACCCCGCAGCCGTGGTACGTCGGCCTGGTCACCGTCAACCCGGCCCACGCGCTGCACCACCGGCTCTTCGACCTCATCGACGGGTGGTCGTACGCGAACGGCTGGGTCTACGACCCGAACCCTAACGACCATATCCACCCGCGCGAAATGTTCACCGGCCTGCCCGTTGACGGGTTCGGCCCCGGCCCGCACCCGTTGACCGGAGCCGAGGCCAGCATCCGCTGGGCACCGGGCCCTGACCATCCCGCCGAGTCGCCGGGTACCTACCAGGAGACGTTGATCGACATGGTGCGCCAATACACCGACGCCGAGCGGCCCCTGGCGTTCGCTGTCGGCCGCCGCCATCCCACCGTGGCCGACCTAGAACCGAAACTCCGCCGCTATGCCCTGGACCCCACATCCCGCGACGGTGCACCCAAGGCCCGCTTTTTCGCCCAGGCGCTGGGCATCGGTCAGGGCGACTGGCGGTTGCTCGCCATCCAACTGATCTCGAGGCTGCACGCCAGCGCCCCCGCCAAGTTCCGTGACGTGCCCGCCCACGGTGAACGCCAGCACCTGCGGTTCGAGACAACCGGCCCGGTCATCGGGCCCAACGGCCGCACCGCCATGGTCACTGCCGCGTGGAAGGCCGAGGACGACAGCCCGGTCCAACTCGTCACCGTCACCCCCGGCAAGAAACGCACGCCCGAGCCCGGTACAGCCGACGAACCGCCGCCAGCGGACGGCGAGCACATCACCTCGGCTACTGGCGACCTCCCCGGCGTCTATGCCATCGCCCATGCCGTGGCTGGGCAGGCCCGCCGCGACTGCCGGCCCACCCCGGTCGTCACCACCGGCGGGCAAGCTCCTAACGTCATCATTACCGAAGGCGCTGCTGGCTGCGCATGGGTAAACCTGCCCGCCGGGTCCGCCTTCGCGGCCTGGCTACTCGCGCAAGGTCATGCCCACCGCGGCGACGGTGGCATCACGCAGCTCACCGCGCCGAGCGCCTTCCACGAGCCGGCCCTGGCCTGGGCGAACGGGTTCGCGACGGTGCTACAGGCCGCCGGCCACGACTGCGCCGTCACCCACGCCCTCGACTGACGCCCCGGCTCTTGCCGCAGCGCAGCGGTCACCGTCAAGTGGGTGTCGCCGTCGACACCTCCCTGGGCCAGGTGAGCCCAAGATGAGACCGCCGGCCGCCGACAGCCGGGTCTCCGGTCTCGTCGATCAGCAGGACACCGTCGGGGTGCCCGAGACGAGCCGCGACGAAGTCCCACACGTCAACACGGACCTCGGCGTCGTCCCAGCTGGCCCGACCAATCAGGTCCTGCCTCCCGTCCGGACCGTCGTCACCTGCGTGCTCCGCGATCGTCCAGCAGCTTCTGGTCGCCAGCGGCGCCAGCAACCACGAATCCCGGACCCGACGCCCTGGCTCGGGCTGGCCAAACGCGCCCCGATCATGTCCCTCAGCTCGTCGAACAGCCCAGACCACCGCCGGGCGACCTGGAAAGTACCGACCAGGCTGCGCTGCAGCCCGCACCGGGCGACCCCGACCGTGCAGGCCACCCTCGTCCTACATCGCGTCAAAACCCGACCACCGAGGATGAAAAGGCTCAATCCCTTATGGCGTTGGGCGTCCGCTCGGGGAATGCGATCGGTGCCAGGGCCGGCTCGAGGTGCCACACCAGGTAGAACTCGGAGTAGCTCCCTCGTGGCTCGAACTATCGACCGGTCCAACCGTCATCTCATCGGACCGGGACGCCAAGCGGTCCTGGCGCTGGTCGAGCGCCTGTCGGTCCGCGGAATCATCTCAACGCCCCATGCCGTAGTCAATCACCCCGCACTAGCCTACGAAAGTCAACTCGACACGGCCGACCGCATGGGGACAGAAGCTAAGTGATCACCGGTGAACTGAAGAGTAAAATCGACCGCCTCTGGGACGCTTTCTGGTCGGGTGGGATCTCCAACCCGCTGGAGGTCATCGAGCAGATCACCTACCTGCTCTTCATCAAGCGGCTGGACGACCTACACACACTCGAAGAGAAGAAAGCGATCCGAACCGGCGAGCCAATGGAACGCCACATTTTCCCTGAGAGTTGCGACGACCAGGGATGCAAGTACGACGACCTGCGCTGGTCGCGGTTCGCGCATGCAGCGCCGAGCGAGATGTTCAAGATCGTCAGCGAGCGGGTCTTCCCCTTCCTGAGGACGCTGGGCGGCGACGAGTCGACCTACTCGCACCACATGAAGGACGCCCGATTCACAATCCCCAACCCGGCCCTGCTTTCCCGAGTTGTTGACATGCTTGATGGCCTCCGGATGGATGACCGTGACACCATGGGCGAGCTCTACGAGTATGCACTCAGCAAGATCGCCACGGCTGGCCACAACGGCCAGTTCCGAACCCCTCAACACATCATCCAGTCAGTAGTTGAGATGATGGCCCCGACGCCCACCGACGAGATTTGCGATCCGGCGTGCGGCACCGCCGGCTTCCTAGTTGAGGCTGGGGAGTACGTCCGCCGGACCCATCCCGACGCGCTTTCGGACACCATCCAGCAAAAACACTTTCACGAAGGCATGTTCCACGGCTTCGACTTCGACAACACCATGCTGCGCATCGGCAGCATGAACATGCTGCTGCACGGCGTCGAGAACCCGGACATTCGCTACCGCGACTCACTGGCCGAGAACGTCAGCGAGTCGGAAAAATACTCCCTGGTCATGGCCAATCCGCCGTTCGCCGGAAGCATTGACGCTGACAGCACCTCCAGGGACCTGCAGCGACTGGTCAAGACCAAAAAGACCGAACTACTCTTCGTGGCTCTCACTATCCGGCTACTAAAGCCTGGCGGTCGCGCTGCTGTCATCGTGCCGGACGGGGTCCTCTTCGGTTCAAGCAAGGCGCACAAGGAAATACGTCGGATCCTGGTCGAGGAGCACAGGCTCGACGGAGTCGTAAAGCTACCCAAAGGCACGTTCACGCACCACCTGGGAGTACCGGCAGCGATATTGCTTTTTACGAAAACCAACAGCGGTGGAACTGACCTTGTGTGGTTCTACGAAGTCACGGCCGACGGTTGGAGCTTGGACGGGAAGCAGACTCCCCTGTTGAGCTGGGACAAACTCGGCCCCACTCCTATCACGAAACTGACAGCGACCGAGCATGACATGAGCAACCTTCCGGACCTTGTGGCCCGATGGAAAGAACGCGATAACAGCGAGCGTAAGCGCAATCGGACCGACCAGAGTTTTTTGGTGGAGAAGCACAACATCGTCGCCAACGACTATGACCTCAGCCTCCAGCGCTATAGAGAGAGCAGGGAACAGCAACGGCTCCTCGAAGAAAAAGCATTGCGGCTAGGAGACTTCGCAGAGGTATTCACGGGGTGGGTTCCGGCTTCCGACCTGGATAGAACGGAGCGCCAAGAAGCAGTCCCAAAAGAGGTGCGGGTACTTCACCCCTCGCTCCTGACCGCAGTGTTGCCGGAGGTAGGACAACTTCCTGTCCGGAAGACAGGACGAGAACCAAAGCGACGTCTAAGTAGCGGCGACATCGTCGGCCGGGATTTGGGCGAATCTCGGCATTGGACAGTACTTCCCGAAACTTATGAAGGGGTCCAAGCCGGACAAGGATTGGTTGTGATTAGGCCGACGGGCCACGCATTCCCCCCTGAGTACCTGGTCGAGTACCTTTCAAGCAATCAAGCGGAGAGCCAGTTCCCCCGCTATGATGTTGTTCCTAGAATTCGGTCGGGTGGACTAGCCGATATTTTGATCCCGCCTTGCGATGGAAGTCATATTTCCATCACCTCTGCCATGCTCAAGGTGAAGGAGGGGGTGAAGGAAGCTCGCCAAATTCTAACCATGCTAGACGAATCTCGGGTGAAGGTGTTCGATAACTGTACGAGCAGTGAGCGACGGCTCCGGCTAGATGCTGCCGCAGAACTGAGCGCACTGACGGCGCAGAACCTGCGCAAACAGAAGCATCCTTACCAGGCCTTCCAGGACGCGTATCCCTATGCCATCGCTCGGGCTGTACGGCGCTTCCGGCACAGCAGTTCCCTTCAGGAGCGCCACGAGAGCGCAATCCAGTGCGTCGAATCACTTATTTTGTCCCTCGGTATCGTTTCGCTATCGCTCGCAGCAGACAGGGGATGGCAGGATCTGAGCGAGGTCACGAGCTGGTCAGAATCAGTAGAACGGGGTGGCGTGTCCCTCGGCCACTGGCTCGGAGTAATTAGAGCGGCTGGAAACTTCGCGAGGAAGGGCGGCGATGAAGCCGCTGGCTTGGCACAAGCGACAGCCACTCAAAAAGGAGGAAAGGGTCTTATTTCAGATCTCGAATCGCTTGTCTCTTTGAGGAATAAGGTTAGACATGGGGCAGGCCCTCGCACTCAGGCAGAGATTGAGAAGAGTCTCAACAATATCGAACAGCTAATGTTCAGGGGTCTCTCTGCAAGCTCGTTCCTCGCTAAAGCTAAATGGGTTTACCCGACGCGATTGAGCTGGGTGCCAGAGTCCGACAAATTCCGGGTCTCAGCCCTTGCGATCATGGGAGATCACCCGGACTTCGAGCCGCTAGAGTTCGACGCCTCACAACCCGTGGGTGACCATCGGCTTTACGTAGTAAGCGAAAATGGAGACAGGTTTCCCCTAGCCCCCTTCTGCGTCCTGGAGGACTGCCCCTCCTGCCTCACTCCGGAGCTCTACTACCCTGATCGACTTAGTCGATCGACGGCGCTGCTCAAGAGTTTGGATAGAGGGCATGAACTGGAAAGCACGGAAGTCTTCGCGGCTTTGTGCTCATGGATGAACCCTTGATGGACTTAGGCATAGGACGGGTGCGATGAGGCGTAACCGCCCCCATCAACGCGCTCGGTGCACGCCTCAGGTCCACCAAATGCGCCTTCCCTCGCCTTAGGACCAGTGCGTACTGGGAACGTGGAGTTTTGAGCCCACGAGAACCTCATGTCGAGCCTCGTTTAGAGCTTGTCATTGCTTGTCAAAACCCCTTGTCACCGACAGTAATCGGACCAAGCTTGTCATTGCTTGCCGAAAGCGGTCGCTGAGCTGCAGAGACACCGCCAGACGCTCATCACTCCTTGTCACCCTTCGTCAACGATCAAGCGGGGTTTTCGGGGGGGGTAAACGGGGGTCCCTCACGGATCCCCGCCAGGTCTGATCGCCCCCGCTGGCCGTGCCACCGCGCCCGCCTTACGGCATGAGTGAGTCCCCCCGCTTTGCTGGAGCAGTGGTTACCTGCTGCCGGCTGGTGCAGGGGTGGGGATAGTTGGCTCGGCTGGGCCGTGCTGGCGGGTGTGCCAGGCGGTCTCGTACTCGTCGGGGCTGAGGTAGCCCAGTTCGCGTTGGATGCGGCGGGTGTTGTACCAGCCGTCGATGTAGGCGAAGATCGGGTTCTCGGCCTCGTCTCGGGTGCGCCATGAGGTGCGGTAGACGAGTTCGATCTTCAGCGTCGACCAGAAGTTCTCCATGAGCGCGTTGTCGAATGAGTCGCCGATGGAGCCCATTGAGGGCAGGATTCCGTTGTCCTGTAAGCGTTCCGCGAAGCGGAAAGACGTGTAGTTCGACCTGCGGTCCGAGTGGTGGATCAGCTGGCCGTCGCGGACGTCGCGGGACCAGATGCCGTATTCGAGGGCGGCGAGGATCAGGTCGGTGTCGCAGCGGTCGGAGGTCTTCCAGCCGACGATCCGGCGGGGAGAACGCATCACGGACCGCGGCCAGCCAGAACACGCCCTCGCCGCAGGGGATGCGGGGTGGCATCGGCGACCCAGAGCCGGTTCGACCCGGGCGCGGTGAACTGCCGGTTGACCAGATCCGGCGCCGGCGTCGCCCGTGGGTCCTGCCTCGTGGAGCCGCCGCGCCAGCCTCGACGCAGGAACGCGCCCTGCCAGCCCTGGGCCGCCATCAGCCGCTCGACCCGCTTGCGGCCCACGCGAATTCCGTCACGGCGCAACTGCCGGTGCACCCGGTCCGCGCCGTAGGTGCGCCCAGACGCCTCCCAGATCTCGTGGATGTTGGACATCAGCCCCAGGTCGACCACGTCGCGGTCGCAGGGCTGCTCGACCTGCCGGACCCACGCGTAGTAAGTCGAGGCGCCGATGTTCAGGACCCGTAGCAGGAGCACGACCGTGAACTGGTCACGGTGTTCAAAAATGAACGTCATGACCGTCGCCGGGTCGGGCCAAGCTCCGCCGCGAAATACGCACTCGCCGCTTTCAGGATCTCGTTCGCCTGCCGCAGCTCCGCCACCTCGCGACGCAGCCGCCGGTTCTCCTCGACCATCTCGCTGGTGGGCCGATCGATGCGCTCGCCCGCGTCGGCCTCGGCCTGCCGGATCCAGTTCCGCAACGCCTCGTGATGCACGCCGAGTTGCTCGGCCGCCGGATGACGGGCTTTGGGTCCGACTCGGTACAAACGCACAGCGCGCTGACGCAGCTCGTCGGGGTACTTCTTCGTTGCTGCCACGGACGACTTCCTCCCCACGGCCATCAGACCCTGATCAAGAAGCTCGATGAAAGCGGGGGCCGCTCAAGGTCTCCTCGCGTCGACAATCAGCCCAGGGGTCTGATGCGGCGTGACGGAATGGCCAGCTTCTTCAGTCAGCATTCGGTCGGGAGGATGGTGGCATCACCTCGGAGGGATTCTTGGGCTGCAGGCGAACCAACGTACCGCGGTTAGGGTCGTCTTCATCCGGCTGCACGGTCCATCCAGGTGGCCATTCCCGGTCGGCATCGCGGCCGCTTTCGAGGTACTCGTCGCTCGGCGGCAGTACGCGCGCGCCATTGAACATGGCATCCAGGGGCGTATCAGATTGGAATGAGACTCCACCGCTAAAGGTAGCCTCTTCAAACGTGGCGCTATCGATGAAGCGTGCCATGTCAAACCAGGCGCCGCCGTTGAAGGTGACCTTGCTGAACACGGCATAGCCGCCGTAACGGCTGTAGGCCAAGTTGACGTCGACCTTAAAAACTGCTTCGTCGAACCAGACACCGTCATGGAAGGCTGCACTGACGAAGCCAGCTTCCACGAAGGTCGCCCCACGAAAGTCGGTGTGGCCGGCGAAGGTTGCTTTGTCGAACACGGCTTCCTCGTCGAAGCTTGCGCCGCGGAACCCGGCGAAGCCGAAGAAGGTAGCGCCAGTGAAGATCGTGGAGGCTGCAAATTTTGCCCGGTCGAAGACTGCCCCGAGGACCGACAACCCGGCGAACTCAAAGTCGACGAGAGATGCACCGGTCAAGTCCAGACTGATGCCAGGCCAGAAGACGTCGTCCTCGGACGCAACCCGTTGCTGCGCGCGCCCGGCGTCCGCAGCCGACACATCGCGGGGGAGACAGAGGTGGCCAGCGAGGAGACGTTGAGCAGTCAGACGCACTTGGAGCTGCTGCGCGTGCTCCTCCTTTGCGGCCGGCGTAGCTGAATCCGCGAGTGAGTAGGGCATGCGCAAGTAGGCGCACAACACGTCGACCACGGTCTGCCGCTGTCCCAGGTTTGCCTGAGCGAGCTGCGCCAAGGAGTACAGGGCACCGAGCCGAACCGGCGCTTGGGCATGACCGAGCTGCTCGACCGCTTTCATGTAGAGGTCGTTGACATGCCTAACCTCGATGAGCCGATGTGATCGGTCTTGCTCGATCCGCCGGTCCGCTTGATCACGCTGGTTCTGGCGATAGGTGCTGTAGGTGACAACGAGACCGCCAGCCACGGCAAGTCCGGCCAGGGCCTGCACAAGCGTTGTCCGTACGTCGTTCCTGGCCTTGAACTTCTGCTCGGCTGTCAGTCCCTGATGAGGGTATCGGGTGAGTAGCCACGGACCCACCACAAGCGCGAACGCGAGCAGGAGCCCGCCCACGAGGCCGCCAACTCCCCATACCCAGGGACGCGCGCCCCGCACTCGATGCTCTGCCATGGTTCTCCGCATCTGCCTGAAGGGCCACGTTCTCACGCAGTGCTGGGCGGCGACAACCAAGGCCCAAACACAGGGCAGCGTGGAGTGCTGCGTCTGTCGCGGGTGGAAGGTCGGCTCGTGTGGCGTCGAGGATGCCGACGAGTCGGTGTGATGGCGTACCGTCCGATGCGGGGCGTCTCTGATCGGACGAGGAAAATCCTCTGGGCCAGGGCCGGCGGACGGTGTTCCGTCTGCCGCTGCCAGGTCATCACAAAGGAAACTGAGCCTGACGACCCGTCCGTGTCCTTCAAATCGGCCAGCACGTCACGTAGGTCTCGCATCGGCCAGCCGAACTCTACGAAGCCTCACGAGTCGAGTGTGGCAAATGCGGCGTCGACCAGAGCAAGCAGCCGATTGGCGGGCACCGCGGACGAGTCGAACGTCTCGGTCCAACGCCGACTGCACGCCAGGGACCACCTCCAGGGGCCCGTGAACCGACCAATCTGGGAGGTCGGATTCGAGCGGTCGTCGCAACGGTGACGGTCGTCAGGGTGCCAGAGCGGCGTGGAAGACGTCGGCCGGGTGCGCCGGCCTAGCGTCTTGCGAGGCCGGTCGTTGAGGCGTTGCTCGACGGCGCGGAGATCGGCGGCGGTGTGCTGCGACAGGTCCCTGCGGTTGGGGAAGTACTGGCGCAGCGGACCGTTGGTGATCTCGTTCGTGCCGCGCTGCGACGGCCGGCCGGGATGGGCGAAGAGCACCCCGTCACGCAGCAACGGTGCAACCTGCTGTTGATGGGCCATCTCCGCGCCCTGGTCACAGGTCAGTGTGAGGCGCTCGGCCTCGGGAAGTCCCGCCAGTACGGCGAGGGGCGCGTCGCGGACGGCTTCGGCGGTGCGGTCGACGGGCAGGTGCACCAGCCGCAGGTATCCACATCCCGGTTTGATTGGCGCACCTCCGTGTCACTGTCCCCAGTGGCGGGTAGACCGTAGATCGTGTCGGCTGGTGACAGGCGCCATCAGTCCTCGTCGCGCGGTGGCCCCGTCGACACATGGCCCCAGGCCTGGCCCGGTCGACGGGTCGACGAGCGCCTTCGCCGGGGCGTCCGCCTGCCAGTTCGTCACCACTACGGCGTCGGACGCGGCGTCGGAGCGCTCGAAGGCGTACGGCCAATGCGGCATCAGCACCAGGCCGTGACCGGCGAGGCGGGCGAAGACGTGTGCCCTGGGCCGCGCACTGTAGTCACCGCATGCGCCGGTGGTCTCGTGGCTCTCCGCTTTGAGGAGGCGCACAGCACCTGAGGCCGGCTGGAATGCCTGCCGAGGATTCCTGCCCAGGCCCTGATCAGGAGGCTCCCTGTGCGTGCCCTCGTAAGTACCGCCGCGGTCGACCGCACCGTCCGGGTGTCGGTCGGCTGCGGAATCGTCAATCTACGCCGTGGTCGCGGCGGTGCGCTGCCAACGCCCGCTGGTCCGGCCGGTGCGTGGGATCCGCCGTCGGCGGGAGTTCAACCCCGGCGAACTCGCCGTAGTGGTCGAGCCCTTCCGCAACCTGGACCCGGTACGAGTCGTCGATCCAGAGCAACCCTTGGTCGAAGAGGTTGTGTAGGTCCGCTCGGAGTAGAAGGCCATTGGATACCCGGTTGGTGGCCGGCCCGTCGTACGGCTCGATGTGCGCGGCCTGTAGCGCCGCCTCCACGCCGCAACCGCTGATCGCACAGCGGCCCTGGTACGCCTCGATGAGTTGGCGACGGAAGTCGGCCTGTCCCTGTCGGGCCGTCACCTGCGCCAGCCGCCGACGGCGGCCCTCTGGCAGTCCCTCGGGTTCGGGCGCCCGGGCCTCGTCCAGGATCTTGGCCAGGCGGTCCGCCTCTACCGGCTGCACGGCGCGAACGCCCTGCACGACCTTCTCCAATACGTCTGTCCCCGCCACGCCGCGTCTGAGTAGGAAACGGGTGAGCGGCACCTCCCAGCGAATCTCCAGCCGCCACTCCGAACCGTCGCCGTCGGCGCGGAGGTACGGGTCAGCCCAGGCGGTCCCAGCGGCCACGACCCGCCGGTGCGGGGTGCTGGCGTAGACCCAGATGCGGTCCCCGGCCCGGATCTGATGGAAGCAGGAGGAGAGGTGCCAGTCGTCGTATGCGCCGTCGGCTGGCAGGCTCCCAAACATCTCCGGCACGTCCTGGTGGTAGCCCCACATCTCGGTCCGGTCGTTTACCGGATAGATCCACTCGGTGTCGGGGCGCGCGCGGCCCAGCACCTCGTCGACAAGCCGGTGGCTGTGCCCGGCGCCCTGCATAGTCCGCGCGGTGAGGAGGGCGGAGGTCAGGTGCCGGACTGCGGCAGCGAAGCGCTCGTCGGCGAGCGCCGCAACCAGCTGGTCGTACGGACCACACACCCGAGCCTGGTCCGGTCCCGCGTCCCGGTAGTCCGACCGCTCCTCGGTGAGGCCCGGAAACTCCCGGGCCAGGGCTCGGCCGGTCGGCCAGTGCCGACGGAGCACGGACTGCCGGACGACGACGAACCCCTCGGCTACGTCCTGGTTCTCCGGATCGAGCGGTTGGTGCAGAACAAACGTCTCCATCGTTCGCATGCACACCGCGGACAGCCGACGCGGGCTGCTCTTGGTGTTCGGCAGGCAGGAAAGGGTCCAGTACTCCCGCTCCGTGCCGGCCGGGTTGGGCACCGCGACGTCCAGGTACGCCCGGTTCGCCTCGACCACGGCGGAGTAGTACGCGCTCTCGCTGAGCCGCTCGAACTGGTTTTTGCCGTTGGCCACCATATGCTTCGCCGACTCCTCGTCCCGGCCTGAGGCCGACGACCCGAGCGCCCCCAAGTGGGCGATGAAGGAATGGTGATGCTAGTAAATGCGCTGACAAGCACGCTGCCACCGAAGAAAGCCGGGGGTCAGAACGGGACCAACAGCCGACGCGGAACGACCCGCTCGGGTGGCTGTCGTCACCCGAGCGCTCCTCTCGGTGGCCGCCCGGGAGGTTGTCACGGTTGTTGGACGGAAGCAGGCTGGGAACTGGCGGAGACTCCGCCGAGTGATCAGGAAGCAGGTGCCACAGTGGCCCCGATCGAGGTCGCCGGTCGACCTGTGAACGACCCGCTTGGTGTCTTCGTCGACTACTGCAAGGGGCATGCCCGCACGGTCCGCGCCTACGACTGGCTGGCCGGCACGCACCCCGTGCTGACGCCGAAGCTCATCAAGGTAACTCGCGCACCGTACATGGGCAGCAGAATTAGTCGAGAGCAGGAGCGCCACCTGCTCCGGTTGAGCGAAACCGCGCCCTGGGACGATGTCCCGCTCGACGCCCACCTCCGCGACGCCGACCCAATGCTCGACGACGGCCACTACGACTGTGCGCGCCGGTTGTACCAGCACTTTTTCCAGGATCGTCCGCAAGGGCTCGGGCACGCGAAGGTGAGCAAGGCCTTACACCTGGTGCGGCCTGGCCTGTTCCTCATCCTCGACAGCGCGCTGCTGCGGCGGTACCGGCGGGCCGCCGAGGTCGCGGCACGTGAACTGCAGCAGGCAGGCAGCCGGCACGCACCACCGCGGCGGGCCTACTGGGCGGCATACCGCACGGATCTGCTGCAGGCCACCGAGGGCCTCGCGTTGTTGCGGGGCGCCGCACGCGACCACGACGATCCACTGGTCGCCGAGGCAGCGGATCGCCTGTCGGACGTACGCCTGCTGGACATCCTCGCCTGGATGCCGGACCGAGGGGCTTCAGCGGCCTCGTGACGGTCGACCTGCGACGCCAGCACCAATATGGTGGTCATGGGCGTCAGGCCCCGCCTCAGACCGATACGGTCGGCGATATGACCTCTGTGGATGCCGGCGAAGGACTGCCCACGCTCGGCAAGCTCGAACTACTCGACGCGCGGCAAGTCTGGAAGCACGAGGCGCACACCTTCACGCCGTGGTTGCTGGCGAACGCGGACGTGCTCGGCGAGCTGCTCGGCATGGACTTGGCGCTGTCGTCAGCGGAACACCCGGTGGGCGGATTCTCGTTGGACCTGATCGGCGTCGATGAGGCGACGAACGAGACAGTAATCATCGAAAACCAGCTGACGAGGACAGACCACGGCCACCTGGGTCAGTTGCTGACCTACGCCGGTGGGACGGATCCGGTCAACGTGGTGTGGATCGCGACCGAGTTTCGCGACGAGCATCGGGCCGCGTTGGACTGGCTCAACACCCGTACGGACAAGAACACGCGGTTCTTCGGCATTGAGATCAGTGCGGTACGCATCGGCGAGTCGGCGCCGGCGCCCCTCATGCGCCTGGTCGTGCAGCCGAACGACTGGGGCAAGAAGGTCAAGGCGATCGCCAAGGGCGACACCGCGGCAAGCGACCGAGCATTGGCCTACCAGGAGTTCTGGACGAGGTTCCTGGAGACGGTCCATGACCGCAAGCTCGGGTGGACGACGTCGACCAAGGGCTCGCCGCAGAACTGGCAGTCCCTGCCCGCCGGTATGAACGGCATGTCGTACACATGCACGTTCGGCCGATCGGGCCTGTCGAGCGAGATCTTCTTTCAGGACCCCGATCCCGCGGTCAACGACGCGCGTTTCGCCGTCGCCCGCGCCAAGCTGGAGCCGACTTTCAGAAACACCCTGTCGTACGAACCGCTACAGGCCAGGAAGGGTTGCCGCATCGCGGAGTACCGCGAGGGTGACATCGGCAACGGAGACGACTGGCCCGAGTACATAACCTGGTTCATCAATGCTCAGACCCGCCTTCGTACGGCAATAGCCGAAGCCGGTGGCCTGGCCCAGCTCATCACTCCCTAGCGGTGCACCATTCTCGGTGAGGCGAAGCGGCGAGGCGGCATGCCACTGTACGAGACACCTGCGGCGGCACGACGCGGCCCGGTTCGCCACCCTCGGGCTCTACGAGCGCAAGGACCTGCAACGACTCCTCCGGGAACGACATTGCCGTGCTCAGCCCCGATCGTCTGGTCGTGGCCGAGGAGTTCGGCAACTGGGAGGACGCCCGGCGCCGGGTCGACCTGCTCGCCGTAGAGAAGGCCGGGCATCTCGTGGTCATCGAGCTCAAGCGCACGGACGACGGCTTGCGGGGTCTCTGGTGTCCAGAAGATCCGCAAATCCTCACGTGCCCTAACTTGATCTTTAACCTTGGGGTCCTGTGGGGACCCCAAGGTTAAAGATCAAGCTCAGGGATTCGCGCAAGAACCGGGCGGTAGCAGCGTTCGGCGCGGTGGCGATGCCTGAGCTTCCCAACACGAAGCCCGGCCCACGCCGACGGGCACAGCCGCGACTCGGCAGCAACAATCACCCCCACGCCGAATGCCGGGAAACTGGTGGCGACACCAGCGAGGTTGACCCAGAGCTCCTGGACGCGGTTTAACACAGCCGATCGAGCCATCGACGCATCCTTCCCCGCCTATCCCCTCGCCTGACACTCACTTAGCGGCCGACTGAATCCGGCGCACAGGTCGACTTGCCCGTCGCCCACCAGCTCGCAACCTCGATCGAGGCTGCGACTGGCCGCATGCCCGGCTGCCAATGGACGTCGATGGTCATCACTGGTCGGGTTCTGACGCCCTGACACCCTAGTGACGCCCTGACCTCTACCTTCACTGTTCGCAGACGATGCCATCTCTGTCGCGGTCCTGGTACCAGTCGTACTCGGGGTCCGAGCCGTCTCGGTACGGCCCAAGACCGTGATCATTCGCCTCGGCGCAGGTGCCGTAGCGTGGATCATTCTTTGGTGCTGGTTTGGGCTTGGTGGGAGCAGTGGTCCGCGGCGCAGTCGGCCGGGGTTTGGTGCTAGGAGAAGCTGACTGGGCCTCGTCGAAGGTTTTCCAAGACACCACGGAGGAATGCTGCGGCTTGCAGAGGTACTTGCTGGCGACGAGCATCGTCTCGGTCGTCCGGGCCCGTTCAGCAGCCGGAACCGCTGCTGCCAGTGCACCCGCATCTCCGCCGGTTCCCACGAGCTTTTCGCACGTCACCTTGCCCAGCGCTAGCAACTCATCTTGCCCGACGCCCGGCCAGATCACCGCCGCTTCTGCCACGTAGTCCCTCTCGGCGAGTTGGCGCCCATTAAGGGACGGGGCAGCGCTAGGGGACGCCTCCGTCTTCTGCGACTTCGGCACTCCAGGCGGATCATCGTTCTCGATCAGGCTGACAACTCCAGCACCGCAGCAGCACAGCAGCAGAACGACGGAGGCAAGTCCGATCCAGCCCTTGCGGCCGAGCTTCTTTCCCGTCACCGCCTGGGACGGCGCCAGCCGTTGCATGGGCGGTAGCTCCGGGCCAGCCTCCTGCCTGTAGGGCTGGTTCGCCGAGTGCGGTTCATAAGTCGGGGGCTGCGGCGGGGGCGGCTCTTGACCCTGCCACGGGTCCTGCGGTGGTGAATGGGTCACGGTCGGGAGTCTGCCCTGGTCCGTAAGGGTGAACACCATCCGATTGGCCGGCTGGTTGCGACCAGCCAGCTGGATCTTGATGCGGCGTCGGTACGCCGCCCTCTCTGTCCGGCCCACGCCATCATGATCATCAGCGGTAAGGAGTGACCATGCGTCTGGACCTACATCGGGCGACAGGCTGAAGGGCAGAGCCAGGCCTCGGCCCTATGGTCAGGACGTGGGATTTTCCATCAAGCTCGCTCCCGGGGTGCGGATTCGCGCTTCCTCGCGCGGCATCCGTACCAGCGTCGGCCCTCGGGCAGCCCGTGTTCACTTCGGCGCCGGGAGCACCGGCATCTCCAGCGGCGTCGGACCGGTCGGGTTCTACACCTCACTGGGCGGTGGCCGCCGAGGCGCGCCGGCGGCAAACTACCAACGGGAAATGGCCGCGCAGCAACGCCAGGCCACGCAGTCGCAGCGCACCGAGGAAGCCAGGAGCCTTGCACAAGCGTTTCTGCGCATCCTCGACCTGCACCGAGTGGAGTTCCCCGCCGCGTCCCGACCGATCGCGCCTGAACCCTCACCGCCTGACCGCACCGTCATCTATAAGCACTACGAGCGGCACGCTCTTGCCGGCATCGGCATCTTCGACCGGACCAAACGAACGCAGGCGAAACAACGAGCGACCGAGTGGACCGAGGCCGAGGTGCAGCGGCAGTGGACCAGCCTTCGAGAGCAGCAGGCAGGCTGGCAACGGTACTTCGACGGCCGCTGGCAGCAACTGTGCAGCAACGAGCCGGACGTCGTCCTGGAGACTCTTGAGGAAGCCTTCGAGGACAACGAGGCAGCCAGCGCCGCAGTCGGGGTCACCGGCGACGAGGTTTCCCTCGTGGTGCTGGTGCCCGCGGTTGACCAGGTGGTGCCGGAGCGAATGCCGACGACAACGCAGGCTGGCAACCTGTCGCTACCTAAGCTGGCGCAGCGCGACCGCGCGGACTATTACAAGGCGTTCGTCTGCGGACAGGTCCTAGTCACCGTGCGGGAAGCCTTCGCCGTCGCACCCGGCATCGCCGCAGCACGCATGGCTGTGCTTCGTCAGGATGGACTGGACAGCTACGGCCGACCCCGCGTGTCGTGCCTGATGGCGACTAGATTGGAGCGCGGCGCGCTTACCGGAGTGCGGTGGCTGGAGGCTGATGCAGCCGACATCGTCAACGACGCCAACTCGGAACTGCTACTCAACCAGCGACCGCGTACCGGGGAACTCCTGCCGTTGAAGCTCGAGACCGAGCCCGCGCTGGCCGAACTCATCAACGCCGTCGACCTGGCCGAACTCACCGCTGCCACCTAGCACCCGCCCTGACGCCTCGCTTACAAGAGGGACACGATCTCTTCATCGGGCTGGTCTAGGCGTTCGAGGTGACCCGACGTGGTTTCGACAGCATCCCTAACAAGGTGTCGGGTGTCGGTCGTAAGTTCTGCAGCCGTGCGCGCCCTTCAGACTTACCGCTATCTCCAGCCATCCACGCTGCACCCGGGTGACCTGGCGCTGCAAACCAGTGGCGGGCCGGCTACGCACCCGCAGTTCTTCTCCGGTTTCCTGACGACTCCGCAGGCGGCGGCCGCCGGGCGACTGGCGGTCGCCGAAGTGGCCCGGACCCGCTATCACCAGCCGGTCAGCCCGGCGAGCCTCGATCCCGTGGTCACCGGCAGCTGGGACCGGATGCGCTTCGAATCGTTCTCCGGCTGCTGCGGGGTGTACGCGCGGCTGGACGTTGTGCCGGCCGGCTTCGACGGCGACATTGTCGAGCACGGCACCACCACGTCGACGTGAACGCGCCGCTGCGGGAGGCACTGGCCCGGGTGGGCGGCATCGACCCTGCACCTGTCGGGGGGGCCAGACGACCTGACCGTGTCCACCCTCGACGGTCCTGTGGTGGAGAAGATGGTGCCGTTGCCTGGGCGTTGGCTGCGGGGGTTCGCCGAGGTCCATCTGATCGCTGCGGCCATGGAGCCCCGGGCGGAGATCCCAGCGGCGGAGGCGGCCGCCTTCCTGCGCCGGCTGGCGGCGGGCAACAACCGATCGGTGCTCTGGGTGGTGTCGGCCGGTCGCTCGCTGCGGCTGACCTCACGCCCGGTGCCCGGCGCGGTGTGCCTGGCCGGCGCCACACGGCTCGCCACGCTGCGTGGGCTGCTGCGATACGTGAAGACTCTGCGGGTGTACGGGCCACCGGCGGCGGCCGGATCGCCGCCGCTGCCCAGCGTGTGGGAGCTCGATACCGGCGCGCTGCGGCTGTCGCTGACCCTGTCGCCGGAGTCCTACCGGGGTTTCTCCGGCGAGGGCGGCGCGCTGACCGCACTCGCCACGGACGACGTGGCCGACGACGCCGCGCTGCTGTCCTGGGACCCGACGATCGATGTCCACGCGTTGGCCGCCTCGGCGGGGATCTCGGCGGACCGGGTCCGGGCCGCGCTGGCCCAGCTGGGCACCGCCGGCCGTGTCGGCTTCGATGTGGCCGAGGCGGGCTACTTCCACCGGGTATTGCCGTCTCCGAGACCTGCGACTTCGACAGCTGCCGGTTCCACAGCTCCAGACTCCTCGTGCACGTATCGACTACCGTGACCGCGGGGGTAGTTGCCAAGGCAGCCCTCGTGGGGAACGAGGAGATTTGAACCCAGAAGAACCTCTTGTCGAGCCTCGTTCAAGGCTTGTCATTGCTTGTCAAAACCCCTTGTTACCGACAGTAATCGTCCCAAGCTTGTCATTGCTTGCCGAAAGTGGTCGCTGGGCTGCAGAGACATCCCCATGCGCTCATCGCTGCTTGTCACCCTTCGTCAACTATCGGCCGGGGTTTTCGGGGGGTAAACGGGGACCCCACTCCGCCAGGTCTGAGCGCCCCGCTGCAACTGCCAACCTGCCGTGCGCGCCTCACAGCATGCGTACTGACCGAACCTGTGGCAGCCCTTCCTCGGTCAGCACCACCGTCACCGCAACCTAGTGCGGTGGCGGCCTCTGAATGCCATCTTGCAACGAGCGGTCCACAGGGCACTTGCACGACGAATGTAACTTCATCCGACGGATCCGATCCGCGAAAGGCTTCGGTGCTGCGGCCCCCGGCCGCCCGACCACCGCTAGTCGATCATGACGACCAGCCGGTGACCGCTTGCCGTCGATCTTCCGATGACAGAGATGCCGTCCTCGGCCCCCGCACCACCACGACCGGCGTACGGCGCTCCGCTCCCGACGTGGCCAGGACAACGACCGCACGGCCAAGCAGGAAGGAGACCCGTTCCGCCAGAGCTGGCCCACGCCGACTCGCCACCCGGCGTTGATGCGCCAGTTGGCGACGCCATTGACCGCCGGCAAGCCGATCGCGACCTAACCCGCTTGGGTTCCAGCCTCATACGGGGCGTCATGCACGACGACCGCGCCGGCGGGTCGAGCGGCCGAGGAAATACAGGTAGATTGCGACTGCTCGCACGTGGCAGCTGCCCCCGTTCGGGTGGATCCCGATCGACGAACCGCGCTGGCGAGGCGTCAGCGATAGCGCTCGCCCGGGTTCTCCACGGTGAGCCACCTGAATTCGTGCGTCCCGGCATCTTGGCCATAGTGCCGGGCTTTGTACTGCTTGAGGGCGGCATGCCACTGGCTGAGGATAAGGACCGCATCGCTGTTCTGCGGGAGAGTCTCTTCGTCGAGCATGTCCACGAAGGCGTGGCTGGGATCATTCTCGATGATCTTGCTGAGCTCGCCAAGCAGCCGGTTCAGCATCTTGATCTTGAGGGTGTTGACAATGCCGTCCTGCTTCTTCTTGGACAGCTCGGTCATCTCGCGGTGGGCGGCCTCCAGCATCGGGACGAGCCGGTCGTAGGTCGCGGCCTGATCCTCGGTCGGCGACGGCGAGGATGCATCGTTGGTGGCGGTGCGGCGGGGCATACGGTCTCCTATTTCGGGAGCATGCGGGTGAACTCGACGTACTTCTTACGCAGCGCCTCGATGGGCCGCCGCCCAGAGTCAAGCAGGGCGACCATCAGCTCGAGGTCGGAGTCATTCAGGCAAAGGACGGCTCGGCGCTTGGACGAGTGCAGGTCGATGATGTTCCGCTGGACGCTGCTCTTGGGCGGGTGGCGCGCGACAAGGATGCCGAGACGGCCCATGTCGTCGTCGTCGAGGTAGCGGTAGAGCTGGTTGACGTGTTCGGTGTCGAGCTCGGCGACGTTCTTGAGTTCGAAGACGAGCTGGCGGGCGCCGTACAGGTTTCGCAGGTCGGTCAGGAACGGTGTTTTGCCGTCGTTGTGGAAGATGACGTCGCGGATGTGGGCACCGCTGATGGTGCGCTCCTGCTGGCCGGCGAGGTCGAGTTCGGGGTAGAGCGCCGAGGATAGGACGTCGAATGCGAGGTCTTCGAACTTCTTGTCCGCGCCGTTGACCCGGCCGGTCGGCAGCGCCTTGACCTCCTTGACCTTCTTGGCGATGGTCGTGAGGCGCAGCGGGGTGAACAGCGGGTCGGGGGCGCAGACGTCGGCGGCGGCCTCCCGCTCGGCGACGTAGCCGCGGACGGTATCAAAGTGGGCCTGGTTGTATGCGAGCACGTCCTGCTTGGCGACGGCCCGGCCCGTGCGCCCCGGCGGCAGCACAAGCGGCGCGTAAGCTGTGCGGTAGTAGTCGCCGTAGTTAATCCACGGCAGCCGACGCAGTAGGTTCAGCGGCGCGAGCAGGACGGGCGAGCCGTCGGACGGGTTGTACGGAAGGTGCGCGTCGAACGGCCGCCAGTCGAGCGCAGCCGGGTCCCAGCCGACCAGCCGGCGGCGTGTCGTCGGGATGCCCCACTGCTGGCAGTGACGCTGGGTGAACTCGGCCAACCACCGTTTGATGACCGAGGCGGTCAGGTCGCTGATGCGGTCCTCGGCGATGCCCGGCACGAGCAGCGCGAGGATCTCCAAATGGTCCAGGCCCGCGGTCTGCAACTGGGGTACCTGCTGGAACGTGCGAATGATGCCGTCGATGGTGCCCGGGCCCAGGGCCGATCCCCGCTTGGTCCCGGCGGCGTAGCCCAGGCCGAGCTCGACCGGCTCACTGACCTCCGACAGGAGCATGGCCGCCCGGGTAGCCTGCCCGCCGACGGCCTGCCGACGGACCTCCTCGACGAAGCCGAGCAGGTCGGCGTGAAGCTGCCGGTACTGCGGGTCCTCAGACTTCCAGAGCAAGAAAGGGTCGAGGTAGAGCGGAAGGTCCTCGCGCAGGTGAGGGACTACGAAGTCCACCTCGTCTTGCCGGATGACCAGGCCGAAGACGTCACTCAGTCGTGGGTTAACGATGCCCGCGGCAGGATCAACCTCGTCGTCATCCGTTGCCACGCCCGTCCCGCCCTTCGTCGCTTCTCCGAGCAGTCACGTTAACGGAAAGCCCCGACACGTTCGGCACCTCCACCACGCGGACGCATCCAGCCCTCGCCTGCCGGGCCGCGCCCGCACGGTCTCTGGTGGGTCGGGTCAGAACATTTCGGTGACCGGGAAGTGGCAGCTGCCGGTGTCGTTGGCGTGCCGCTTCTTACGCCGCAGCACATCGTCCAAGGGGATGCGTCCTTCGAGGATCGTGAAGAGGTCGGAGCCGCTCATCGTCATGAAGCAGGTGCCCTCGCTGTAGGTGGTACGTGCGGGCTCGCTCAGATCGTTGATGCTGATGATCAGCCCCAGCGCGTTCTTGCCCTTACGCTCGACCTTTTTGGCGAAAGCGTCGGCCTGTTCCCGGCTGACTGGATCCTTGGTCCACTTCGCCTCGATGATGTAGTCGTCGGTGTCGAAGCTGACCGACCCGTCGATCTGCTCGGCCGCCAGCGAGTAGGCCAGCCGCGGGGAGAGGTCGAACAACGCGAACAGGGTGTTGAGGAAGTCCTCGAACTGCCGACCACGCTCGTGCACGTCGGCCATCGAGTGCATGGCCAGGAATCGGCCGCGCAGGTCGTCGAGGTCCTGCGCGAAGCGCCGCTGCAGCTCGACTTGCTGGGTGTAGGCCGCCTGCTCGGCATCCAGGCGCTCACGTTCGCTGATTAATTCTTCGTACGCGGCCGTGTACGTCTTCAGGTCGGCGACGGCGGCCTGCGCCCGCGGCAACCACTTCTCGGCGTTCTCGTGCCGCTCCAGCTCGGGAAACCGCTGCATGTTGGCTAGCTCGACCATCAACTGCACGCTCGCGTGCTGATAGAGCCGCTCGCCCTCGATAAGCCGGTCGACCACCTCGTCGGCGATCTCGCGCGTCGAAACCCCAAAGTTCACCCGGGCCAGCAACTCCGGATGCTCCCGCAACGCGGCCCGCAGAAACTTCTCCAGCGTCGGCCGATACCAGAACACCCCGGCCAGCGCAGCCCGCAACGCGTTGTACGCAGCACCGGAGATCCGCTTCGTCGCTCGGCTCTCGCTCATCGGCTCCCATCCCGCTCGATCGAGACGACCACCACCTCTAACGCTCCGCCACCGACTGACATTAGGCACCCGCACCACACACCCGCCAGAGCCGTCCCCGCCGGACGCCTACTCTCACGGGGCTGCCGCCCTCCGTCATCCCGCGTCGACAGGTAGGGCGCAGGCCCGGTGTTGGGGCGCGCCCCGATTACGGGCCGCTCGCCGACAGCGTCCAGTCCGAGTCGGGCTCGCTACGCTGCAAGCCCGTACCGAGGACAAAACGCGTTGCCAACTCAGTCAGAGTCTCAGCAGGCTCATCGATGTAGCCGGCCGCCGCCGTAGGTACAGCATCTGAGAAGCGTCTGCACGGCGGTTCACATCGGCCCGGGTTCGGTTAGCTGGGAACTTGCCGGAACGCGGAGCACTTCGCCGTTCGCGCCTCGACCTCCGTTTCAGGAGCCAGGTGCTCGTGGGGAACGAGGGGAATTGAATCCACGAAGACCGCCGGCAGCACCGGCGCGAGAAGCTCGAATAGGCGGTTCGCCTGCTCCGGGCCGTACTCGCCCCAGGTTTCCGTCGCCAGCAGCCACCAATCCCCGCAGCAAGCGGCTCCACCTCGACGAACGCACCCGACGCGTAACGCCGACGCAGTTCGCTGTCACAGAAATTTCTGACGATGTTGTTGACGACCGTGCCCCGGTCGCCCGCGGGAACGTCGAGAACGCCACGAACTGGAACCACAGGTCGTCGCCGGCACTCGGGCGCCACGAATAGGAGCTCGATCCGATCAGTCGGATGGGTTCTCATCGAGCCGTGGTGGCTCGCAATCGTAAGCAATCAGTGATGATCTCTGAGATCAGATCGAGCCACTGACATTTAGAGAGCGGCGTCGCTTGGGTCCTGATTGCCAACCGGCCGGCAACCACCTACACGGCACTCCTACGACCGGCGGGCAGGAGCGGCTCTGACATTCAACCAGGCATCCCTCAGCTGTGAGCTCGATTGTTTTGATCTCCGTCCTCGTGTTGACTGTCCCGATCGTGGCGGCGAAGGAAGGTCACTATGCCTCCGGTGGATTCCCGGGTAGGACGGTGCTGGTTCTGGCTGTTTTTCGGCCTCGTGGGCGGTGTCATGGCGGTCGCGTGTGCGCGGCTGTTGCGGGAGCCGCTAATCGATTACTTCCGGCGGCCGCTGTCCGAGCGCGACGAGATCGCCAGCGTGGTGGGCATGTTCGTCGGCATCACAGCGCTCCTGGTGTCGGCCATCGGCTTGATCGTCTCGCTTGTTCAGGCAAGGCGGGCGGTCCCCGAGCAACTGGTCGCGCCTCTAACGCCGACGGACCGGGCTGCTCCGGCGGCGCCGACAGCTCCGATTAGCATGCACATCAACGCGTCGGCACCCCTGTCCACGGCGCAGGGTGTGATCAACGGCGACATCAAGAACGGCCCGAACCCGGGCGACAATGGCTCATAGCGGCCACCAGCGGGCTTCCGCAACGGCCGGCTTCGCGTACGGGGTCACAGGCGCTGACGTGCACAAGCGCCCGGACGGGTCACCGGTGTACCTGCTGACGACGGGCACGGGCCGCCGACGAGCCGACCCGGACTGGCTGCTGGAGCTACCCAGCCGCATGCTCAACGCGGCCTTCGGCGTCGTCGACTTCGTCGGGCGCGGCACTGAGCTCGCCGCGCTGCATCAGTGGCGCATCCGTTCGGCCCGGCTGGCCGCGTGCCTCATGTATGCCCCGGGGGGACAGGGCAAGACTCGCCTGGCTACACGGTTCGCGGAGGAGGCCGCAGCCGAAGGGTGGCGAGTGGTCCAGGCCTCGTCCGGTACGGGGTCAGTCCTGCCTTCTGCGTCGGCGTACGACCTGAGTTTTGCCGGAGCCGCCGGAATCCTGCTGATCGTCGACTACGCGGATCGCTGGCCGCTCACCGAGCTGTCGATGCTGCTCGCCAACTCGCTGCTGCATCGCGACGGTGTGCGCGTGCGGGTTCTGCTGCTCGCGCGCGCCGACGACCTTTGGCCGGCGCTCAACGCCCTAGTCGGGGAACACGGCGCACAGTGCGCCCGTCTGCGGCTGGCACCGGTCGGGACTGAGCACGGCCGGCGGCAGACCATGGCGGAGACTGCCCGTCGCTGCTTCGCCGAGGTATACGGCGCCGAGGAGGCCGACGTTGCCTTGCCACGGCTGAATGGCGACGACGGTGAACTGGGTCTCACGCTTACCCTGCACATGGCCGCCCTGGTCGCGGTGGATGCACACGTCACAGGCAGGCGGCCACCGGCGGAACTGGGCGGGCTAAGCGTCTATCTACTCGACCGCGAGCACCGCCACTGGGCGCTGCTGCACGAGCAGGCTGCAGTCACGACCCCGGCCGCAGTGATGAACCGGGTGGTGTTCACCGCGTCGATGACCGGCGCGATGCCCCGGCCGGCCGCCTCCGGCCTGCTCGAACGCCTCGACGTCGCCGACCCGGCGCTAGATGACCATGGCCGCTGCTACCCCGCCACCGCCGTCGGCCTCGACGCCCTCGAACCGCTCTATCCCGATCGGCTGGCCGAGGATTTCCTCGCGCTCACCCTGCCCGGACATGAGGCCGACTACCCGGCTCAGGACTGGGCCCTGCCCACCACCGAAGGGATCCTAGGCACCGACGTCGCCGCCACCTCATCGGGGCGGCGGCGTGCCCTCACCTTCTTGATCGCGGCGGCCGCGCGCTGGCCACACCTGCGCGAGGCGTACCTTTATCCGATCCTGCTGCGCGCACCGCAACTCGCCCTCGACGCAGGCAGCGGCGCGCTCGCCGCGCTCGCCACCGTACCCGGCCTTTCCCCCAAGGTGATGCTCACACTGGACCAGATGTTCCCCGAGGACAACCATGTGGACCTTAACTCGGGTATAGCCGCGATCACCGAGGTCCTCACCGTATGGCGGGACGAGGTCCATCCGGATCCCTTGGTTCGCGCCGACGCACACGTGCGGTGCGGGTACCGCCTTACCAACGCCGGCCGGCACGCTGACGCGCTCGCACACGAAGGACGTGCGGTGGAGCTGTGCCACGACGCGGACCCAGACCAGGACGGCCGGCTCGCGGTCCTCGGGGACGCACTCGCCAACCTCGCGGTTTCGCTGGGCGTCGTAGGCCGCCGCGACGAGGCCCTCGCACGGGCCAAGGAGGCGATCGCGGTGAGACGTGAACTGGCGCGCGACGGCAACGCGGACTCCCTCGCCGACCTTGCCAGCGCGCTCGGCAACCTGGCGGTGGACCTAGGTCGGGTAAACCGGCGCGACGAGGCGGTGACGGCGGCCCGCGAGGCGGTCACGATCCAGACGCGGCTCGCCAAGATCGACCGGACTCATCTACCGCAGTTGGGCATCGTGCAGCTGAACATGTCCCGGGCGTTCGCCGACGTGAACCGGTGGGAGGACGCATTGGCACACGGGCTCGAAAGCAACCGAATCCGGGCCGAACTGGCCGAGGCACAGCCACAGACGTACCGGCCCCAGCACGCCAAGGCGCTGGCTAACGTCGCCGCGCAGCTCACCGACCTCCACCGTCCCGGGGAGGCCCTCCCGTACATAGAGGAGTCGGTCGCCATCCAGCGTGAGCTGGCCGACGCCGACGATATGTATGTCCCGGAGCTGTCAGCCGCGCTCGACACCCTCAGCCGGTGTCTGTCCGGTCTCGGCCGGACCGGCGCCGCCGTCGCCGTCGCCCACGAGATGCTGGCGATCGATCAACGGCTCGCCGCTACCCGGCCCGCCGCCTTTCTCCCAGACGTCGCCCGCGCCCAGAGCGAGCTGTGCAACCGGTTGGCCGAAGCAGGCCGCTACGCCGAGGCGCTAGACGCCGCCCGTGAGGCAGTGGCGATCCGGCGCCAGCTTGCCGAGGCGAACCCCGCAGCGTTCATGCCGGACCTGGCCGCCTCGCTGCACGAGTTCGCCCGCCGCCTGTCCGCCGGCGGCGAGACCGACGAGGCAATCCGTATCCTCCGCGAGGTCATCCCCCTGCGACGTGCGTTGCTGGAGCAGATGGCACCCGGAGACGCCCGATTCTTCGAGCCCGAGCTCGCACTCTCGTTGAACAACCTTGCCACCTGTCTGGCCGACGTAGTCCGGCGGGAGAATCCGCTCGGACGACCCCGGATCCGACCGTCTCGGCGCAAGCAGGAGCTTACGCTCCTCACCGAGGCGGTGGCCGCCGTCGAAGAGTCCACCGCTCTCCTCGCCCGGCACGTGGGGAGCCGGCCGGAAGTGGCACCCGCGCTGGCATCGGTGTCCGAGTTCCGGCGTGCCCTGCACGCCCGAATCGGCCGGTATACATGACTGGCATCCGGCAGATCATCACCGCCAACGGTGGATTCGCGTACGGTGTCATCGATGGCGACCTGTACACGGTAGGCCCGCCTCGGAATCGCTACCTGCTCACGCCCTGGCGCCCGCCGGCACCCCACCCGCTTGCACCTAGCCTGCCGGCCGTCGATTACGGCGACCTGAGCACTTGGCGGAATCGTCCCGCGAACCTGGCCCTGCGCTGGTTGCACGGCGGCAGGGAGGGGCGCTCGGCGATGCGGGACGCGTTCGCAGCGTCCTGCCACGCGGATCGGTGGCAGGTGGTGGAGGTGTCCCGGATCGGCCCAGGCGACCCAACACCGGCGGTCGAGCCGATCCCCGACAATGCAGTTCCCGCCGGCATCCTGCTCCTCGTCGACGAGGCCGCCAGCTGGCCGCTAAAAGAACTCACATGGCTGCTCAGCAACGCGTTGTTCCACCAGCCGCACCGTCCGGCCCGCGTCCTGTTCGGAGCCGACACCCTCAATGCCTGGCCCGCGCTGCGCGCGTCGCTGGCGCACCTCCGGGCCCGCGACTCGGCGCAGCGCGCACCGTCTCGGTGATCCGATTTCAACGCAACCCTTCGCGAAAGGCGGCTCCGGTGGATCGAGCTCTCCGGCAGAAGGTCACGGTAACCAGCGGCTTCGGGTACGGCATAGATGGCGCCGACCTGCACGTCTTCCAGGACGGCAGTCCGGTGTACCGATTGCAGCGGTGGCGGCCTGCGCCCGACCCGGATCCCGAGTGGCTCCGCGAACTGCCGAGTCGAATGCTAAATGCGCAGTTCGAGGTAGTGGATTTCACCGGCCGCGCTGACGAGCTTGCATCCCTGCACGCGTGGCTCCGCGGCGGGCCACGGCTCGACGTCCGCTGGTTGTACGGGCCCGGCGGGCAGGGCAAGAGCCGCCTGGCCGGCCGGCTCGCCCGGGACGCCGAGGCTGACGGATGGCGGGTGATCACCGCTGTGTACGCCGCGGGCTCTGTCATCGACTCCGGGGCAGAAGACTTGCGTCTCGATGGTGCCGTCGGTCTGCTAATAGTCGTTGACTACGCCGACCGCTGGCCACTGTCACATCTAAACCTGCTGCTCGGCAACGGTCTGCTGTTCCACCTCGCGGTACGCACTCGCGTGTTGCTGCTGGGCCGCAGCGCGGACAGCTGGACTGGCGTACGCCAGAGCCTGGAGGCACGCCAAGCCGGCGGATCGGCGCAGGCGCTGCTGCCGATCCCGAACGCGAGCCCGGACCGGGCGGAGATGTTCGATGCGGCGCGACGCGGTTTCGCGCGACGTTACGGGCTCACCGCGCTGGACCGGCTGCCTGTGCCCGGCGCGATTGACCGGGTTGAGTTCGGGCTGCCCTTGGCGTTGCACATGTTCGCCCTTGTCAGCGTGGACGCCGCAGTTTCCGGCCGACGGGCGCCGGAGACAATGTCGGACCTGACCGTCTATCTGCTCGACCGGGAGAGCCGGCACTGGGCGGTTCTCTACGAGGAACAACCAACCGTCACCGCAGGTCGCGCATACCGGACGGAGCCGGAAACGATGGGCCGCGTCGTATTCACGGCGGCACTCACCGGCACGGTCCCGCAGACGGTCGGTGCGGGCGTACTGAGCGGGTTCGCCGCGTCCGGCGATGTCCCCCAGTTGCTCGAGGACCACCGCTGGTGCTACCCGCCCGTGGCGGCCGACGGCGACACGGTACTGACGCCGCTGTACCCGGATCGACTCGCCGAAGATTTCATCGCGCTGACCACTCCAGGGCACGACATCGCGTACCCGGCGCACACCTGGGCAACGCAGGACATGGCGGACCTTCTCGCTCCGGACCACGAGGCCTTACGGCCAGCGCACACCGCCCGCACCATGATCTTTCTCGCCAGTTCCGCGCAACGATGGCCGCATCTGGGACCGGCCGGTTTCTTCCCGCTGCTGCGCTCGGAACCGCGCCTCATCCAAGTCGGCGGGTCCAGTTCGCTGATCGCCCTAGCCAACACTCCCAGCGCCGACGCGTCGCTCCTCACGGCGATCGTGGACGCGCTGCCGGCCAGTCCGGACCCCGACCTGGATCCGGGAATCGCGGTACTGGCCATCCGGCACACCGAGCAGCGCCTCGCCGCCGACGACACCCCCTCGAACCAAGCGACACTGCACGCAGCACTCGGATGGCGGCTGTCGAACGCCGGCCGTTACGAGGAATCCCTCACCCGATGGGAGCGTACTGTCGAGATCCTGCGGGAGTTGGTCAGTGACGATCCCGCCTTCCGCCCACGACTGGCCCATGCCATCGCCGGCCAGGCCTCCGCAATGACCAACCTGGGCCGGCACGTCGCCGCGCTGAAAGTCAGCGAGGAGGCAGTCACGATACGCCGCGAATTGGTTCAAGCAGATCGCGAACCACACCTCCAGCACCTCGGGGAGTCGCTCAACAACCACAGCATCGTCCTCTCCGACCTACACCACCACGAGGAGGCGATGGCCGCGGCGCGGGAAGCGGTCGAGATCTACGAGGAACTCGTAACCCTCTCGCCGGCCGCTGTGACCACACTGGCCGTCACCCTCACCACAGCAGGTAATCTCTACAGCGCCCTCGGCCGACACGCCGAGGCCCTGGCTCACCATGAGCGGTCGCTGTCCATCCGCTGTGACCAGTTGACAAACCACGTCACCGGAGGCCACGACACCGCGCTGTCGTTGGTCAACCTCGCAGTCGCCCACACTCGTCTCGGCCAGCACCGGGAGGCAGCCGGGACCGGTCAGGCGGCGGTCGACATTTACGTCAGGCTCTGTGAGGCAAATCCCGAAGCGTTCCGGTCGGAACTTGCGACGGCGCTGAGCAACCAAAGCGCATACCACGGGCGCCTCGGACGCCTCGACGAGGCGGTGCGCCAGGCGCAGGAGGCCGTCGCCGAGTACCGCACGCTCTTGCGACGCGACGAAGAGGCGCACCTACCGGGCCTCGCTGGCGCGCTCAGCAACCTCGCCTCCCAACTGGTCCGCGCCGGCCGCGGTTCAGCCGGGATCGAAGCCGCCGAGGAGGCGGTCACGACGAACCGTCTCCTCGTGGACGCCCAGCCTAACGTCCACAGGAGCGCCCTCGCCGTGTCCCTGGGCACGCTCGGATCCGCGTATGCCGAAGTTGGTAGAGAGAAGGAGGCCATCTCGTCGACCCGCGAGGCAGTAAGTCTGCTGGCCGGACTGGCTGAGGCGAACTTCGCACGGCACGGCCACGAACACGCCAAGGTTCTCAGCAATCTCGGATTTTTGCTCATCAGCGTCGGCGAACAATCCGATGGCCTACGGCTGACCACGACCGCGCTAACGGCGCGCCGGACCCTCGCGGCGGCGGACCCCCACGCACACGCCGAGGACCTCGCAATCTCGCTCCAGAACATGGTGGCGGCGTTGGTTGCCACCAACCGCCGCCCGGAAGCGGAGCCGTACTCCCGCGAGGCCGTCGCGCTGTTCCGCAGCCTGGACTCGGAGAACCCGATCGCGTTGGGGATCGCCCTGACTGACCTGAGCAATGTCCTCGCCACCCGGTCCAGGCCCCGCGACGCCCTGCAGGCGAGCACCGAAGCGGTCGCTGTCCTGCGGGAATCGCACCCCACCCCCACGCGCACACTGGGTCTAGCACGAGCACTCAAGGCGCAGGCAGGGCACCTGCTCCTCCTCGACCGGCACGGTGACGCCCTCGCCGCCAGCAACGAGTCGGTGCAACTTCTGCGGACACTGGTCAAGGCCGA
Organism: Micromonospora sp. LH3U1; assembly: GCF_028475105.1. Lineage (NCBI taxonomy): Bacteria > Bacillati > Actinomycetota > Actinomycetes > Micromonosporales > Micromonosporaceae > Micromonospora > Micromonospora sp. LH3U1. The sequence goes on along the minus strand of NZ_CP116936.1, from coordinate 2,798,626 downwards.
TCCCATCCGGTTCCGACAGGATCTCGCGCATACCCAGTTGGTGTTCGGCATCGTGCGGATCGTCAGCCGCAAGGAGTTCGGGCGCGGCGTCGCCGCCGTCGGGTCGGGCGTGTGGCTCCTCGCCGCCAAGCAGCGTCGGCGAGGAACGTCGAGTGCGCCCACAATCGAGTGAAACCAAGACCGCCGCAGTCAACGCGATAGGCAGAGTACGTCGGCACTCTGAAGAGCATCGCCAACATCAGCGCCCGGACGGCGAAAGTCAGGGCCGCGCGACCTTCGTCCACCCAGCCGTAGACCGCCGGACATATTGAGACTGTTGCGTCAAGATCAAGTGACGTTAGAGTATTAGGGTGCAGTCGTGGCGATCATGGCGATGACGACCGGCCAGCGATGGGACCTGTTCGCCCGGCTCGTGCAGCGCGCTGTTGCGTCCCTCGACGGCCGGACCCCGACCCCCATGGTCGCGGAGTCTTCCGTCCAAGTGCCACCCACCCGGCTATGGGCGCAGGCGGTGATGGTGGCGCCCGAGGCGTTCGGCGAGGTGCTCGCGAGCCGGCTAACCGACGGCCCCGTGGTGGCGATCCCGCCGTGGGAGAGGCTGAACAGCCCAGTTCCCCGTCCACGACCGTCCCGCACTCCTTACGCCAACACCTATGAGATGGTCCTAGCGGAGTGCGCGCCTGCGGATCCCGAGTCGGTGATGGCGGCCATTCTTCCAGGGGCAGCAGTGGAGTCGCGTACGACTGCGGATTGGCGTGCCAGACTGGGCGAACAGTGGCAGGTTCCCTTCGTCATCTATGCCACGAACGTCTTCGACGATGTCGACCCCAGGTTCACGGTCGCGGCGATCGTGCTCCGCGCCAGCGCCGACCGTCAGCCCAAGCCGACGCGCATCTACCGGATCCCGGCGGAGGGCGAGCCGGACGCGATCGCGGAGGACTTCGAGCGTGTGCTGCGGGCCAAGGGCGGTCACCGGTTGAAGCATGGGTATGCGACCCGAATACCCGTCGCTCCGGCGGACGGCTATGGCTTCGATCGCAACGATCCGGCTGTGGCGAGGCGGCAGCAGGCGTGGGCGGAGTTCGGTCAGCTCGTCGCGCTCAGCGAGCTGTGCGAAACCCCGGATGGCCGAATCAACCTCACGCTCGACCGCAAGCTTCTCAAATCGAATCGTGAACCGGGAGCGGCTCGGGTTCTGCGCGCCCGGGATGTGCTGCGCGATGGCACGCTCGCACCATCGGAGGAGGACGACCTGTGGGCCGCCGTAAGCGACAGCCAACTGCTGCGCCAGGGAGACCTGCTGGTCCGCCGGATCGCGCGGCGTAACGACCCGAGCGGGCTGCTGGTCGCAGAGGTGTCGGAGGCAGACCTGCCGGCTGTTGCCTCGGACATGCTGCTGATCCTGCGCCCGCGCGCTGGCGTTTCGGACACTCAGATCGAACTGCTCCGGCTCTTTCTCGGCACTTCGTTCGCGAAGACCCTGGTAATGCTCGACAATCCGATGCATATCCCGCTGACTGGGCTTCGCGAGCTCCGGGTTCCCCAGCCCGACAAAGCACTGACGTCGGCAATTAAGGACCTAAAGCATGCGGCCGGTCAGTTGGAGGCGTGGCGGTCGGAGGCCACGTCGCTTCTGGAGACCGTGTTCCTCGACGAGCCCCGGTCCGCCCGCAGCCGCCTGTTGGAATCAGGGCGACGACTGCGGATGCGGACGCAGGCCGCCAGCCTTGTTGACGACTTCCCATACGCCGTTCGGACGAGGTACCCCTATCCCATCGCACTGCGGTGGCGCCACGTCCACGTTGCGCTCGGTTCGGACCCGGCCGAGACCGTGCTCAAGCGAACCCTGAGAATGGCGGAGGCCGTAGCGACCTACGTCGCGCTCCTCGGCGTGGTCGCGGCCCGGGAGGCGGGCATCTCTCTCGGCGCAGTCGGCAGCATCCGCGCCAAGCTTCAGTCCGGCCGCGGCACGACCTTTGATGACTGGCTCGACGTGCTCCTGGGACTCCCCAAAGGACTCTCGCGGCTCCCGGACTCGGCGCCCCTCATCGAGGTACGCGGCTACTGGAACCGTCCAGGCGTCGCGGAAGCGTGGGAGCGGCTTAAGGCTAGCCGTAACGACGAGGCCCACGAACAGGAGGACGACGTTGACGAGGCGTTGCAGCAGTCACAGGTCGACCTTCAGACTGTACTCGCGGCCGCCGAGTTCCTCTGCGACCTGAAGCTCATATATGTTTTCAACGTAAGGTACGACTCACTTGCAGACACGTCGACCGTCAGATATCGAGAGATGATGGGCGATCACTCGGTCGTACCGGCGCAGACCTTGGAATATCCCGGCCACATTGAGGACAGCAGCCTCTACATCAAGGACGAGCGCGGCCTCTATCTGCTCCGGCCGTTCATCCTCGGTCTGATCTGCAAGAAGTGCTCCCAGTGGGGGACGTTCCACGTCTCTAAGGTACCGAAGGGGACCGACGACGTTCTGATCAAGTGCCTGGACCACGAGCACCCACGCACCATGGACGGCCTCCGCGAGCCCCTACGACTCGTCGGCCTGCTGTAACGCCTGCGCTCCCAGCACGGTCACCACCAGCGCCCCGATGTGGCCGGGTCCGTTGTAATGCGCCAGGTACTCGCCCAGCACGGCGAGAGATGCAGCGTGCTGAAGATCAAGATTCGGTCCGGACACTCCCGCCGTGCCGTGTGCACCCTGCGCGCCGCGCGGCTGCGGCTTACCGGTCCAGGTTGCCCAGCGCCTGCTCGGCTAGCCGCTGTCGGACGCCCAGTCCTGATCGCACCGCTGGAACGTTGCCTCCGGTCCGGCGGACTCGGACTCCGCCCACGCCCCTACGTTCCGATGAACGACGAACCGGCGTCAGGCCCAAGGCGGCTACCGAGCCGCCGAACGCGATCGTTGGAGAGCCACAGATTGACCTACGGTGACCTCTGCTTCTCTCCAGAGCGTCAGGAGGTCGAGGCCGCAATGATCGCCGTCCAGGCGATGAGGGAACGTCGCGCGGTTGGATCGGAGACCGCTTGGCGTGGGTTTCTGGCACGGCTAGACATCCTGGTTGACACCTTCACGACGCTGTACGAACTCGCGATGGACATCGACGGTGCCGTCCGCATCGATCGTGAGCGCAAACCAGGTACGGGCGGTCGGAGGTGCTGACGCAGGCAGGGAGACCGAGAGTCGCCCGCGATCCGTGGGGACTGAGATAGATGGATGAGCGTCGCCCAGGGCCGCGCCTGGGGTATATGCCCAGACCTCGATATCAACGCGCAGGCGAATTGCGTTCCCACCCTGCCTGATGATCATCTTTTCGGGCTCTCGACCGTCGAGCACGTCTCTCAGGAGTTCCACGTGCTCACTGGATGGCTGCTCATGAAAGACATGCTGCTCGCCGTCGCCTCTCCTGACGTAGGCATGTAGGTCCAGATCCGGGACCACCGAATCCCAGTGAAGCTCGAGCGTTGCCTCCTGGGTGGCGAGCTTCGGCTTGGGCGGCGGCAGCGCTGCAGTGATCTGCTGTTGGAAGCTGTCGCAGGCCACGGCGCCGGGACGCAGGTAGTCGTGCACCTGTGCCCGATGCCGCCGCCTCTGTGGGACGTAGGTAATGGCCGATTGGCTCACCGGACCGTATGCGGCCAAGATGACCAGCGCGTTGGGCAGGCCTCCGCTGTAGTCGGCCAGCGCCTGTCCAGGATTCTTGGCGGCAGGGCGTAGGTATTGCTTTGCTTCGACCGCGAGGAGCGTGTCGCGTTCCAGGTCTGGTCCTGCTAAGAACCTGTAATCCGGCTGAATGCCCCTTTTGCGGGAGGCACTAATTGGAGCGTGGTACGGCGACCGCATCTCGGCCCAGAGCTGGACGGGGCCTGCAGTGCTGTCCATGTCCGCTATTGGGGTGGCCCGGAAGGGAAACGCCAGTACACCTTCGTGGACTCTGAAGGTCAATCGCCCGGGAAGGGCCTTGTCGAACTCGGTCACCAGCCACGCCGAGTAGAACTCGTGGCGCTTGCCCCAGATCGGCAGCGCAAGCACCTCCTCGAGAGCCTCGCGCACGACCTCTGCTTCGGTCTGCCGCCAGTCGAGGTCGTCGAGCCAACCACGCAACCTCGCTGCGATCCGGTTCCCGTAAAACCGACCCTCGGCCGCCTTCGCCGTCTCCGAGTGCAAACCGAACAGTCGATGAGGGAGCCAGCGCTCGGCGTCACTAAGTCCAACGACTTCGGCGTCAGCCGGCAGCAGGTCTCGGGTGCCAGGCCAAAGCGAGCGACGGTCAGCAGCCAACGATCTGGCTCGGTCGAGGTACGCGCGCAGCACGGCCATGGTGTCAGCCACCGCAGCGTCGAGCGTCGGAGCTCCGGTCGGCGCTGGCGCCGGAAGGCTATTTGGCCAGAAGCCTGCGTCATAGGTCGCGGCCCACGCTTCCAACTCTGGCGACAGATTGCTGATCGGAGCTGAGAATGGAAACCTCCATAGCTGGTCGAGCGTGATCTCGAGGCGCAGCACCGACTGAATGCTGCTCTGAGTCACCCGTACCTGCTCACGGAACGCGGAAAGCAGGACGTCAAGCTGGTCGTCCTCGGAGAACTCGTACACGATCCTCAGACTGTCTTTGGTTGCGCTCGCTGCGGCGATGCGTTCGTACAGCCGGAGTAAATCGGTCATCATCATCGCGAAGGGTTGTAGATCACGCAGCACCACGCGTACAAGAGCCTCCGCTTGCACACCTACCCGGTCGAGCTCACGGGCTACCTCCCGACCCGCGATCAAGCCGAACTCGGTCTTGACACTACGGACCAAATCCGCGTCGTAGTCACGCGGACGTAGTTGCCCGAGTTGACAGAGCCGCCTCCATAGGTCAGCAGCAGAACCGATATGGTCCACAACCTGCAGGTTACAGTGCGCACTCTTCTGCTCGCAGCAACCACATCGCCGCGCGACCGAGCAGCCCGAGCACTCCACAGCCGATGACGAGCCCGATGACGGCAAAAACGACTGAAGCAATCAGAGAGCGTCGCGCAGCGGCGAGGTCGCCAGCCAGGCGCAGAGAAGGCGGGCTGCGGCCGGGAACATCGAAATGGCGATCTCAGCCACCTGGCGGCGGATGTTGTGCAGGCTCACCGCCCATTGCCTCGGCCTGCCGGCCGCCGCGGACCACTCGTTGTGTTGAGCACTCAACCAAAGTTCTTGCACTGGGCGGGATGCGAGGCTGAGCAGGCGATCCTCAATCGGCGCACTCTCGGTTCCACACCAGACTCTCTCGTGGCAAACGAGGAGATTCGAACCGAGGAGCACCTCATGTCGAGCTTCGTTCAGGGCTTGTCATTGCTTGTTACCATCCGTAGCCGTCCCAGGCATGTCATTGACTGTCAGAAGTAGCCACTGAGCTGCACAGACACGATCAAACAATAATCGCTCCTTGTCACTGGTGGTTAGCATCGGGCAAGGGTTTTCGGGGGGTAAAACGGGGGCAGACCAACACCACGTTGCCGGGTCGTACCGCTCCCTACTCCCCCGCGTGAGGTAAGCCAGGTGAGACCTCCGCGACCGGCTGCCAACTCGCGTTCGCCGTTTAGCAACTGCCCGTGCGGCCGTTGCGGATGTCCGCACCAGGTGGGTCAGACACGGTTGGACTACGTGCGCCGCCTGCCCAACGGCCACGCCCGTGTGCGGCTCAGAACCCGTCGAGCAGCGGGCTGGTACCCCACCAGCACCCCGCGGTCAGACCTGTTTGCCGCCGAACCTTGGGGCATCGGGCTCCGGTCCCCTACGAGTCTGTCCGCCGGTTTTGCTTCCTGTCCTCGGCGGCGATGCCTTCGTCCGCCAGTAGCCGAACTTAACCGCGGCGGCCTGCGTGTCGAGATGGTTCAGGCCGAGGAGCCGAACCCGCTCTCGGTACAGGTCGCCATATGCGCTTGCCGCTCCGCTGGCGTCCCCGGCCTGCTCCCGCCAATAAGCAAGGTTGCCACGAGCGACCATGCAATGAGGGTGATCGGGGCCAAGGACTCGCAATCGGTCAGCGAGCACCTCCGCGAAGGCCTTCGCCGCGCCAGCGGCATCACCTGCCTTTCCCTGCCAATGAGCGAGGTTGCCGCGTGCGGCCAAGGTGTGCGGATGGTCCAAGCCGAGAACCCGCACCCGATCGGCAAGTAGTAGCCGGAGTGCCGCGACTGCACCCGCAGCCTCTCCTGCCTGTATGTGCCAGTACGCCAGAGCTTCTAGCGTCCGAAGAATATCGGGGTGATCGGCGCCGAGGGCACGCACCTGGTCAGGAAGCAGTTTACGGAGTACCTCAGCCGCCCCAGTAGCGTCCCCAGCTTGCCCGTGCAGATCAGCAAGGTTGTTGCGGGTGAACATGACGTCAGGATGAGTGGGGCCGAGGACCCGCGACAGATCGGGGAGTAGCTCGCGGAGCGCGAGAATTGCGCCTGCTATGTCACCAGCCTCTCCCCGCCAGGCGGCGAGGTTATGCCGCGTGGCGAGCGTCTCAGGGTGATCAGCGCCGAGGATGCGAACGCGATCGGGCAATAGCTCCTGAAGCAACTCCGCTGCGCCAGCGGCATCGCCAGCCCGTCCACGCCAGTTAGCGACGTTATGCCGTGCGCCGAGGGTCTCTGGATGGTCGGGGCCGAGGACTCGCAGCCGATCCAGGAGCAACACTTCAAACTCGGTCACCGCACCAGCAGCATCGCCCACTTCTCCGCGCCAGAAGGCAAGGTTGCCGCGGGTCAACAGGGTTCCAGGATGATCGGGACCGAGGAGCCGCAGCCGATCCACGAGCAACTCCTCAAAAGCCGCCACCGCACCGGCAGCATCACCCGCCTGCCCCCGCCAATGGGCGAGGTTACCCCGGGTCGCCAGGGTGTCGGGATCGTCGGGGGCGAGGACTCGCAGCCGCTCCACGAGCAGCACTTCAAACTCCCTCACCGCACCAGCAGCATCGCCCGCTTGCCCCCGCCAAAAGGCAAGATTACTTTGGGTGTCCATAAGATCGGGGTGGCCACCGAGGGAACGACTTTGATCAATAAGGAGTTCGTGCAGCCCTCTGTCTGCAGCCTCAAGATCACCAGCAGTCCCCTGCCAGTTAGCCAGGCGACCACGGACCTCCAGGGCGTAGGGGTGATTGGGGCCGACAAGCCGATTTAGGTCAGCCAGCAACTGCGCAAGCAGAGCAGCGGCACCAGCCGCATCCCCAGCCCTTCCCAACCAGTTGGCGGCACTGCCGCGGGTGAACAAGGTATGCGGATGGTCCGGACCGAGACGTCCAGTCGAAATATCCTGCAGACTCTGGAAGTAGTCGCGGGCAGCAGCTACGAGCCCTGCTTCCCCGAGGCTGCTTCCGCTCCGCAGCAGCACGGGATGCACGCCAAAATCGGCGTCGACGAGGCTGCTCTCGCTCACCGCCTGCAACACGGCTGTGTTGGCTCTGAACGCCTGGGCGAGGGTCCCGACGTCTCCACGAGCGGGCCATGACAGCAGGAGGGCATCAGCCGCGACCCGCGCCAGGGTGTGCAAGACGATAGCCGACGTAGCCTCCCGGACAACGCGTTGCAGCATGGCGTGTACTCGCACGCTGCGACCGCTGCTATCTAGGCTCGCGAGGCTGAGACGGTGCAGCAGGCGCAGCGCATCATGTGTGTCATCGTCGTCGATCGGCCGCCCGACTCGCTCAGCAACGTAGGTGGTGACGGCGTTGGTGGTGAACAGCTCGGCGGGGATTCCGTTCGGGTCGAGCTGCGCAGCCAGTTCCAACATTGGTCGCGCCACGCCTCGCGTATGTTCGTCGGCCGCGTCGATTGACGGATTCCAGGTGAGTCCCACTGGCGCTGCCTGGTCGTCGGGTAGAGCGTGCGGTGCAAGGTCATGAAGTCGGCGGCGCCTCAGTCTCTGTCGGTACTGTGAGCAGGTCAAGTCCTGGTCAATGAGGTATGCAGCGGCCTGTGCCAGGGCCAGCGGTAAGTGACCGAGATCTTGGGCAAGCGCTTCGGCCTCATCGGGACGGTGCGGCGCATCCGAGAGTTTGCTTCGTAGATACTGGGTCGCCTCGTCGGGAGTGAACAGACCGACGTCAATGACGTTCCGGCCAGCTAACAGTGCCGCATCCCGCCGTCGTGTAGTCATCACCACGTGACCGGACGGGGTATTGGGGGGCCATAGGCCCAGTAGATCCGCGGGATCGACGAGGTCGTCGAGGACTACTAGCCATCTGCGCGGCGTGCTGGCCAGCCAGGCCAGGAACCGGACTGCCCCGTCGTTGGAATCTGGATCTACGACGCCGGTCACTTCAGCAGCAGCCTGCGCGTAACGAGCAATTAGCGCGGTACGCGAGGCGGCGGTGACCCATACGAGGAGATCAAGTCTTCCCTCCCGCCACCAGCGATCTGCCAGTGCGGCCGCAGCCTGCGTCTTGCCAACACCACCCGAACCAGTCAAGACCTGGCCAAGCGCCAGCCTTTCACGATGATGATCAACCAGCGCGGAGGCTAGCTGCGCGTCAGCCAAGCGGTTCAAGCGTCCCTGCGCCGACGCAGGAAGGACACCGACTCGGACCGGCCAAGTCACCGAGCGCGGCGGCAGGTGGAGCTGGTTGACCTGAACCCCTTGATCACCAACCTGCACGCCCATAGCGCGGCGCGCATCGATGGTCCACCTCGTTTCACCGAACCCAGCCGATGCCATCAGTTGAACGAGTTGTGTTGGACGTTATGGTCACCAAGCTGCACGCCCCGCGCCTCGCGAAGATCCGCCATGTAGCGACTTACTCCTAATTCCCGCGGATCGGCAGAAGAGAGAATGGCCCGGGCAGCGGAGAGAACTTCCTCATCACGGTCAGCGTTCGCCTCGGCCAGCGCCGCACCCAGCTCCGTTCGCCATTCACCAGAGGCGACCTCAACTCCATCGAGCGCCTCAACTGCTCGGTTTCTGCCCGCCAATCGCTGACGCAGCACGTCCCGCAAGTCTGCATACGCGTCGACCACAAGCGCCTTTGCGGAGTCGGACACGCCGGCACCAGCCCCTGCCGCCAAGGCGGCAAGGATCATCTCGACACCAGTCACCACGTCACCTTTCAGCACGCCAACGACACATTGTTGCAGGGCTCTTCAAGGCCGCTGCCCACACCGACCCCGGCTCGCGCCATCGGGCGCGACCAGGAACAAAGACCCGCCGCCTCAAGGCTCCTGCTCGCTAAGCTGTACGGAGACATCCGCCGCCAGAACCTAACTCCTGGCTGAACACCTCCCTCGGCTGATCGCCGAGTGGGACGCTCCGCCCGACTGGTGGTTTCTCTGGTTCCGCGACCCAGATCAGCACCTGCGTCTGCGCATCGCCCTACCCGAACCGTCGGCCTTCAGGCCGACAGGCGGACGCGTCAGGGCCTGGGCTGAGGACCTGCGCCGGCGGCCTCGGCCAGGGTCCAGCCGTTATTGCTCGCCAGGGGTGACAACAACCCGAGCAGGTAGGTCAGCGCCTGCCGGCGCGGCTCCGCACGCCCGAAACGGTGCGCGAACCTCGCCAACAGATCATCCAGACCCGCCCGCCAGCCCACAATCTCATCGATCAACACAAGCACGGGAGCCTGCCCGGCGACTCATAGGCCACAACAGACAGACAGTGCGATCACCTGAGCATTGCACGAATAGCATCGACATAGACCGTTGCGCTACCTGCGCGACTCGGATGGGTATCATGCCCGTGAACTGCTAAAACTCCGGATCGCCCAAGTACGGCTAGAGCACTAACCCGACACCGACCGGCGCCGTGACATCGAGACTGTCCGCTGTCACCGACACACGCGCTCGTCGGCGGATGTCATGCGACGGGCTGAGGCGCGAGGGGTTGTAGGGTGCCGGCCACACGTCTAGCGTCAAGGCTGTTCGACCGGCGATCCTGACTGCGGTGACTCGCCCGCTATGGCCTCCTTGGGTATGTCCTAGAGTCCCGAGCATGGATAATCCGGTGCCGGTTCCTACGGAGATCAGTCAGGCTTTCACTGAGATCGCTCAGGGCAGCCGCCTCACCTGGCACACGGTTGAGGAGTGCGGCGCACCAGCTCGGGGATCGAGCTTTGATCAGGTCAACACTCTGTACCCGTTCGAAAAGGTTTCCGACCGCGCCCGGCACTACGTGACCGCCGCCCTGCAGCACATGCTCATGTGGGCCGACCACGCTGCACCGTTCAAATTTCATCCCGAACAGGTGGTTTTCTTCACGCTTCGTCCGTCCTACACATTGGCCCGTGCTGCGTTGGAGGGCGCAGCCCAGGCTGTGTGGCTCATGGACACGCAAGACCCAGCCGTGTGTGTTCAGCGGCACCTCAAGCTGATCAGGTGGGACCTGCAGGAGCACCGAAAGAGCACCTCGACATCGCGGGCAAGGAACGGGTTAAGGAACGTGATGCCGAACTGCTGAGGCGGGTTGCCGCCGAGTTCACCGAGGACCAACTCAAGCCCCCACCGGCTTATCTCAACATTGTCCGTGATGCCTGCAATCCAGATGACCTAGATCTCGACAAGGACGAGGTGGAGCGCATCTGGCGGGCGGCGAGTGGCGCTGCTCACGGCATGTACTGGACGAATCTTGACCTCCAGACCGTGGTCGTTGGCGACGAATACGAGCCGGGTCACTTCCGGACAACCAGCCAGCCAAACCCGTACCTGATGCTGGAAGCTCTGCAGGCCGCCTACAAGATGACTCAGTACGCAGGCCTGAAGTATCTCCTGTTCGCCGGAGCCAACCCCGCAGAGCGCATGCTTTCGGCACGACGGTGGCTGGTTGATCAGATCACGCTCAAGCCGGATACGGACCCGGACGTCCTGGCACGGCTCAAGGGTGAGAGTCCGGAGGCATCATGAAAGCTCGGATTCAGCGACACGAAGAGCTCCCTTGATCTAGGAGGGACGGCCTCGCACACTCCGCGCCGCATCCCCACCACGGCCGGCGGTGACTCGCTCTGCGGCGCGGCGGCGCGACGACTGTCGTGCCCCGGCCTGTTGCCGGCCATCAGCTCCCCGCCCAACGGCTTCTCATTGGTGGCGGACCAGCGCGGCGCACCCGCGGCACACAGTCCCGACCCGCGCCGGCCTCATGTTCGTCTCCGCACTCGCCGCTGCTGGCAGCGCTGGCCGGCGAGGCCGTTTCACCCGGTGTGGGTAGCGTGCACGCGGTCATGCCACGGTCAGAAGCGCATGACGACGTGGACGCCCTGGCCACCGCCGCCCGTGCCATCGCGATGGACCACTCTCCATCGACCCGCGATGAACCCGCAGCCGTGTCCGACAGCACACATTCCAGCTCGGACTGGAGTTGGACGAACGACGGCGACGAGCCGTACAGGGAGGGCCCGTGGCGGTAAGAGCGCGGTCAAAGCGGACTACCCGACAGTTGGGCCGAGGGCTCGTTGCTCTCGGATGTGTGATCGCCGCGCTGTGCCTGGCCCTCATGGGTTACGCCCGCACCGGGGCCGTCGGCACCGCCCACACCTGGGACGGCACCGGTCCGGCATACCTCACAGCGCCGTCCGCGGCGGCACGCACACCTGCACCATCACCCCCGTGAGCGGCGACGAGCGGACCGTCGACGTGCCATCCCGGCCCAGCCGAGGCCCGCACATCGACGGCTGCCGTATCAACCCGTGGTTCTCCGGACCGGCCCCGGTCTCCTGCACGGACAACGTGACATTCACGCAAGGGTGGGCCGTACCGTTGTATCCGCTGGTCGAGCAGTGGCTGGTGCTCCTGGCCGGAATTCTGCTGACCCTGGTGGGACTGGACCGGCTTGGCTTGTTCCGCCACACCTCCCGCTACCCGTAACAAACGGCACCGCTGCCCAAGCAATTGGGGTGCAGCGGGCGCGGGTGAGCTGCAGCAGGTTCACGTGTACACCCAGGACGCCCTGGGCGCCGCTCGCTGCGATGTAGTCGGCGAGCCGACTCGCTCGTAGTAACCTCGACCGACGCAACCTTCGCTTCAGGAGCCCGACGCTCGTGGGCAACGAGGGGAATTGAACCCACGAGAACCTCTTACCGAAAGTTACGGTCCAGGGCTAATCGTTGCTCGTCAGAAGTTGCCGTTGAGCTGGTAAGACACGCGTCGGGGCTTATCAACGCCTGTCACCGATGGTCACCGCTTTGAGTAGGTCTTCGGGGGGTAAACGGGGGCCGGGCCGCCGTTCATCTCACCCTTGTCCCGCCGTTTAGTACCATCCGTCGGCCACGCGAGTCCACGATCGCAGGGCGCCCGGCGTGGGCAAACCAGTTGCCAGGGCCCAGCCCAGCGCAGTCCACCATCCGTATCTCGTCGAGAACTGGGCCGGCCTTCATCGACGCGGCCGTTCCCGGCTCGCCAGCGGGCGACCGGCCCCGACGCATCGACGACGAGGTGGGGTCACTCGTCCCATTGCGCAATCCAGCAACGGCCTCTCGCGCCAGTGACCAGTCAGGCCACGTTCCGAACTGCCGATGTGGGCGATATGAGCATTGCCGGATCGGCGGGTGGGACGTTCGAGGAGCGGGTGCACCAAGTGTGGTTGGCTCACCCTGCGCAGGGCGGCGGTCCGGGCATCTCGATGACCGCATCGGGGGACGCGTTCGCCGCGCAGCAGTTCGAAAGGCAGCGAGTCGCGTGGAAAGGCTCGTCCGGGATCATCCTCAAGATCGACGACCAGCACTGGCCTGGAACGGGTATCGATAAAGCTGGCCGGGTGACCAGATGGAACACGATCATCGACGGCTGGGAGCGCCAGCTCGCCGACGAGGACGAACCGCCGGAGGTTGCGGACATGCTCGACGCGGCCGAGGTGCAGCTGGTCGCCGAACCCGTCCGGCCGGCTCGTTCTCCAACACCGGCCGGCAATGGGGTCCGGCCGGTGACCCGGTGCGCACCCGCACCCCACACCCACGACTTCCTCGACGACAGCTTCGGCAAAGCGGTAGCCTGCAGCGTCTACGACTTGACCGCCGACGCCGGATGGGTCAACGTCGGCACCGACCACGACACCGCCGCGTTCGCCGTCGAATCGCTCCGCCGCTGGTGGACCAGCCAAGGCCGCCACGACTATCCGAACGCCTGACGCCTGCGGTTAGCGGTTCTCCTCCGCCTCCTCGACCAGGACCTTCTCAAGTCGGTTGTTCAGATAACCGATCACGGTTCGAGCCCACGATTTGACGCCCGAAGATACCGACCGGTCCTTGACCCAACCTTGAAGCTGGGCGATCTGGCCGTTGAGGCGCACCGACTCATTGCCCGACCAGGACCCGGTGATGAACGTCCCGTACAAAGCGGACGCAAGCTGGTCGTCTGTCCCGAAGTTGGTCAGCAGATACTGCACTACCTCGTTGGGGCCGCCGTCGCCGATCCCTGACATCGAAGCGACCAGGCGAGCGCACTCGACGTCTTCGCCAACCCACTGGATGAGATCGTCAGCCGCGTACGCGTTGGTTAACCAACCTCGGAAGTCCATCTGCAGACGCCAAGAACCCCCTTCGATCTTGCCGAGCACTAGTCCCAAGCTGTCAGGCCCTGCTGCCGCGATCGCCTCGCGGAGGAGCCGCAGTTCCTCACTGCCATCAAAGGTCATCATCGAGCCAGCGTCGACTTGCGCGAGGAGCGCTTCGAGCAAACCCTGAGGGTCGGTCCGCAGGCGTCGCTTCGCCAGCTGGACCCAGTCGTAACCTTGTTGTCCGAGTTCGCCGAACTGACTGCGCATACTGACCAGCTCAGCGACGTCTTCCTCGATGGCGGCCTCAAGCTCCGGCTTTTGAAACAGCATCATCGCCGTCACGTCGACCGCTGCGTTGTAGTCCTGCTGAGTGGTGATGCGCGGGATCCAGGACTTGATGAGCGCCAAGATCCGCTCGGGTTCGACGCCGGTGTGCCAACCGAAGATCCGCGGAGCACCTTGGCTGACCGGGAGCGCAGCCTGGAGTTCGACGGCGCGATCCCAACCCACTTCCGACCTCGGTCCACGGACAGTCAGACTCAATCTCGTAACGGCTTTCAGGCCTCGCCCGACAGGACCATCAATGAAGGCATCGAACGCATCGACCTTGCCATCGTTTACACTGGCCTGCAGGTAACCCGTCAGTGATGCGATGTTGCTTGCGTCCGCAAGCAAAGACAACTTCTCGGCTGTCTCTTCGCACGACGCGATCGCGTACAGAACAGCACCGATCTCATATGACGCTTCGGGCGGCGGAACCGCCTGCGCGAGCGTCAGAAGCGACGACGTTGCCTCGTCAGCCGGCAGCGACTGCGCGGTGGCGACGATCTTCCGCTGCAGTTCGCCGTCCTCCCATTCCCAACGCCGAGCGTCGGCCAGGACACTGAGCTCCTCCTGCGCATCCGGCTTTGGCATCCGAGCGATGAGGATGTCGAGACCGGCGCGCCGAGCGGTCGTGTCGTGCTTGGTATCGACGACCTGCGCGAACTCAGGCGAATCCACTCGGTCGAAAAGTGCGGCCAGGTGGTTGATCGCTGTCCAGGCGCGTCGCCGACCCTCCGGCGGCAGTGATGCAAGCGCGTCGAACAGTGTGTCGCGCACGGCGTCGCCCTCGAGGAACGGGTGGATTGCGTCCACGAGCGCCTTCGTCGCAGCGGTCCGAATCTCCGGTTCGAGGTCGTCGTTGGCATAGGCGCTGAGGAGCGCGATCGCGGACTTGACGTAATCCCATGCCTCGGAAAGATCCGCGGGAGTGCCACGAGGCTCGACGACGACGCCTCCTTGTAGCTCACCCGAAACCATGACCATTCCGCCATGAGCGTCGAGTGCATGATCTGCAGCCGAGACCGTCAGCTTTCGTACTGCAGGTGAACTGTCAGCGGCCGCCCGTTCGAGGTACGCCATCCGAGTGTCCGGCCGCGCAGCCGTCGCCGGAAGCATTGTGCCGAACAACCCGACCCACGTACCAGTCGCGTTATTGCTGAACGTTTCCGTCTCGATCAAGGCGAGGCGAAGCAGCATGTCGGCCGCGATCTCGAAGGTTACGCTATGCCAGACCAACTTCTCGAGGGTCCAGACGAGATTGCGACGGATGCCGGTCATCGATCGAATTTCGTCGTCAGAGGCGGCGTCGATGAGCGCCGCCAGGTGCGACGCAACTTGGGCGGGCGCGATGATCGCAAGCTGGATGAGCAGTCGTGAGTTCGCCTCCTCGGCGATCGAGGCAAGCGAACCGAACGGACCGTCGACGTTGAGAATCTTGTTCAGTGCCACGGCCGCGGGCCCGCTCGATCCGATCTGAGCGGCGCGCAGGAACAGTCGCTCCGCCATAGCGCCATCAAGGGCAGGCAGCAGCTGCGTGATGATCTTCTCGCCCAACGCATCCCATGCTCGCGAAGCGAGCAACACTGCCAGCGGGTGAGGACTGACGGCTCGGTAGCGCCCGTGTTTCGTGACCAATCCCTGGTCGTTCAGGCGACGCAGGGCCGCCTGCAGATCCTCAAGCGGGAGATCCAAGCCAGCGGCAAGCAACTCCAGTTCGGCGGCCTTATCGCCATCGACGCCGATGCGCGACAGCAGAGCCAGCACGCTAACGGCTAAAAAATCGCCGTCGCTCGCAACCATGCTCAAGATGAACGCACCGAGTTCAGAGGCGTCTATCAGGTCGGCGGCGCTAGCCTTGGGGTCTTTCAAGATCACCTTTGCCAGATACAGCGCCCACCCGATATTTCCCGCGCAGTTGTCGATCACCAGTCGACGGGCCTCGGGCCACAGTGTCGGGAAGCTCTGCGTAAGCGCCTTGTCGATGACGTCATCGGGCAGTTTCGACAAGCTCAGAGGCTGGGTCTGCGACCAGGACGCGTCAGCTTGCCCGATCGTTATGAGTCTGACGGGGCTGCCAGACTCCAACTGCTCGGCAAGCATCTTGTGGCGCTGTCGATCGCACTCGTCGACGACGAGGACAGCGCTGCGATTCTGGCGCGCGAAGTGATTGATGGCCGACGTTCCAATCTCGGTCGCGTCCCCCACGTAGATGACAAGGGGCTCGAACCGGGACCCGCGTAGCGCCTCCATCGCCCCTCGACTCTTGCCGAGGCCGCTGGCGCCCTCGATGCGTCGCGAGAGCTCGGAGCTTTGTTCCAGGAACTGCAGGATGGTGTCCCGAAGTTCATCCCGTGCAACCGAAGGAACCCACCTATAGCGATGCTTGTCCTTCAAGATCCAAGACTCAAAGTCGATCGCGAACGGGCCCGCGTTGCCGACGACCCGGGAGACCGCGAGCGCGGGAAAGCGCTCGATCCATCGGGCGAGTTGGTTCCCTTCGATGATCTTGAAGCGCTCGCCCGAAACATCGAACCCGAGGGCCTCGGCCCTCTCGCGCAGTCTGGCTTCGCGATCGGCGATCTCCTGGGCTTCGTGCCGCTTACCGAGAACTAACCGATAGGTTCCGCCCTTCTCAAGGATCTTTCGGGCGAACGCCGCTCCATCCAGTTCATCGGCACAGCCTTCGGGACCGAGGGTTCCCGCCTTGAACTGCCAGGCCGTGTCGCCAACTGGTATCCAATCGGTAGCGGCGACGATGGTCGTCTCAGCGTCGACGCCTCCGTCCTTCTTATTCGTGTCGTGCGAGGTGCGAAGTGTCACCTGGGAGAGCCCAGCGGCGGCCACCTCCGCAGCGAGGAGCCGGCTGACCAGCTCCTGGAAGAGGGCACCGCCGAGACCGGTTAAGTGGTCGGGATTGACCGAGAACGGTCCGAAATCGTCAGGCACTGTTCATCACCTCCTCGCGTGACCGCTTTGTTACACCCTGCCCCTGCCCCACGTTTGCCTAGGGCCGCCACCGACGGTTACTTCGGCGGGCCGTCGCCATCGCGCAGCGTACTGGTACCGAGCCGCAGCAGACGCTCCTCCAGCTCGACGTCCATGGTGTACGTTCGCGGTTCGGCCAAGTCTCCATCACCACACGTCGGGCGTCAGGGCAAGTTGCTCGTCGCGAACGAGGAGATTTTGAATCCACGACATCCTACCAACGAACCTCTTTGGAGCTTTGCCGTTGATTGTCAACCCTGACCCCCTCTTACCGAACGTCGCGGCCCTAGGCTTGACATTGATCATCAAAATTTGACGCTGACCTGAGCAAACCTGGTCCTCGGCTTGTCGACGCCTGTCACCGGCGGTCGCCACTTCGCAGGGGTTTTCGGGGGGGGTAAACGGGGGTCGGTCCGGCACAGTGACCGTGATTCGGTGGTTGCCCAGTGCCCTCCGACGCATGGTCGTGAAACTGGAGTAGCGGGTAGCGCCAGAACCGGTAGTGTCACACGTCGGTCTGATGCATCCGTCGCCGATGAAGGGCACCACGTGGAGCAGCTCAGGTTCGAGAAAAATCTCGGCACGTACCTCGCAACCGTTGAGCCAGAGAGCGTTTGGATCTCCAGAGGACTTGGGACCCACTGCGTTCGAGCGCAGCTCGCCCTCGCGAACCCCGAAGGTGTGGCGGACGCGGGCCGACTTCTTCACCTAGAGACAACGCTGTACGCCCCGGTTACCAGCGGTCCCCGCGCGCCCCTCGCGTCAACGAACGTCTCGGTGGCGTTCGGAGCACCGGCCGAGGTCCGGAGGGTCGAGCTGTCATATCTTCTGACGAATCCGCAGTTACTGGCGCTGGAACAGAACCGTCTCGGCGACTTGCGCTTGGAGCTTCAGATCCGCGGCTTCCTGCCAGGGGCTCCGGGCTTCGCCGGCTGCCCGGACGTCACAGCGCATCTCAGCGTTGCTGAGAGCAGATGGCGTCAGCAGCTTGAATCGCTCGGCCGCACGGTCGGAGTGGAAACCGTCGTGCCGTTCCCGGAAGACGACGACCCCTGCGTGGCATAGCCGACTTCTTGCGGGAGGCACAGCGGCAACTGGCCGGGAACGAGATTCGCGCAGCGATGATTCACGTTCGCCTGGCGCTGGAGGAAATCAAGCAGCAGACGAGCTGGCCCTGGCCTGGCAAGAAGGACAGGGAGCAGTGGACTGCTGGTGAGCGGTGGGCGCGAATCCGGGCGACGCTGGAGGACCAAGCAAGCGGCACGGTACACCGTCAAGGCACCAAGGATTACCAGTACAGCCGGGGCGAGGTCGAAACCCTGATCGTTATGACTGCTGCGCTGCTCCGGATCGTCCCGCTGAAGCAGGCATTGGCGCCAGCCCTGCCGGAGCAAGTCGCCACAAGCGCGCAGTAGATACCTCGGCGAAGCGGGACCGCTGTGCTCCTCTGGCAGCCGGGGCTAGAGGGACGCCTCGGAGTCGAGCCTATCTGTCTAGATGGCGATGGTGCCCAGAAGGTAGCTTGCCCGGTCGTTGTCGATCGTCTCTACCGCGTGAGTGAGGACGGTGTGGGGGTTGCGCTTGTCGGGGAGAGGTTGTGGGTTGCGGTCGTCATCGGGCTCGGTCGATCTGGCAAGGATGGTGTACAGGTCCCGGGGCATGTGCTCACTCCGTTGGATGAAGGCCAAGGGGCCGGGCTTGGTTGTGTCTTCGCCGCCGTGACGAACGGCCAGATCACTGCATACAACAATGCCGCTGTCACGGCTAGTAACACACCGTCACGAAGCACGGTAATACGGGTGCGGACCGTTTCCTCACCCGCCCCCACTGCTTGGGCGTAGCCGAGGGCCGCCTCACGCAGCACGGGCATCGGCCCACTTGCGAGCTGCCGCGTCTCCAGGCGTCCAAAGTCCGCGCGGGAGGTGAGCAGTGACGCGGCACCGCCGATAGTAAGCACCACCAGCAGGGCGCTGATGGCCCAGACGACTCGCGCTGGAACACCAAGAAGAAAGACGCGGTTGGCGCTGGTCGCCAGTACCGCGAGTTCAGCAAGACCGATCGTCAGCAGCGTGGTGGCACGTGACCGGGTCTTCTCAAGATCTGCGAATTGGCGATCAACCTGGCGACGTCCTTCTTCAACGATGATCTTGAGGTCGTCCGGGGTGAAACGTTCGATGTCTGCGGTGAACGACTCTGGTTGCCCGAAGGTAGGAACCTCGACGCCCGGTCGAAGCACCGCCAGCACATACCAGCCGTAGACGCGCACCTCGGCGAGCCGCCCCTTGACGACGTGCACTAACGTCCTGCCAGCCAGTCGGCGAGGGCACGAGCAACGGACGTCGTCGCGCTGTCAGGTAGGAACAGCCACTGCCCGCCGGGGTTCAGGTCGAGGAATGCAGGGCCGTCGTTGTCGACAACCCAGTCCTGGCTGCTGAACCCGACGCGCAAGTGGGCGGCCAATCGCACGGCGGCAACTCCCACTTCCGTCCAAGCGGAAGACACCTTGAAGGCGTGGTGAGCGGGCTGGTGCTCACGCCAGTCGACCGGCACGTCGGTACCGTCGAGTTCGGTCACCCACGCCCGATCGCGGACCGTCACAACCCGTAAGTGGACCTGCGCACGGATGAACTGCTGGGCGAGGAATGGGGCATCGAGCAGATCGGCCCCGGCGACGTCGGCGGCGTGAACGGGGCGTACGTAGACGACGTTCTGACGTTCGTGGTCCTCGAAGTTCCCGGGACCTAACGGCTTGAGGACAAACGTCTCCCCCAGTCGCTCCGCAAGCTCAGCTGCATCACCGCTGACCAGGGTCGTCGGATACCGAATGCCAACCTCACGAGCTGCGCGATACTGCACCAGCTTGTTCTCAGCAGCGAACAGTTCATCAACCGGCGTCACTAGGGTCAGTGAAGGGTCGCGCAAGAGGGCAGCAAGTAGGACCAGTCGCGAGGACAACACGGCGGCGTCATGTCCGCCGAGGATCGTCCCATGGTCCCACCCAGCGGGTGCGAGTCGGCGAAGCCAGCCACGAGCGGGTCTATCACGGTTAATGTCGACTGTGCCGCCGGCCTCGTCGACCAGCACCATACGGATTGGGTCGAGACTCTTCAGACCTTGGCTCAGCGTTGCGGCGTCGACGACCACCGTGCCTCGCGCGGGAAGTAGTTCAGCGACGGCTTGGACGTGGGGATCTGCTCGGTCTCCGACGAGGATTACCGGCATCGGGAGATTCATAGCGCGATGGAGCCCAACAAGGCCCCGGAGCGTCCTTCGTCGGTGGTTTCGGCTGTTGCGGTGACGCTGGTCATAGGACCAGGACGAGGTCTCGGCGCGTCAGGTCGCGCATCAGCGCCCAGCTGTCGGGATCCATGTTGGCGCTGCTGCTGTGCCAGCAGTCGGTACAGATTCATCCGGCTGATAAATCCTTCCGTACACCGCGTCCCCCGCGAGCATCCGTCGCTTGGACGGCACATGGTATCGGACGTAAGGCCCTCCACTCTGTCGGACAGCGAGCTGGGCGCTGGTAGCGGCGGCACCGGTCGTGAATGTCGCGGAGTGTGGCGGGCCGCGCTCGGCGATGCGATGCGGAGGGCCCCGGGCTCCTTGCACCCGGGGCATTTGTCATGCTTGATTCGGGTCGACGTTTCAGGCCCTTACGTCCGGCCACTGGACGCCGACCGGCCGACCTCGGTGATCGCCGTGTGGCTGGCCGCTGGGCTTCCGCACCCGCAGCCGGCCAGAGACGTGCGATCGCCGTCGACGGCAAGAGCATCTGCGGCTCCCGCACCGCCCACAACGCCGTTCGACACGTCTTGACCGCCTGCGACCGAGGCAACGGCGCCGTCCTGGCCAGCACCGACGTCGACGCCAAGACCAACGAGATCACCTGCTCCGCGCCGTTACTCGACCAGATCGACGGCCCTCACCGGTGTCGTTACAGCGAACGCTCTGCACTGCCAAAGCGAACACGTCACCTACCTCGCACAGCACCCTCGCACAGCACGGTGTCCACTGGGTTCTATCGTCAAAGGCAACCAGCCCACCTGTACGCTCTTACCGACAGTCACGGCCTTAGGCTTGTCATTGGTCGTCGGATTCTTGCACCTAGCTGCACGAACGCCACCTGGCCGTGATCGTTGCTTGTCACTGATGGCCACTGCTTGGACCGGGTTTCCGAGGTAAACGGGGGCATGAACCCGATGCCGGTGCCCGCTGTCCCTGCGTCGTGCGGAAGCGGGTGCTGGCGCAGCTTGGCGTTCCGCCCGGGCCACCGAGCTGGCCATCACCGCAAGCATTCCGCTGTCTGCTGCGTCACCTCGACCCGCGGCGGGTGCTCCTGAACCGGGATTGTTGCAGTGCGCCGAGGATGCCGAGGCCCAGGCCGAAAGCGCCCCCGAACGCCATCCCGGCGGACAGCACGGCTTCGGCAACTGGCGCGCCAAGGCTGTTCTTCAGCATCGCCGTCACGAGGGCCGCGACGAGCGAGGCGAGACCCACGACCAGGATCCACATGTGGATCGTGCCGGAGCGGTTCACGGGGCTTCCCTTTCTGTCAGGACGACGGTGCCGTCGATTAGATGCTGGCCGAAGACCGGCTGGGCAGCGTGCACGGCATGTAGGCGGCGTTGCAGCGAGGCCGCATTCTCGTCGAGCGCGGCGAGCGCGGCGAGAATGTCCCGCTGCGCGGCAAGGGGCGGCAGCGGCATCACAAGTTCACCGAGGACGCCTTTGCTGATCGAAGTGGTGACCGACCGGACAGACCGCTCGCGGATGCGGGCCAGCACGGCGGGCTGCAACAGGAATGCCAGCAAGTAGGCCGGATCCAGCGCATCCAAGTCGATGACACACAGCCGGAGCAGGTTGGTGTGCGGCAGCCAGCCGGACTCCGCGTCGCCGACCAGCGCAGCCTGGCCCATGGCGCCGGTGCGCACCCAGAGCACGTCACCGGTGCGCAGCCGGTACTTCTCCAGCGACCCGGCCTCGGCCAACGGGGCGTCGGCCGCTTCGACGACCCCGCTGCGCAAATGCCGCGGGTGCACGACCGGCACGATCACCCCCGCGGTTCCAGCGCGGGCGACCGCTGCGGTCAACGACCGGTGCGGCACCCCGCTGCGGACATCGCAAAGTTCGTTCAGTGGGCGACCGGGCCAGCCACTGCCGGTCGTGTACGAAGGTAGGTTGACCTTGGTCGCCAGCGCCTCCAGTTCCGCGCGTGCCACGTCCGCCGTCGACCGCATGAACATGCGGTCCTGGTACTCCGGCGGATGTAGTGAGTACCCCCGGGCCTGGATTTCCTCGGGGGTCGCCAGGACGCTGCATTCGGCCTGGTCCTCTGCCGTTACTGCAGCCACGATGCCCGCGACGTCTGTCGCGTCAAACTCGATGTGCAGGCCCCTCGCCCGGCCACGATGGCGGGCGTCGACGAACCGCACTGCAGCGGGTCGTCCCGTGGGCCGCCGCAGTAGCCAGATGCACACACCGACCCTGGTGTTCGAGAACAACCGGGCCGGTAGCGCCACGACGGCGATGAGCACACCTTGATCCACCAGCTCTCGGCGCATCGTCGCCTTGCTGGCGAAACCGGCGCTGTACGGCATGAGGACCCCTGCCCGTCCCTCCTCAGTGAGCGAGTCGACGCAGTACCGCAGCCATGCGTCTTCAACGTGCTTGCCGAACGGCGGGTTGGTCAGTACGAAGGTTGCCCCGACGGGCGTCGGCGCCGGTGCCACGGCGAGTTCGGCTGGCGTCCCGGACGCCGCTAACCACATACCGGCCAGCCGGAGCTCGGCCGCGTCGGGATGCTCCGCGCGAACCCGCACTGCGGCCAGGTTGCCGCCAACCATCGCGGCCGCGTCGCCGGCGGTACGGATGAACTCGGCCGGCAGTTCGCCGAAGCGGGCGAACGGGTCGTAGATCAAGGCGTCGCCGTCGACCGGGGTGCCGGCCAGGAGCGCGACCATGGTCCGGGCGACGCCTTGGGGTGTCGAGATGTGTCGAGATGACGTCGCCATCAATGGTCACCTGCCGCAGGTATGCGGCGCGGAGCCGAGCGAAGTCGGCGGGGCCGAGGCCCGCAACGAGTGCGATGACCTTGCGGACCGGCTCGAACGAACGGGGCCGCAGCCTGGTCGGTGGCGCCTCCGAGGTACTCAGCACGTCCGGAGCGGCCAATGACTCGTCGACCAGCGCCACGACACGGTGCAGCAGCCGCCAGGCCATGCCCGGGTCGCCGTCCGGCGGCACGCTGCGTGTCAGTCGTGACCAGCGGTCGTGGTCGTACAAGCGCAAATACGTCAGGCAGAGCAGCAGGTAAAGATACTCGGCCCGGACCGCGTTGCCGCCGAACTCGGTGCCCAGCGCCGCAAGTTCGTGGACCCGATTTCGAGCGGGTTCTTCGGCGGCCAGGAGCCGGCGCCTCACCCGGTCACCGTAGGTGACGCCGTCAGCCTCGTCCGATCCCCGGCGATCGGCGGGTACAGGCCGCGTGTCAAGCCAGGCGATGACGTCGGCGAGCCGTAGGCCACCGCCGGCGTCGACAGGCTTCGGGAAGTCGGTGTGCCTGGTGCGCCACTGCGTGACCGCCGCTCGTGCGACGCCAGCGAGTTGCGCGAGCCTGGCCTGGGAAACCGTAGCGGTAGATTCACTCACGGGGACGAAGCTACGGGCGCTCTCCCGTAGCGTCGATTGTGCATTCGCGAGTGCACCCAAATCTGTTAACAAACGGGTCAGGCGGCCACCGCTGACTTGGCCAGTGAGGGCTGGCTGGCGAGTTCCTAATGCATCGAACGGCCCCGATCCTGATAGTGGTCGGGGCCGTTCCGTTGTCGGGTGAGCTGCGGGCCGGACTCGCTCCAGCCGATGAACTACTCGCCGAGGTCGGCGATGCCATAGCCCTCGCCACCGCCGCACGGGTCACGAACGCCGTACGCGAGCGTTAGACGAACGTCGGCGTC
Source organism: Micromonospora sp. LH3U1 (assembly GCF_028475105.1). Taxonomy (NCBI): domain Bacteria; kingdom Bacillati; phylum Actinomycetota; class Actinomycetes; order Micromonosporales; family Micromonosporaceae; genus Micromonospora; species Micromonospora sp. LH3U1. The sequence goes on along the minus strand of NZ_CP116936.1, from coordinate 2,774,917 downwards.
GCCGCCGCGGACTACTTCGACTACGTACGATCCGGTCGGCTACCCGACCCGCTCACCAAGGAGGACGCAACCAACGTCGTACGCACCTTACTGACCACCGGCGGTGGTGACGAACGAACCGTCTCCTGGTGGCTGGACGGCCTCAGGCACCGGACGGGATGTCTGCACATCAGCGACAAGATCTTCTGGCCCGCCGGCCGCTCCCAGACAGCCGAGCAGCCTCGCCGAACTGATCGGCGAGATGCGTTCGGTCACCCAGGTGAAGATCCTGTGCTTCTGGGGCCACCAGCCGCAACGCGACGGCGGAATCGGGGCCTGTTGGTTGAGTCAGTGGTAGTCGGCACCGTTCACCATCGACGGGCTGCGCTTCGCCACGGCCGAGCACTACATGATGTGGCGCAAAGCCACCCTGTTCGGCGAGACGTGTCCGCGAGACAAGACGCCCATCGATCCTTTGCGCCGGGATCACAGGAAGACTGACCGGTCAACCAGTCCGCCGACGCCAGTAGGCCAGGTCGGTCCGAATTCGCAGCGCATAGGGGTGGTCGAGGCCAAGCACTCGCACCAGATCCGGAAGCAGCTCCTCGTAGGCGGCTACAGCCCCAGCTGGGTCCCCGCCCTCGGCACGCCAGCCGGCGAGGTTGCCGCGGACGGTAAGGGTGTCGGGGTGGCCGCGGCCGAGCACCCGCACCAGATCCGGGAGCAACTGCTCGTAGGCGGCTACAGCCCCAGCCGAATCCCCGGCCCGAGCTCGCCAGTGAGCTAGGTTGTTGCGGGCGGTCAGGGTGTCGGGGTGGCCACGGCCGAGTACCCGCACCAAGTCAGGGACCAACTGCTCGTAAAGGTCCCTGGCGCCGGCCGGATCCTCAGTCCGCCCCAGACAGCCGGCCAGGTTGTTGCGGACGGTCAGGGTGTCGGGGTGGCCGGAGCCGAGCACCCGCACCAAGTCAGGGATCAACTGCTCGTAAAGGTCCCTGGCGCCGGCCGGATCTCCGGTCCGGGCCAGGCAGCCGGCAACGTTGCCGCAAGCGGTCAGGGTACGAGGGTGGTCGGAGCCGAACACCCGCGCCAGGTCAGGAACCAACTGCTCGTAGGCGGTCCCGGCGCCGGCCGGATCCCCGGTCTCATCGAGCCAGCGGGAAAAGTCATTACGAGCGGTCAGAGCGTGGGGGTGGTCGGAGCCGAACACTCGCACCAAGTCAGGAAGCCACTGCTCGAGGGCGGCCACAGCACCGGCCGGATCCCCCGCCTCACCTCGCCAGCGGGCAAGGTTGACGCGAGTCATCAGGGTATCGGGGTGGTCGGAGCTGAGTACCCGAAGCCGGTCGGCGAGCAGCTGCTCGTAGGCGATCACAGCATCTGCTGGGCCCCTGGTCTCCCCAAGCGAGTGGGCGAGGTTGCCGCGGGCGTTCAGCGTGTCGGTGTGGTCAGCGCCGAGCACCCGCACCAGGTCTGGGATCACTTGCGCGTAGGCTGCTACAGCGTCGGCCGAATCCCCTGCCTTGCCTCGCATGGCCGCAAGATTGCTGCGGGCGGCCAGGGTGTAGGGGTAGTCGGGGCCGAGCACCCGCGCCAACTCGGGAAGCAGCTGATCGAAGGCAGCCACAGCACCGGCCGGATCCCCCGCCTCACCTCGCCAGCGGGCAAGGTTGACGCGAGTCATCAGGGTATCGGGGTGGTCGGAGCTGAGTACCCGAAGCCGGTCGGCGAGCAGCTGCTCGTAGGCGATCACGGCACTGGCCGGATCCCCCGACTGGCCCTGAACAGCCGCAACGTTATTGCGTGCTGTCAGTGTATCGGGGTGGTCGGGGCCGAACACCCGCACCAGGTCGGGAAGCAACTTCTCGTAGGCGGCCACAGCACCGGATAGATCCCCCGCCTCGCTCCGCGAGCGGGCGAGGTTGCTGCGGGCGATCAGGGTGTCGGGGTGGTCGGGGCCGAGCACCCGCGCCAACTCGGGAAGCAGCTGATCGAGGGCTGGTACTGCGTCAGCTGGTGCCCGCCAGCGGCCGATGCTGCTGCGGGCGATCAGCGTGTCGCGGTGGTCGGGACCGAGGCGGTGATGGGCAGTCGCGTACAGCCGGGTGAAGTAGTCGAGCGCAGCCGTAACCTGTCCCGTCCGGCCGAGGCTGTTTCCCGCTTGGAATAACACGGGATGAATGCCGCCAAGGGTGTTCCGAAGGGGATCCTCTGCGTGGGTTTGGATCGATGCGGTATTGGACCGCAGCAGCTGGGCCAATTGCTGGTCAGGCTCGATCTGCGTCCAGATGGCGTACAGCCCGTCCGCGGCGATGTTGACCAAGCCTTCCCTCTGGTCAGGAGATAGGGCCTCGCGGGCGGCTCGTTGAACTATTGCATGCACGCGCACGCTGAGCGCGGAGCTGTCCGAGGTGACAAGGCTAAGCCGGTGGAGGTTAGCGAGGGCGTCGCGCGCGTCGTACGAGTCCACTGGCCGATCCTGCGGCGCTCTCGGTTCGGCATCCATGTCGGTCTGCCGCCGGTCGGCGAGGAACTCGAGCACCACGTCGCTGGTGAACAGCTCGGCTGGGACGCCGTTAGGATCCAGCATCGCCGCCAGCTGCAGCAGCGGCCGCGCCAGGCCAGCGGGATGGAGCCGATCGGCCAACTCAATCGAGAGCGACCAGGTTGCGTCCAGGGTCTGCTGGTGCTCATCGGGCAGCGCGCCGGGTTCGGGAACGAGTTCGGAGAGGTTACGACGGCGGTCGGCCAGACGAACGCGATAGTCGGCGCAGGCAAGACGGCGGTCGAGCATATAGGCGGCGGCCTGGGCCAAGGCGAGGGGTAGATAGCCGAGGTCAGCGGCAAGATCGTCGGCTTCGCGGAGGAGGTGGAGGTCATCGCCAAGTTTATGGCGCAGGTAGTCGCGGGCCTCGTCAGCTGTGAACAGGCTGACTTCGATGACGTGCCGGCCTGCGGTCAGGGCGGCGTCGCGGCGTCGTGTCGTTACCACGGTGCGTCCAACGGCGTTATCGGGTGGCCAGAGCCCCCTCAGGTCGGCTGGGTTGGTGAGATCGTCCAGGACGATCAGCCATCGTCGGTCGGTCTCGGCGAGCCAGCCGAGGAACCGTGCAGCAGCTTGATCAGGGTCGGAGTCTTCGATGCCGGTGACGTCCCTGCCGGCATGGGCGTAGACGCTGAGGGTGCTGGAGCGCGAGGTGGCGGTCACCCAGACGAGCAAGTCGACTGTCTGCTCTCTCCAAGCTCCGTGGGCGAGGGCGGCGGCAAGCTGAGTCTTGCCTACCCCGCCGAGGCCGGTGAGGACCTGACACACCACGACGGTTTGCCCACCGGCGGCCGCTGTGGCCAGTTGGCCGTCCACGGATCGCAGCTGTCGGCAATCCGCAAGCGGCGGAAGGACACCGACCCGGTGTGGCCACGTGATGGACGTGCCGGCGTAGAAGTGGTTGTGCTGTATGCCGTAGGCGCCGACAAGAAGTCCCTGAGCCCGCGAGGCATCCAACCATTGCGGATCCATCGGACCTCTGCTGCCAGCGTCCGCTCGCGTGCCACCCATTAGAAGTTGTTGGTCTGGGTGTTGCCGTCACCGATCTGCACACCCTTGGCCTGCGAGGCGTCCACCTGATATTTCCCCCCCGTCTGCAGGCCTGCCATGGCAAGCAGCCGACGGGCTGCGGCCAGAATCTCCTCCTCCTCAGCAGCGCCCGAGCTAATCAGCTCCTGGCCAATCCGGGCGTCCCATACCTCCGGCTCGGTTTCGTCCGCCTCCAACGCCTGCCGCGCCTCCCCGTGCATCCATGGCCGCAACACTCGCTTCAGCCCAGCGTAGGCGTCCTGCACCGCCAGCGACGCAGTGTCCGTCAATCCGGCCGTCGCGCCCGCACCCAACGCCGCCACGATCAACTCCACGTTCGACACGGGCCTCAACCCCTTCACCAACCACCCATTTAAGGCTCCAGTGTGAATGCATCTCTCCTTGGAATCCACCAAGAGTTCAGTGCGGAGGCGAGAAACGAGCCTCGCCAGGCTGATCCTCCGTTGGCTTCCAGATGAGGAATCCCGCTAGTACAGATCGCGCCCGTCGTCGCGGCCTGCGCCCGATACCTGACCACCTGGGCCGAAGGAGGCGTCCGTCAGGCTGGCTGCAAGGTCTTGGAAGCCCGCTGAACTTAGCTGTTCCGGGTTGCCGTTCAGCCTCACACCATCTCGACCGCCGTGTCAGGAACTCGGCCCAGGGTGCCCGGAGGACAGCCTCGGCAAGCGGTCGGGCATCTGCGGAACGCGAGCCAACCCTGCTCCTCGGGAGCGCGCAGTTCGCCACCGATCCAAGCGCCAGCCTCGTCATCGCCCTCGCTGGTCTTGACCGGGTGTCGGCGTAAGGGCCAACGTGCCCAACCGGGTACGGAAGAACGTGCACAGGTCATAAACGGCTGCTGACCGGATCTGTGGCAGCCCTTCCTCGGTCAGCACAACCTCACGCGACGGGAGACCCCTCGACGCCGCCCCGGAACAGGGGGTTCAGCGCGGTCCCCGGGGTATCTCTGCCGCGACATCGTGTCGCCGCGGCGAGACGTCCAGCCCAGCGCCCGGGGTCCCCCGGATCTTGGTCATTCACGTACCGTGGTCCTACCTCGCCGTGGCGGGCGCATCACGGAAAGCGTTGACCGAGCAGGAAGCCGTGGGGGCGAATGCAGCAGGGCAGCCGCCATCAACGCCTCCAACTGGCGAGTCTGGACTTCCTGGGCGACGATCCCGCCCTGCGTGAGCAGGCCAATCGTGCGCTGCGCGAGGCGGGACGTGAGCTGCGACCCGAGGAGTGCTCCGGGGCGGACCAGACCGGCTCCGTCCGTGTCATGGTCGACACCCAGCGAAACGTCTCCGCTGTCACGATCGCTCACGACTGGCGCAGCCGGCTCGGCCCCAGCGGGTTCGCCGATGCGCTCTTCGAGGCGTACACCGCCGCCGTGCAGGCTGCCCTCGAATTGGCGGCTCTCCTTCGTCTGCAGGCGGAAAAGAGAGGTCCTGCATCGCCCGATCAGGAGCCGCTCGACGGGATCCCCGATCGGGACGTTGACGAGTACACGTGGCTGCGCGACACCTGGCGAACGCTGTCCGACCTCGACGCAGAGCTGGACGCTGCGGCTCATCTGTCCAGGGCGAAAGGCGAGTCGAGCATGTCGAGCCCCAACGGCTGCCTGACGTTGCGCATCCGCGGAGGCGGCATCACCGGCATCACCGGCGACGTCAGGCGGATCGCACGGGCAGACTCGGGTCAGCTGCAGTTCGAGGCCCGTTCCCTCTTCCGCGCGTTCGAGCTGGCCAGCGCCGGACGGACTGGATCGTGAGGTAGTGAGATGGCTGAACTGAACGTCATCACCGATTCGCTACGCGATGAGGGAGGTAAGTGGCTGACGCTGTCGGACCGGGTCGCTGCCATCAAGGTCGCTGCGGAGCAGTTGCATCTCGACCCATCGGCCTTTTTCATCGGTGACGCGAACGTCCTCATCCACTCGCTGGCATACAACGACTTCCACAACTTCATGGTCGCCGTTCTGAAGGGGGCGGTGACCGAATTCGAACAGGTGGGCAAGGCCCTGCGGCACATCGCCGACGAGTACGACCGGGCCGACGAGATCGTCTCACTCGACCTCAACAAGATCTACAAGGCCTAGCGACCCACCGCGCGACGTTCGGAGAGGGCACGGAGCACCCCATGCAGCCAGGTACCACTGATCTCGAGTACGGGGAACCGTTCAACAAGGCGTTCGACCACATCCGCGCCGGCATCGACGAGGCGATCGCCAAGTTCAACGAGATCGTGGAGCAGGTACAGCAGTGGAAATGGCTCCTCGGACCCGCAGCACTCCTGTGGATCAAGCACAGCCTGGATAGCACCAAAACGGCACTGAACGCCATCCTCGACCGCGTCGAGCAGGCCCTGGAGCATCAACTGCCGGTGCTCTCGCTGATCGAGGTCAGCTTTCGCTGGGTCAACGACGTGAAGACCCCGGTCTCCGACCTTTCTTCCGCCACCACCGACCCAGCGAACGAGAACCTGCCCAAGTGGACCGGCGACGCCGCGAGTGCCTACAACGCCAAGGCGCTCAAGCAGAAAGCCGCGGTCGACGAGTCCGTCGTCAAGTCGGAGTTCATCAGCCAGTGGCTGTTCACGATCGCCAAGGCGAACGTCGACTACGCCGTCGAACTCGCGAAGATCGTCACGGGGCTGGTCGGCAAACTGGCGCAGGCGGCGTCCGAAGGGGCAACCGTCATCGACCTACCGTGGGCCATCTCCACCCTCGCCGAGTCGGTCGGAGACCTGGTCACCGCCGGCCTGGACCTCCTGCTCACCATCGGCCAGCGCTTCGTCGACGCGCTGGGCAACATCCGAGACATCGCCACGCAGGTCGGCGACCACTCGAAGCTACCCGGCGGGCGGTGGCCGGAAGCCGTCCGAGGATGACCGACGGGCGCATCACACCATGGGAACCGCCGCCTGGGTCGCCTTGAGCAACGTCAGCGCCTTCGATGCCAGTGTTTCGGTGGCGGCATACGAAGCACCGCCGACAGCAAACCAGACCTTCACCACCAGGTTGCCCGTGCGCGCGCGGACCATGTACTCGGCGTACTTGAAGCCGGGCTCGGAGCGCCTGGTGAAGGCTTCGGCCTCGTCGCCCACACCGGTGATGACGCCGGCTGGAGTCATCACCGTCACCTGCGCCGTGGCCCGGTAGAGCAGCCGAGCCTCCTGCTCACTGACTGGCGTGGACGCCTCCACCCGCAGATTCGCCTGATGCCCGTCCTTCGTCCGCATCTCGAACAGACACGCCGCACCCGGCTGCCCCAGCGGTGGCTTCGGATCGGTGCGGGCCACCGTCAGGGACAGCTCCGCCAACGGCCGAAGATCAGTACGCTCGCACAGCTCCAGATCTTGAGCGCGATAGATGGGGCCGGCCGAGGCGGTGGGCGCGGTGGAGGCAACGCTGCTCGTGACCGGCCCGGCGGTCGGCGCACCCGCAGGAGCCGAGGCACCGTCACAGGCGGCAGTGGCGATCACCGCAACGAACGCCATGACAAGACGAGAGACACCGGCCGACGCAGACACGTCTCGAACATACCGGCTGCGAAGCTGGCAGACTGCCCGAGCGACGAGCCACTATGGTGCCGGGTATGCCCGCCGCAGAGACCCCGGAGCACATCGCCCGGACCCGCATGGTCACCGCCCGGGCGGTCCTGCAGGGCAAAGCCGACCTTCGGACGTACCCCTATCGCCTGCTGGCCGTGGTCTCCCATCACGGCCTCGGCGGCGACAAGGTCAGCGAAGCGGTTGCAGCCGCCGAGGCCCTCGGCCAGTTCGGCTGGGACCTCGTCAACATCTCGGAATTCGCCTCCAACAAGATCGTCTACGCCTTCCTGCGCAGACGGTGACGATGACTCCCGGGCCCTGCTGACCTGACGCGGCTGAGCAGGTGACCGCCATCGGACCGTAGTGTTCCGTGGATCTGCTGATCGCACTACTGGCGTGTCGCGCCGCCCAGCGATCTGCAGGAGGTTAACGCTCACGCTCACCCGGAGCGAGGCCCGGAGGGGTGGATGCGGTGCAACGGGCTTTCGACAGGCCAGAACTGATGGCTGTCCTTACCCGCAGGTCGCGTTGGGCGCCTGCGATCGGCCCTACGGGCCCTTTCCAGTACGAGCACGTCCCGTTGACCGAGCAGTCGGAAGCCTCGACAGTTGGCGCGCGGTCAGTTGAACACCGCAAGGGCTACGACGGCGGCATGGGTCGAGGTTGCTCCGGCGTGCCGGACGGATCAGAGGAAGTCCCGCCAGAACGCCACCGTCGCCTTCGGGTTCCAGCGCTGATCTGTCCTGTCCATACCCGGGCCGCCGAACTCCTGATGGATGTAGTCGACCAGGTCCATGCCGTAGTAGATGATGTCGGTCTCCACGATCGAGAGGACTGGGTGCCCGACGGTTCCACGCCCGGCGGGCAGGAACCGATGCCCGTAGACGGGTACCAGCCGTGGCGCCTGCGCAAGCTTGAGCCGCGCGGTCTCCAACGCCTCATCGCGGCCTGCCGGCCGATCGCCCCAGGTGTCGTGCCATACCGCGTTGTGTTCCACGTCGAAGAGCACCCCTTCCACGGGCCACTCCAGGCGCTCCCGAAGGGCACCGGAGTTGGCATCGCGCCAGTCCGGCCAGGGCCTCTCCCACGCATAGGACACGCCCTCCTCCGGCTCGAACGGGACGTTCAGCGGCAGCCCTTCCGCAAGGAACGCCCGGTGGTCATCGGCGAACTCGAAGCCGTACGTCCGCTCGATGCGATCGAACTCCTCATCCGCCAAACCCGGCGCGATCTCACAGCACCCGGTCTGCGCGAGACGATGCGCCGCCTCCGTGCCCAGTCGGGCACCATCACCGTTGATCACGCTGGCACGATAGTGCTTCGGGCCGGCCAGGATGAACCGATATCGTGGGGCCGTGACCGGCTCTGCAGGGCGTCCGCTGCTCTTCCTCGATGTTGACGGACCCCTCATTCCGTTCGGTGGGACGCCGCAGCAATACGCACCTTGCGAGACGGGCACTGAACCACGAGAGACCAGCTTGAATCCGCTTTTGGGCAGGATCGATCCCGAACACGGAGCCCGGTTGACGGCGCTACGGTGCGATCTGGTCTGGGCCACGACCTGGATGGAAGACGCAAACGAGACCATCGCGCCACGGATCGGTCTGCCGCAGCTGGCGGTGGTGAGCTGGCCGGAGCCGACCGACACCGACGAGCAGGACGAGCGGGACGGGCTGCACTGGAAGACCCGCGCCCTCGTTGATTGGGCCGCAGGCCGCCCCTTCGCCTGGGTCGACGACGAGATCACGGACACCGACCGAGCCTGGGTGTCAGCACATTACGCAGGACACGCCCTGCTTCATCGCGTCGACCCCCGCCAGGGTCTCACTGATGCTGACTACGCCGCACTCATGGACTGGCTGCAGAGGGTTCGCGACACACCGCCGCGTGGTGCGGCCTGAATTCCTAACCAGAGTTGGGTGCTGCGACACGCCGACGACTCAAATCGAGAGACTCACTAGGCTCACCCAGATACCGGGCCGGCCGCCGCTGGTCCGACATGAGCCCAAGATCATGCGGTTAATCCTGTGTCCGGCTGCTGCGCCGTCCGTCCAGCTGAAGGCTGAGGCTTACCTCTGCGGACGGGCGTTGATCTGCTCGGCGGGTGGAAGCTGCCGAACGGGTTCGTCACCGATGGAGTAGACCTCCAGGCAGCACAGATAGCCCTCACCATCAACGAGTAGCACGATGCCGGCGTAGAACTCGTCGTCGCTGATGTCAGCCGAGACTGGTGCACCGGACAACACCGTGGCCGGCGCTGCGGCACGGTCCACAGCAAGGTTGACGGTCACACAGCCGCACCCGCACCGACCCTCGACCGTGGCGAACGGCAACTGCGCACGCAACTCCTCACGCCCAGGGAATGGCACGGACAGCAGCCGCGCGATGACGTCCCGTTCGACGTCGCTGAGCGGGCGAGGCCTGTCGTCGCCGGTCATAGCGCCGTCTGTCGGGGCAGGCCGGCGTGGAACCGCAGCAGCCGGGCCTTGTCTTCGCCGAGGATCGGACGAGCACGTTCGATCAGCTTGTCGAGTTCGGCGGCACGATCGCGGGATGGACCGTGGTAGGTCGTGGCCGCCTGCCGATCGAGCCACGCGCTGAGGTCCGCCCGCGCACTGCCCCGCAACCGGTCGTCGGGATCGTCAATCAGCCGCAGGTTGGTGACCAGCCGTTGCCAGGCGTTCCCCGCGATCAGTAACCGGTAGCCCGCGAACCGGACATGCGGCGCGTTGCCCGGCCTGAGTAGGGCCTCCAGCATCTCCGGGTCAAGGGCGCCGAGGTCGTGGCGCAGTCCCGCCACCACCTGGCGGGTCACCGCGCCAGACTCGTCGCGCAGCAGTGGCACCAGTTCGGCCGACCGGGTCACGCCGAGGCGACGCAACGTCCGGACCGCTTCGACCCGACCACGCGCACGTGGATGCGCCAGCCACCGTCGAACCAGGCCGGCATCCTCGACGCCACCGGTCTCGCCCAGCCCGGCGATCACCCCCGGCGCCGGCGGCTCCCGCCGAGCAAGCAGGCGATAAAACTCTGCCGGATCCGCGCCGCTGCGGCGGAGCCCTTCTTGAGCGATCGCCCGCACCAGCGGATGCCGATCAGGCAACGCCGCCTCAGCGGCGCCCAGATCACCGACCGCAGTCACGGCCTGCAGCGCCTCAGCCCGAACCAGCGCGGTACGGCTGACCAGTAGCCCACGCAATTGAGCCGGGTCCGTCGCGGCCTGAACGGCACCTCGGGCGCACAGGGACCGGATCGGCAGGTCGTCGTCCTTCATCGCGGCCGTGATCAACCGGCTCACACTCAACAGGCCGCCGGTCGCCGCGGCCTGGTACGCCGCCCGCCGGGTCCGACGATCCCGCGCCGCCAGCAACGGCTCCAAACCGTCCAATGGCAGGTCCCGCAGGACACCTTCGACGCGCTCGGCCAACCAGGCGCCCTGACCCCGACCGCGCAGGGCGAACGCCATCTCCGTGAGCTGGGTCAACGACCCAGGCGATGCCGACAGCCAACCATCCACCGCCGCCCTTGCCCGCTGGCGCACCTCGGCCACCCAGTCGACGGTCCGAAGCGCTAGCACCGCCAGCGCAGCCGGGTGCGAGTGATCAGCCAGGTGAACAACCGCCGCTTCACGGATCCGCCCGTCACGGTGGCAGCCGGCCACGACCAGGCGCAGTACCTCCACCTCACCGTCAGCCAGCTCCGCCGCTAGGCTCCGCGACCAGCACGGCGCCGACCACCACCGCTCCCGCAGCGCTTCATCCACCGCCAACCACCACCGCGCCTCAGCGGAACCAAGCGCATCCACAGCCGCCGCCCGCATGCCCGGCTCACCGTCGCGGGCCACCGTCAGCAACACGGCAGAGAACTCTGCAGGGCTAACGCTTTGATCGGCACCGCCGGCCCCAGCCCGCACCCACTCGATAGCCGGCAGCTCAGGCAGATAGTCACGTTCAGGCGACTCGCTCGAGCTGGCAGACATAGCTCGCAGCCACCGCCGCAGCACTGTGCCCAGCGACATCGCGTCCACCGACGCCCCCGTTCCCACCGCAGGTCACCATGATCGCAGCCATTCTGTCGCCCACAAGCCGACCGAGCGAGCGCATTCGCCCGGAACCCCACGGTGACCTTGCAGCGGCTGGAAACCAACCGTCAGACATGGCCCAATCCGAAATATGATCTCCGCGGTACAGAGAAGGCGGGCCTGCCGCAGTTGGGCCGAAACTCGCGTCGTTGGGTGACGGCGCTGCGCTGTTGGGCTGACCTGGCTGTCACATTCCTTCCCGCTACCGGCCGACCCTCCCGGGAAACACGCACTGGAGCAATTGGCCAATGTCAGGGGCGCTGTGACGGCCCGCCAAGATCCGGAGCGCGCGGATCGCAGCATGAGCGCGCAACCGCACCCGTCCGCATGTCGGGCAACCAGTTACGGCGTTCGCGGAGGTTCGGCCGGGCGGCTGCTGGCGTTGTATGAGTTCTTGGCGGCGACCACGGCCGCTTGGAGATGCTCGGGGTCGACGCCTTGTACGTTGAGCGGCGGGTGCACACGCCGGACAAGCGCCTCCTCGATGGGCGCCGGTTCCGCGTCCTCCGCCCAGGTCAAGCGCAGGTGCGTGTGCATCCATGCGGTCAGCCGCGCCTCGTCCTCGGGAACCAGGACGACACGGTCGGTCCAGGTCGTCCGGTAGCCCTCGGCCACCAGAAGTCCGGCCAAGGTACGGCGCAGAGTCGAGCTGCCCGAACGCCTCAAATGGTTACGCAGGATCCGCCCGCGCAGGTTGGTCGCCCGCCCGAGGTACAGCAGCCGTACTGACGGGACGTTCTCATTCGGCAGCCCGGGGAGGTCGGGAAAGACCGAGGGAGCAGCCCACCAAGCGTAGACACCGCTGCCACGGCTAAGCCGTTTGACGGCGACATTGAGTTCGACCGGCACGCCGGAGAGCAGCCGCAGGGCTTCGTCGACCTGGGCTTCGTCGATCGGGACGTCGTCGGGTCGCCGTTCGGGAATGGTCATCGAGGCCATCGTAGGTCCGGGGCGGATCGTGGCCGGGATCGGAAGGACCGGATGCCCCATGCAACGGCAACTCCAGAAGCCTGGCGGGACCGCTGCCTGGCGCGCGCCTTGCGGCATGAGCGAGCATCTGATCGAGTGCGCGTTCACACGGTCCCTCGGTGCGAGCCTGGCGTGCCTGAGAAGCACCCAGGCCTGCCGGGGCCCGGGAAGGCAACCACAGCGTGAGCCGGGATGTACTCAACGGCGCCACCGGCCAACTGGCGGAAACTGCTGACCGCCGGCCCGGCATCCCACCGCCGTACGCGCTCCGGTCGACTGACCGCCGGCCATCGGCGCCCGCCTGTGACCGTGCGGACAGTCGCAAACGCGTTTCTCCGATTGGCGTTCGCTGCGTAGCATCTCTGGCGATCAAGGGGGATGCACGGTGGGCGATTTCCAGCAGTTCGTGACGGATGTGACTTCGCGTCTGTCCACGATGTCCAGGGGTGAGTTGTACGCCGTCGGCGACGGTCTCGACCGGGACTCACTCTGGCTCACCTTTCTCGATTCGTTCCCCGCCGGCACCAATCTGCGGTTCCGTGAGCGACCCGAGTACGACTGCTCGACCTGCCGTGGTTTCATCAAGCACTTCGGCAACGTCGTCGAGATCCACGACGGGCGGGTCCGTACCGTCTGGTCCGGGGTGTCGGCATCCGACCCGGTCTTCTCCGTCGTCGCCGCCGCTCTGGACGAGTTCGTTCTCTCGCTGCCGTTGTCCACCATCTTCCGGTCCACTCAGGCGCAGTACGGGACGAAGACCACCCGAACGCTGCGCGACGGCCAGGTCGAGGTGTGGCACCACCTGCACGGCCGGGTGGAAGAGCGGCATCGCATCGAGGACGTCGGCGCGGCACAGGGCAACTTTGACGCGGCGGTGCAGGTCTTCCAGCGTGGCCTGGCCGAGCTGACCCGGCACGCTCTGGACACCGTCGTCGGCCTCGTCGACGACAACGCCCTCTACCGCGGCGCGGAGCATCGCCGGGCGGTGACCGAGTTCCGCTCGCTGCAGAACCGGTGGACCCAGGCGAACGACCGACGTGCCTTCGTCTTCGCCAACGCCATGAACCCGGCGGCCCGGCTCCGCAACACGGTGATCGGCACCCTCGTCCAGGATCTCTCCGCGGGCGTCGACCTGGAGCAGGCGGTCCGGTCGTTCGAGGCAAAGGTGGCGCCGCAGAATTACCAGCGCCCCACGGCGTTGATCACCCCGGGCATGGTCAAGGCTGCCATGAGGACCATTGACGAGCTGGACATCGAGGAGGCGTTGCAGCGACGGTTCGCCCGGCTGTCCGACGTGTCGGTCACCAACGTGCTGTGGGTCGACAACGACACCCAGGCACGGATGAAGGACGGCATCGAAGGGCTGCTCATGCAGGCGGCCACCACCCGGTCGTCAGGTGCGCTCCTTCGCGACGCCAAGCCGGAGGAGATTCCCGTGGTCTCCTTCATGAAGGACATCCTGCCCGGCGCCGCCAGCATCGACCTGTGGGTCGCCAACACCTACGAGCCGCACCTCGTCAGCCTCACCACCGGCCGGCACCCGGCTGCTCCGCGGTTGTTCAAGTGGGACAACGATTTCGGCTGGTCGTACGGCGGCAACGTCACCGACTCGATCAGGGAGAAGGTCAAGCGGGCCGGCGGCAACGTCACCGGCAAGCTGCGGGTAAGCCTGTCCTGGTTCAACCACGACGACCTGGACCTGCACGTGTACGAACCCAACGGCGACCACATCTGGTACCAGGAGAAGCGCAACAAGCTGGACGTCGACATGAACGCCAGCGGGACGCTCTCCCGCGAGCCGGTGGAGAACGTCACCTGGACCGACCGTGTCCCCGACGGTGAGTACCGGATCGAGGTGAACCAGTACCGCAAGCGGGACAGCACCGAGGTCGGCTTCGTGATCGAGACCGAGAGCGACGGAAAGATCGAGCATTACAGCCACGAGCGCGCGGTCGGCCACAAGGAGACCGTCGAGGTGGGCCGGATGACGGTTACCGGCGGGGTGATCACCGCTTTCCAGCCGGGTAGGGACGTGCAGCCGGGCAGCGCGGGCAAGGAGTTGTGGGGCGTCACCACCGAACAGTTCGTACCGGTGTCCACCATCATGTACTCGCCGAACTACTTCGACGACAACGAGGTCGGCAACCGGCACTACTTCTTCATTTTGAAGGGGTGCGTGAACGACCAACCGACGCGGGGGATCTACAACGAGTTCCTCCGCAGCGACCTGCAACCGCACCGCAAGGTGTTCGAGGTTCTCGGCGACCGCACCAAGTGCGAGCCGTCTCCGGATCAGCTTTCCGGCCTCGGCTTCAGCTCCACGGTCCGCAGCTCTGTGGTCGCCAAGGTGACCATGACCGGCGGCCGGCGCCGCCTCATCAGCATCCAGTTCTGATTCCCTACCCAGATATTTTAGAGAGGCTACCGTGACCATTTTCGAGAAGGCCACACGGGAGAAGTTCCGCTATCCGTCGGCCAAGGGACTGCTGACCACGGAGCAACTGTGGGAGCTTCCGCTGACCGCCAGGTCCGGCTTCAGCCTCGACGATGTGGCCAAGGCGGTCAACGCCGAGCTCAAGGCCGTCGATACCGAGTCGTTCGTGGCCACCGAGGCCAATCCGGCCAAGGCAACCTTGGAGATCAAGCTGGAGGTCGTCAAGCACGTCATCGCCGTCCGCCTCACGGAGGACCAGGCGGCGAAGGCGGCGGCGGCCAAGAAGCTGGAGAAGGAGAAGCTACTGGCGGTCCTGGGCCGCAAGCAGGACGCCGTCCTGGAAAACCTGACCGAGGCAGACCTACTGGCCCGCATCAACAACCTGTAGCCCGCCGACAATCAGCGTCCGCCAGCGGGCCCGCACATCGCCGAGAAGTACGGTCGCCATGCAAGACCTGTGCGGCCAGGCCGGCGCTCGCGGCCACTTCTCGGCGAACTCACATCGGTACAACAGCGACCGCGACGCCCTCTCATCGACATGAGCGGACGCGGCTCTACCGCCTCTGCCGGGGGCCAGCGCTGACGCCTTCGGTGCCGCCGAAGGGGTCACCACAGAGGATGCACTGGTCACGGGATCGCAAGTGGGATCGGTGTCTCAGCTAACGGGACCAGCTACTGGTCCGGCGCGGCGGGACTGTGCGCTCGTACCTCGATGTACAGCAGACCTGTCAGGGTGACTATCAGCCACCCGTGATCGGGTCCGCCGATAGTTGCCGAGGGTGACAAAGCCTCCGACTCGAATGCGCGCGATCGGCGGCAGATCCGGATGTCATGCAATCCCATGGGCTCCTGTAGGACGGGCTTGTGCGGTCTTCCGCGCGTTGTGTGAGCAGGGCCGCTACTCGCGGCCGACCCAGGTGGCGATGCATGCCTCGTTGCCCTCGGCGTCGGCCAGAACCCACCACATCGGCGCGTGCGCGTCGGAAATGACACGTCCCCCAGCGGCCAGGGCGGCTGCGATTCGGTCCTCGGCCTGATCGTGCGGGACGGCGATGTCCAGGTGCACACGATTGCGATGTGGTCGCGCCGCCTCCATGGATTGCAACCCGAACCCGGGGCCGCGTCGCGCCGGGTCGGCCAGATAGTCGTCACCGATCAGTTGATAGCCGAGCAGTGCCTGCCAGAAAGACAGCACGTCGGTGCTCAGGGCGTCCAGGGTGATGTTGATGAGCTGCACGGCCGTGGGGTCGGCAGGGATGCCCAGCGCCCGGGCAGCGGCCGAGATCCTTCGGGCCAGTGATATGTCGCGTCGGGACAGCGACACGGTCACGCCGGCGTGGCGCAGGTCCACGTTGAGATGCTCGCGTTCGTTGCCGACGGCGAGCCGACCCATCTCATCGACGAGCGCGATGCCCGCTGACAGCGAGCCGGTCGGGAAGTATGCCGAGACTAGGTGGTAGAGACAACGCCAGTCCTCGACACCGTCAGCCGCATGGAAACGCCCAGCGGTGATCTGCACAGTCATGCCGGCGAACCTAACATCGACAACGGTGCCCATACCCACCGCAGCTTGGCGACCCCCGGGAACGGCCCGTCAGGGTGTCCGCTCTTCGGCAGTTGCGGTTGTTCGGCACGAGCTGCCTACCGTCACATTGTGTGACGCGCGGATCGCGGCAGGGTAGGCTACTCGGCCCGACCCCATGGGAAATAAAAGTCGAAATTCCTGGCTTCTCGTCCGAAGTAGTCTGGACCCTTCTTGCTCACGATCGAGAGTTTCGTCGCTACCACCGCACCGCTTCGAATGTCTTGGCGATCAAATCCTTTACCGAGCAGAGCAGCAATGGTCGCATGGAGGCCATCTCCAGACATGACGAAGTCGTCAAGCAGCAGCAGGCGCCGGCCCTGGAGTTCACCGATCCGCTCCGGTAGGAACAGCACCGCCTTCGTTCCGTGTATAGCCTCGTAGCCCGGAATGTCAGCGTTTCCGTCGGGCCTGCCGAGGTAGGCAACTGTCACGATCGGAACCTGTCTGCGCAGCTCACGCGCGACGAGGTGGGCGACCATGGCGCCGCGCTCGCTCAATGCAAGGATCACCTCTGGCATGAAATCCGATCGATCGATCGAACGCGCAAGGTCTGATGTGGTACTGCGGAAGCGCGGCCAATCCAGGTCTCGTTCTCTTCTGTTTAGCTGTTCTGCACGAACTGCCTGCCAGATTGCAAGTCCAAACCCGATAACCGTCGTCGCACCTAAGATGACATTCCAGCCTTCAGCGACCACTGGCGCTCCCTCGCGGAAACTCGGGTTGGGTGGGTAGTCCGAGGTGGGCAACCATTTCGTTAGTTTATCAAAAGGCGTCAACATAAAGCTGTCGAGCTGTCGAGCTGTGGAGGTGGAGCCATTCGGCGAACTTTCATCGGCATGAGCGGGTCTCGCAGCGCCACGTCATGGCCAGTCCGCGCAGGCCCCTTGGGTCGGTCAGCCTGGTCGTGATCATGTAAAGGGTCAGGCGAGGTCGCAATGTCAACCATCATGCGAGACCAGGCATTGCCGGCAGCCCGGCCGACTCGGTCAGATGCCGAGAGCTTGCCGATGCTCGTTGAACGACCGCGTGAGGCTGGCTAGGGCGACCTTGCCCTTGTCTGCTGTGCCGAGTGACGGTCGACCGATGACGCCGCTGGCGGTGTAGGCGGACATGCCGAGAGTCAGGAGGTGCGGCCGGTGGCCGGCTGTCCAGTCCGCGGTCTCGTTGCCCGCTCGAATCAGTTCAGGAGCGACGTGTAGCAGTAGCGACGTCTCCAGCTCGCCTGCGTGCATGTCGTCGTGGCTGTTGGTCTCCATGCCGGCATCGGTGCGTGCCTTGGTCCAGTCATGCCCTTGCGGGTACAGGCTCATCGTGGGCCCGTTGGCTGCTGTGTACTCCTGAACAACGTTCGACAGTACGTAGTTGCCACCGTGTCCGTTGACGAGGACGAGGTGCTCGACGCCGGATCTGGCCAGCGACTCAGCAACATCGGTCACGATCGCGGACAGGGTCTGGGAGCTGATGCTGACGGTTCCACGCCACGTCGAGTGCTCGTGGGAGCAGGAGATGGTGACGGGAGGGAGAAGCATGACCGCGTGGACGGTCGCGATTTCGCGAGCTATCGCCGTAGCGACGACGGTGTCCGTGACCAACGGCAGGAAGTCACCGTGCTGTTCAAAGTTGCCTACTGGCAGCAGCGCGACCTTGGCGTTTCGCTCCTTCTCGTCGGCCGCTGTGGCAGCCGTAACCAACTGCATAACCAGAGGTTGGCTCCTTCACGCTGTCGTCAACTGTTTGATGGCAAGACTCAGTCCAGATACTTCCTCATCCCGCCGCCATGGCGCTAGGCGCTCGCGTAGCTGCCGCAGCTCTAAAGGGCGCGTGCTGAGGTCGCCGTCCGAACGGTACGCACCGCCTGGTGACCTACTCGGCAAGCTCGTTGCACGCCTACACCGTCGTTTCACTACTGACCGGCGCTCGCACCGAGGAACTGCGAGCCCTCACCTGGTCACACGTCAACCTCGCCGGCAAGCCGGACAACGAACCGCCGGTACCGCCGGCCATCCAGGTATGGCGCTCGGTCCGCGCCGATGGAGACACCAAAACCAAGAAATCGCGTCGCACCCTGGCTCTGCCGGCCCGGTGTGTCACCGCGCTCACCACCCACCACGAGCGCCAAGGTCAGCCTGCCGCTGACCGTCTCGTCTTCGCCTCTACCGCCGGCACGGCCCTCGATCGGCACAACGTGCTTCGGGCCTTTCGCCCCGTCGTCGCCAAAGCGGGCCTCGACCCGCGCGACTGGACTCCCCGCGAACTGCGGCACAGCTTGGTGTCCCTACTGTCGCAAAGCGGCATGAGCCTCGAACAGATCGCGGACCTCTGCGGCCACTCCGGTACGACGGTCACCGAGAGCGTCTACCGGCACCAGCTGCGGCCGGTGCTCCTGGGCGGCGCAGTCGCCATGGACCGGATCTTCGACGCTGAGGCGTAGTCACTCAGTTAATCACCCAGGTACGACAAAGGGGCCGTCTCGATCTTTCGAGATGGCCCCTTACCTGCGTCGGGACGGCCGGATTCGAACCGACGACCCCTTGACCCCCAGTCAAGTGCGCTACCAAGCTGCGCCACGTCCCGTCCTCGCGTGGTTTCCCCCGCGACAACCGGTACAGCTTAGCGCAGCAGCCCCGGGTCCTCCGCACAGGCCCCACCCGGATCGTGAGTCCCCCGAACTACCGCACAACCCCTACAGCGTCCTAGGAGGGTGGGGTAGGGGAATGCCGGATGGGCGCGACGGCCCATCCGGCATTTTCCGACGTACGAGTTAGCCGTGCGCCTTGCCTCGGCCACCGGGGCCGAGCTTCTTACGCGGCCGGACCGAGATCTCGATGGGGCTGCCCTCGTACCCGAATTCTTCGCGGAGCTTGCGCTCGACGAAGCGCTGGTAGCCGGCGTCGAGCGGGCCGGTGGTGAAGAGCACGAAGCGGGGCGGTGCCACCCCGGCCTGCGTCGCGAACAGGATCCGCGGCGCGCGTCCACCACGTACGGGGTGGGGGGTGGCCTGCACCAGTGCGGTCAGCCACTGGTTGAGGTGCGCGGTCGGCACCCGGGTTTCCCAGCTGGCCAGGGCCTTGTTCAGGGCCGGAGCCAGCTTGTCCACCGCACGGCCGGTCATCGCCGACAGGTTCAGGCGGATCGCCCAGGGGATGCGGCGCAACTCCCGGTCGATCTCCTTGTCCAGGTAGTACCGACGGTCGGCGTCGACCAGGTCCCACTTGTTGAACGCGATGACCAGCGCCCGGCCCGACTCGGTCACCATCGACAGGATCCGCTGGTCCTGCTCGCTGATCGGCTCGCTGGAGTCCAGCAGCACCACGGCCACCTCGGCGGCCTCGATGGCGCCGGCGGTACGCAGGCTGGCGTAGTACTCGGTGCCGCTGGCCTTACCGACGCGCTTGCGCAACCCGGCCGTGTCCACCAACTGCCAGGTCTGACCGCCGATCTCGACCAGGCTGTCCACGGGGTCCACAGTGGTGCCGGCCACCGAGTCGACGACCGCCCGCTCCTCACCGGAGAACCGGTTGAGCAGGCTGGACTTGCCCACGTTGGGCCGCCCGACCAGCGCCACCCGGCGCGGTCCGCGCGGCCGGTTCTCTACGATCGCCGGCGCTTCCGGCAGCCCGGCGAGGATGGCGTCCAGCAGGTCGCCGGAGCCCCGCCCGTGCAGCGCGGAGACCGGGAACGGTTCCCCGAGGCCGAGCGACCAGAGCGAGGTCGCTTCCATCTCGATGGCGGTGTTGTCGGCCTTGTTGGCCACCAGGATCACCGGCTTGGCGCTGCGCCGCAGCATCTTCACCGCGGCTTCGTCCACGTCGGTGGAGCCGACCATCGCGTCGACCACGAAGAGAACCACGTCGGCGGTGACGACCGCCGTCTCGGCCTGCGCGGCGATGGCCGCGGCCCGGTCCTTGGCGTCCGGCTCCCAGCCGCCGGTGTCCACCACGGTGAACGACCGGCCGTTCCACTGCGCGTCGTATGGCACCCGGTCGCGGGTCACACCGGGTACGTCCTCGACGACCGCCTGCCGGCGGCCGATGATCCGGTTGACCAGTGTGGACTTGCCCACGTTGGGGCGGCCGACCACGGCCACCACCGGCTGCGGGCCGGTCGGCTCCTCGATGGCGATGTCGGGCTCACGCAGCTCGATCCACCCCGCACCTTCGCTACTCATGCGACACCCCGCTCGGTGAGCAGGTCGCGCAGCCGCGCCACGACCTCGTCGATGCCCAGCTCAGTGGTGTCCAGCACCACCGCGTCGGGCGCCTGCGCCAGCGGGTTGACCTTGCGGGTCGAGTCGAGACGGTCCCGCCGCGCCAGGTCAGCGGCGGTGGCCGCCATATCGGCGGCGTCCTCGGCGCTGCGCCGGGCGGCACGGGCCGCCTCGGAGGCGGTCAGGAAGACCTTCAGGTCGGCGTCCGGTGCCACGACCGAGCCGATGTCACGACCCTCGACCACCATCCGACCAGCGTTGGCGATCATCTCGCGTTGGCGGGCGACCAGCAGTTCGCGGACCGCGGGAAGCGCGGCGACGGCGGAGACCGCTCCGGTCACCTCCGGGCCCCGGATGTCGGCGTCCACGCCGACCTCGTCGATCGTCACGGCGTACCCCTGCGGGTGGGTGCCGATGCGCAGGTTGACCTCGCCGGCGACCTTGGCCACCGCCGCGGCGTCGGTGAGATCCACGCCGGAGCGCAGCACGGCCCACGTGATCGCCCGGTACATCGCCCCGGTGTCCAGGTAGCGGGCACCGATGCCGACGGCGAGTCGCCGCGACACGGTGGACTTACCCGAACCGGACGGCCCGTCCACAGCGACCACACATCGCCCGGCCCGTACGTTTTCCTCCACCGTGTCCTCCTCAGCCCGTACCTCACGGATCGCCCGGTGATCTGGCGCCGCAAGCGGTTGTCCATCGTCATCAATCATGCCCGGGTCCTCTGGCGGACCCGCGCGCGACTCCGCCGGAGGCGACCCACGCCACCTCCAGCGGCCGCGTCTCGGCCGTTACGGAGCCTACCGGCTGCCGTACCCCGAACCCGGGGGTCAGTCACCCACGGCGTTGAACAGGGCGGCGACCTCGGCGTTGGTCAACCGCCGGATCCGCCCGGTGCGCAGGTCACCCAGCCGGATCGGGCCGATCGAGGTACGCACCAGCCGGGTGACCGGGTGGCCGACCTCCTCCATCAGCCGCCGGACGATGTGCTTGCGGCCCTCGTGCAGGCTCAGCTCCACCTGGGCGGATTTGCCCAGAGTGTCCACCACCTTGAACGAGTCGACCTTGACCGGCCCGTCCTCCAGCTCGACCCCTGCCAACAGCCGCTTGCTCAGGTTGCGCGGGATCGGCCCGACCACCTCGGCGAGGTAGGTCTTCAGCACCTGGTACGAGGGGTGCATGAGCTTGTGCGCGAGGGTGCCGTCGTTGGTGAGCAGCAGCAGGCCCTCGCTGTCCGCGTCGAGCCGCCCGACGTGGTAGACCCGCTGCTCCAGCCGGGCGCCGATGAAGTCGGACAGCTCGTTGCGTCCCTTTTCGTCCGCCATGGTGGTGACCACCCCGCGCGGCTTGTTCATCGCCACGTAGACCAGGCGGACGTCGACCTGGAGGCGCTCGCCGTCCACGTGGATCACGGCGGTGGCCGGGTCGACCTTGTCGCCGAGCTTGGCGACCCGCCCGTCCACGGTGACCCGGCGGCGGAAGATCAGGTCCTCGCAGGCACGCCGGGAACCCACGCCGGCGGCGGCGAGCACCTTCTGCAGGCGCTCAGCCCCCTCGAAGACAGGGGCGTCGGGTTTGGGGGAACGGTTATCGGGTCGCATCAGCAAGCTCTTCTACGTCGTCGGGCAGGAAGGGTGCGAGGGGCGGCAGCTCGTCAACGGTGTTCAGCCCGAGCTTCTCCAGGAACAGCGTGGTGGTCTTGTACAGGAACGCCCCGCTGTCCGTTTCGGTGCCGCACTCCTCGACGAGGCCGCGGGTGACCAGCGTACGGATGACCCCGTCGCAGTTCACACCCCGGATGGCTGAGATTCGCGAACGGGTCACCGGCTGCTTGTAGGCGACCACGGCGAGCGTCTCCAACGCCGCCTGGGTCAGCCGTACGGACTGCCCGTCCAACACGAACCGCTCAACGTACGTAGCGTATTCCGGCCGGGTGTACAGCCGCCACCCGCCGGCCGCCCGGCGCAACTCGAACCCGTGCCCGGCCGAGGTGTAGCCGGCGGCGATCTCGTCGAGCATCGGCCCGACCCGTTCGGCTGGCTGCTCCAGCACCTGAGCCAGAACCAACTCGCTGACCGGCTCGTCGACCACCAGCAGGATCGCCTCCAGGGCGCCGCGCAACTCGGCGTCGGAGAGCTCGGGCGCGGGCTCCGGCACAACGGGCGCCCGCCGCCGGGCCGCCGGCTGCCGACGGGGTACGGCTTGAGCGCCCGCGTCCGCCGCGTCCGCAGCGCTGCCGGCCGGGTCCCCACCCGCACCGCCGGGCTCAACAAGCTCGTCCGCCTCGACCGCTTCAGTCGGCTCACCCGGCTCGTCCAACGATTCCGGCCCCGGGAGGGACG
Organism: Micromonospora sp. LH3U1; assembly: GCF_028475105.1. Lineage (NCBI taxonomy): Bacteria > Bacillati > Actinomycetota > Actinomycetes > Micromonosporales > Micromonosporaceae > Micromonospora > Micromonospora sp. LH3U1. Next base: position 2,752,191 of record NZ_CP116936.1, on the reverse strand, counting down.
GTTTCCCCCCACGATCTGCCCCAACGACGGGCGCGCCGGTAGCGGGCGCGGCGGTGCCGGACGCGTCCAGCGGCACGTCGACGCCACTGTCGTCGTTGGCTTCAGCGGCGGTGGAAGAGGCGGTGGAAGCGGCGGTGGAAGCGGGAGGGCGGGGGCGTTCCCACGGGGGGATCCAGGCGGCGGCCTGATCGGCCAGGGAATCCCCGGAGTCCCGGCGTTCCTCGTCACTCATCCCCAGCACCCTCCGTCGTTCCCATCCCGCCCGATCCCCCGGCCTCCCCCACCGACACGCCGCCCGCGTCCTCAGCCACCAAAGCCTCGACCACCACCGGCTCAACCACCAAAGGCTCAACCACCACCGGCTCGGCCTCGCCGGCGGGCTCCTCGTCGGCCGGGGTGCCGGCGTACTCGTCGACGTGCAGCTCGGTGTCGCCGTCGACCGGGCCCGTCCAGCGCACGGTCAACTCCTCCAGGGCCTGCTCCTGCACGAACGACACCAGGCCCTCCCGATACAGCTCCAGCAGCGCGAGGAAACGCGCCACCACCTCCAGGGTCGCCTCGCAGTCGGCGCAGAGCAGGGAGAACGTGGCCGTGCCGGCCCGGCGCAGCCGGGCGCTGATGATCGCCGCGTGTTCTCGGACACTGACCCGGACCATGTGCACGTGGGCGATGGAGACCTCCGGCACCGGCTTCGGGGTCATCGCCTTCACGGCCAGCTTCAGCAGCCGTTGGGGGCCGATGCCGAGCACCAGGTCGGGCAGCGCTTCGGCGTACCGGGGTTCGAGGCTGACCGCCCGCGGATACCGCCGGCCGCCGACGGCCTCCAGCTCGGCGATGTGCGCCGCCGCTTCCTTGTACGCCTTGTACTGGAGCAGCCGGGCGAAGAGCAGGTCCCGTGCTTCCAGCAGGGCGAGGTCCGCCTCGTCCTCCACCTCGGCGGAGGGCAGCAGCCGGGCCGCCTTCAGGTCGAGCAGGGTCGCGGCGATGAGCAGGAACTCGCTGGCCTCGTCCAGGTCCCAGTTGTCGCCCATGGCCCGGATGTAGGCGATGAACTCGTCGGTGACCGTGTGCAGGGCCACCTCGGTGACGTCGAGCTTGTGCTTGCCGATGAGTTGCAGCAGCAGATCGAACGGGCCGGTGAAGTTGGCCAGCCGGACGGTGAAGCCGGTGGCAGCGGAATCGGCGGGCGGCACGCCGTCGACCACGGCCGGAGCAGCGGCCTGCGGCGGGTCGAGGGGTGGCGCGGTCACCGGACGACCGTAGTCCACGAGGCGGGCACCGGGCGGTCCGGCTACCGCTCCGACTGGGCGGCGATCACCTCGCGGGCCAGCTGACGGTAGTTGCGTGCCCCGGAGGACGCCGGGTCCATCGTCGTGATCGGCGCACCGGCCACCGTGGACTCGGGGAACTTCACCGTCTTGGTGATGACCGTCTGGTAGACCTTGTCACCGAACGCCTCGACGACCCGCTGGAGGACCTGCCGACAGTGCGTGGTGCGGCTGTCGTACATGGTGGCGAGGATGCCCTCAAGCTCCAGGTCGAAGTTGAGCCGCTCGCGCACCTTGTCGATGGTGTCCAGCAGCAGCGCGACGCCGCGCAGGCTGAAGAACTCGCACTCGAGTGGGATGAGCACACCGTGCGCGACGGTCAGCGCGTTGATCGCCAGCAGGCCGAGCGACGGCTGGCAGTCGATCAGGATGTAGTCGTATTCCTTGCGGACCGTACGCAGCACCCGGGCCAGGGCCATCTCCCGGGCCACCTCGTTGACGAGCTGGATCTCGGCGGCGGAGAGATCGATGTTGGCCGGCAGCAGGTGCAGCCCCGCGACGTCGGTCTTGATGACCACGTCCTCGGCGAGGATGTCGTCCTGCATGAGCAGGTTGTAGATGGACAGATCGAGGTTGTGCGGGTTGACTCCCAGCCCCACCGAGAGCGCGCCCTGCGGGTCGAAGTCGACCAGCAGCACCTTGCGGCCGTACTCGGCAAGGGCCGCGCCCAGGTTGATGGTGGTGGTGGTCTTGCCGACGCCACCCTTCTGGTTGGCCATCGCGATGATGCGCGCAGGGCCGTGCCGATCAGTGGGCATCGGCTCAGGAATGGGCTTGCGCATCGTGTACGCCGCCGGGTCCGCTGGACCGAGGTCCGCGCCGAGCGTGGCCTGCTGCTCGCGGAGCTCCGACGTCCAGGTCTCGGCACGGTCACCGTTGCCAGCCATGTGCTCGTTGCCCCCTCCCGACGACCCACCCGGCGTCGGAGCCGTCCGACGTCCTTCGCGGCGCCGCTGCGCACCCCGGTCGTGTCGCCCCAGGAGGTCCGCGCCGATGCCGACTGTACGCCACCGACCAGCAGGGGTTCGGCACCTGCCCGGCGTGTCGGCACCGACCGTGAACGGGCTCAGCCCCGGGCACGCGGGTGGGACGTGGCATACACCTCGCGCAGCCGCTCGACGGTGACCAGGGTATAGACCTGCGTGGTGGTCACCGATGCGTGGCCGAGCAGCTCCTGCACCACCCGCACATCGGCGCCGCCGTCGAGCAGATGGGTGGCGTACGAGTGGCGCAGGGTGTGCGGGGAAACGGCGGCCGGCCCGTCGACGGGGAGCCCGGCCCGGCCCGCGCCACGGCGCAGGATGCCCCAGGCGCCCTGGCGGGACAGCGCGCCGCCGCGGGCGTTGAGGAAGACCGCCGGGGTGCCTCGCCCGGCGGCGGCCAGCCCAGGACGGGCCCGGACCAGGTAGGCGCGGACCGCGTCGACGGCGTACCCACCGATCGGCACCAGCCGCACCCGGCCGCCCTTGCCACGCAGCAGCACGGTGCCCTCGTCGGTGTCGACGTCGTCCACGGCGGCGCCGACAGCTTCGGAGATCCGCGCGCCGGTGCCGTACAGAAACTCCAGCAGCGCCCGGTCGCGCAGCGCGAGGGGCGCGTCGTCGCCGGTGGCGGTGATCGGCCCGGCGGTTTCCAGCAGCCGGACCACGTCGTCGACCGGTAGCGCCCGGGGCAGCCGGCGCGGCGGGGTGGGCGGGCGGACGTCGCGGCTGGGGTCGCCGCCGGCCAGGCCTTCGCGCAGGGCGAAACGGTGCAGGCCGCGTACCGCGCTGGCCGCGCGGGCGGCGGAGGAGACCGCCAGCGGCGGGTGTGCGTCGTCGCCCGCGCGCAACCGCGCCAGGTGCGACTCGACGAGGCCGGCGCCGACCGACGCGAGGTCGGCGACGCCGGCATCGGCCAGGGTCGCGAGATAGCGGTCCAGATCCCGACGGTACGAGGCGAGCGTGTTCGCGGACAGACCACGTTCGACGGTGAGGTGGTCGAGGTAGCCTCGGACGGCACGGCGCAGGGCCGGCGTGGGCTGTTCGCCCACGCCGGCGGAGTCCGTGTTGCCGGTCAGCCCGCCACCGCTCAGGCCAGCGCGTCGGCCAGCGGGAGCACGTCCATGCCGTGCGCCTCGGCGACCGGACCGTAGGTGACGTGGCCGTCGTGGGTGTTCAGGCCCAGCCCCAGCGCCGGGTCCCGACGCAGTGCCTCACGCCAGCCGTGGTTGGCCAACTCCAGGGCGTACGGCAGGGTGACGTTGGTCAGGGCGTACGTGCTGGTGTTCGGCACCGCGCCGGGCATGTTCGCGACGCAGTAGAAGATCGACTCGTGCACCTTGTACACCGGGTCGGCGTGCGTGGTGGGGCGCGAGTCCTCGAAGCAGCCGCCCTGGTCGATGGCGATGTCGACGAGCACGCTGCCCGGCTTCATCCGGGAGACCAGCTCGTTGGAGATCAGCTTCGGTGCCTTGGCGCCGGGCACCAGCACCGCGCCGATGACCAGGTCGGCGTCGAGCACGGCCCGTTCGACCTCGTACGCGTTGGAGGCGACGGTCTGCAGGTGGCCGCGGTAGATGGCGTCGGCCGACCGCAGCCGGGCGACGTTCTTGTCCAGCAGCAGCACCTCGGACTGCAGGCCCAGCGCGATCGCGGCGGCGTTCAGGCCGGAGACCCCGGCGCCGATGACCACGGTCTTGGCCGCGTACACCCCGGAGACACCGCCCGGCAGCACGCCGCGCCCACCGCCGGTACGCATCATGTAGAAGGCGCCGACCTGCGGGGCGAGCCGGCCAGCCACCTCGGACATCGGGGCGAGCAGCGGCAACGACCGGTCGGGAAGCTCCACGGTCTCGTACGCGATGCCGGTGACCTTGCGGTCGATCAGCGCGTCAGTGCACTCCTTGGAGGCGGCCAGGTGCAGGTACGTGAAGAGCACCTGCCCTTCGCGCATCCGGTGGTGCTCCTCGGCGATCGGCTCCTTGACCTTGAGCACCAGCTCGGCGGTCGCCCACACCTCGTCGGCGGTGGCCAGGATCTTCGCGCCGGCGGCGGCGAACTCCTCGTCGGTGATGCTGGAGCCGAGCCCGGCGCCGGACTCGATGAAGACCTCGTGGCCACTGCGGGTGAACTCGTTGACGCCCGCTGGCGTGATCGCCACGCGGTACTCGTGGTTCTTGACCTCGCGTGGGATTCCGACCTTCACGATGCAGACACCTCTCTTCGGGGCTGCTCTCCCCCGACTGCTCGGTGCCGCAATGGCCCCTTTGCCACCGCGGTCCACCGGTCCCGCCGGCGGCAGTCTAGGCGCGTGCGACCGCGCCGTGAGCCAGCACAGTGGCATCCGGTACCCGGGTGTCCTGACGGAGTGTCAGGGCCCCAGGCCCGGAATGGGCGGCGCAGCGCCTCATAGCCGTCAGGACACTGTTCGGCCATCATCGTCCCATCTGTCGGAAGCTGATGCGGACATCGAGTAAGTGGATCACTATCATGTCCGCCCATGACCACACCCCCTTACCAGCCCGGGTACGCCCCGGATCACTCCGACAAGAGCAAGGTCGTCGCGGGCATCCTCGGCATCCTGCTCGGCACCTTCGGCGCCGGTCGGTTCTACACCGGACACACCAAGATCGCCGTTCTCCAGCTCGTGGTGAGCCTCGTGACCTGCGGTGTCGGCGCGCTCTGGGGCCTCATCGACGGCATCCTCATCCTGGTCAACGGCGGCACGGACGCGCAGGGCCGGCCGCTGCGCGACTGATAGACCCGACCGACGGCAAGGGGCCCCGCGGCTGACCGCGGGGCCCCTTCGCGCGTACCCCCTCGCCGGCTGGACAGACGACGACGCTCAGCGTGGCAGCGGCGCGTCCGCCCGGCGCAACGCCGACCAACCGGTGTCGCGGGCGCGGGCCGTGGCGAGCAGCCCGGCCACCGCGGACGCGTTGGTGATCTCACCGGCCAGGACCATGGCGACCGCCTCGTCCAGGTCGATCCGGACGACCTGGAGGTCGGCCTCCTCGTCGTGGCGCTCGTGGCGCTCGGCGACCGGCACCTCGGCGAGGTCCCGGGCCAGGAAGACCCGCACCAACTCGTTGGTGAACCCGGGCGAGCTGTGCAGATCGACCAGCACGTCGACCTGACCGGCCGTGAGGTCGACCTCCTCGGCCAGCTCCCGCAACGCGGCGGCCGGCAACTCCTCACCGGAGACGTCCATCAGCCCGGCGGGCAACTCCCACAGGTGCCGCCCGACCGGGTGCCGGTACTGCCGGATCAGCACCACCTGGCCGGCGTCGTCGAGCGCCACCACGGCGACCGCGCCGACGTGCCGGACGAGGTCGCGCAGCCCGGTCCCGCCGCCCGGCATGGTCACCTCCTCGGTGACCACGTCGAAGATCCGACCCCGGTAACGCTCCTCGCGGGAACGCACCTCGTAGCGGTGCTCGATCTCGGTCACGACGCGGACGCCGCCTTCGTCGCGGCGCCGTTGCGGGCGGCCTTGCGCGTCGTCGGGGCCTCCGTCGCCGCGTCCAGGTCGACGGGCAGCTGGTCGGCCTGCGAGTACGCCACCGCGGCCTTGACGAACGAGGCGAACAGCGGGTGCGGGCGGGTGGGGCGGCTCTTCAGCTCTGGGTGCGCCTGGGTGGCCACGAAGAACGGGTGCAGGCTCCGGTCCAGCTCGATGAACTCGACAAGCCGGCCGTCCGGCGAGGTGCCGGAGACGTGCAGGCCCGCCTTGGTCAGCGCGTCCCGGTAGGCGTTGTTCACCTCGTAACGGTGCCGGTGCCGCTCGCTGATGTCGGTGCTGCCGTACGCCTCGGCGACGATCGAGCCCTCGGTCAGCGTCGCCGGGTACGCCCCGAGCCGCATGGTGCCGCCCAGGTCGCCCTTGCCGGCGACGATGTCCTCCTGGTCGGCCATCGTGGCGATGACCGGGTGCGCGGCCTGCTCGTCGAACTCCAACGAGTTGGCGCCGTCCAGGCCGGCCAGGTGCCGGGCCACCTCGATGGTCATGCACTGCAGACCGAGGCAGAGGCCGAGCAGCGGGATGCCGTTCTCCCGGGCGTACCGGGCGGTGCCGATCTTGCCCTCGATGCCGCGCACGCCGAAGCCGCCGGGGATGAGGATGCCGTCCACGCCGGCCAGGGCAGCGGCGGCGCCGGCCGGGGTGACGCACTCGTCGCTGGGCACCCAGCGCAGTTGCACCCGGGCCCGGTGGCCGAAACCTGCCGCCCGGATCGCCTCACTCACCGACAGGTACGCGTCGGGCAGGTCGACGTACTTGCCGACCACCGCGACGGTGACCGTGTGCCGGGGGCGGTGCACGCGCTCCAGCAGGTCGTCCCAGCTGGTCCAGTCCACGTCCCGGAAGGAGAGGCCGAGCCGACGCACCACGTACGCGTCGAGCCCCTCACGGTGCAGCACCTTCGGGATGTCGTAGATGCTCGGGGCGTCCGGGGCGGCGACGACCGCCTCGGTGTCCACGTCGCAGTAGAGCGACAGCTTCTCCTTGAGCTTCACCGGGATCTCCCGGTCGCAGCGGAGCACGATCGCGTCCGGCTGGATACCGATGTTGCGCAGCTGCGCCACCGAGTGCTGGGTCGGCTTGGTCTTCAGCTCACCCGACGGCGCCAGGTACGGCACCAGCGAGACGTGCAGGTAGAAGCAGTTGTCCCGACCGAGGTCGTGGCGGACCTGGCGGATCGCCTCCAGGAACGGCAACGACTCGATGTCGCCGACCGTGCCGCCGACCTCGGTGATCACCACGTCGGGGAGCTGGCCGTCCTCGTCCGGGTCGGCCATCGCCAGGATCCGCGACTTGATCTCGTTGGTGATGTGCGGGATGACCTGAACGGTGTCGCCCAGATACTCGCCGCGCCGCTCCTTGGCGATCACGTCGGAGTAGATCTGGCCGGTGGTGACGTTCGCCTTCCCGGACAACGCCCGGTCCAGGAAACGCTCGTAGTGCCCGACGTCGAGGTCGGTCTCGGCACCGTCCTCGGTGACGAAGACCTCACCGTGCTGGAACGGGTTCATCGTCCCCGGGTCGACGTTCAGGTAGGGGTCGAGCTTCTGCATCACGACGCGCAACCCGCGCGCGGTCAGCAGGTTGCCGAGGCTGGAGGCGGTAAGGCCCTTACCCAGCGAGGAGGCAACGCCCCCGGTGACGAAAATGTGCCTGGTCGTCCGTGCTGATGGGGCCAAGGCCTGCTCCCGTGTCGTCTGTCGCGGTCATGCAGACCGCCGTGCTTGATCAGCTAAGTGATCACGCGATCCACGGGATTTGACGGTAACACCTCCCGGGCGGGTACCCGCAGGCCGCACCCCGCCTGCGACACCACCGGGTCATCCGGACGAGGCCCGGCGCTCAGGAAGCGGCAACCTCGGTCGACGACCGGGTGACCTGCCGGGGCGGTACGACCACCGGCGGAGCGGCATCCGGCGTCGACCCGCTCGCGGTCGGCTCCGCCGGGTCGTCGGCGCCAGCGGAGGGATCCGAGGGCGGCGCATCCGGGGCGGGTGCGCTCGCGGGCGGGCCACTGATGGGACGGGGATGGACCGCACCCAGAGGCCCACCACCGACGGTCGGGCCGCCACCCCCACCGGCCGGGCCGACCCCGCCGGACCCCGAGTCGTCGTCGGCGCCGTCCACGCGGAAGCGGCCCGGGACCGGGCGGGTCCGGTCGGCGGCGTGCCCGAGCACCCGCAACGACGCCAGGGCGGCCATCGGCACCACCAACGCGGCGGCAGCGCCCATCACGTCCAGCGCCGCGCCGTCGAGCACACCACCGATCACCGCGGCGACCACGGTGCCGGCCAACGCGGCCCGGACCGCCGGGTAGATGCCGAACAGCCGCATCAGCCCACCCCACGGCTGCAACAGGGCGAACCACACCAGCAACCCACCGGCCAGCGCCAGCACGGTCAGCGGGCTGTTGACCAACGTCTCGAAATTCTCCGTGCTGGATCGGTGCACCGTGAACCCGCCGGTGCCGTCACCGAGCGCGGAGAGGAACCGACCCAGGCTGCCCCGCTCCGCCGCCGGACGGCGCAGGTCCACCACGGCGAAACCGATGCCGACCGCCAGGGCGGCCATGGTGGCCCAGGCCAACCGGGTGATCGTCAACCAGCCGCCGGCGCTGATCACGGCGGCGACGCTCACCCCGGCGGTGAGCGCGATCGCGCCGACCGGGTCGGCACCCAGGTACGGGCTGCCGACCACCACCACGGCGAGGCCACCCACGGCCACCATCACCGCCGGCCGCCAGCCACGGTGCACCCGTTGCGCGAGCCAGCCCCCGCTGAGCAACGCGCCGGCGAGGAACACTCCCAGCCCCACCGTGCTCAACCCGGCGTACCGGCCGCCCTGCAACGCGGAGTAGCCGACCACGCCGTTGAGCTGGAGGCTGGCCCCGGTGAGCACGTCCAGCCCGACGACAAAGGTGGTGAGACCGGCCACCGCGCCGACCGGGCCGAGGCTGCCCGCGTACCCGGGGGCGAACCGCACCGCCGTGGTGCCGGCGGCCACCAGCAGCGCGGTCACCCCGGCGAAGATCCACCCGGGGTGCTCGCCGCGCCACCAGGGCACCGCGTCGGCCAGCAGCGCCGCCGGCACCGTCAACGCCGCGGCGACCAGCAGCAGCTCCACCACTGCCACGATCCGCCCGGAGACGGGGGTCGGGCCACTGGGCCCGGCGTGCGGACGGGCCCGGCGCAGCAGCGGCAGCATGGCGAGCGCCAGCAGCACCTGCACACCGGCGAGCAGTGTGAAGAACCGGCCGGAGACGTCCCGCTGGGCGGCCGCCTCCCGATCGGCGTCCGCCGGGGCGTTGATCGCGTCGACCAGGTCGGCCGGACGGTCGCCGCTGCTGGTCGCCGGACGGCCGAGGAAGAGTCGCTCCGGCATCGGCCGGCCCAGCGCGGCGAGGGCGGTCGGCGCGAGGTCGACGAGTTGCAGGTATCCGTCCCGGCCGGTGCTGGCCGAGGTGAGCCACCCCCGCTCCCAGCCTGGCCCGTCGGCGACCGCCACGTGCAGCCGCGACGTCTGGTCGGTGTCGGAGATCCCCGCGACCAGCACCAACGACCGAGGTGGCCGGGCGGCCAGCACCCGGGCCAGCTGGGCGTCCGCCGCGCGGGCCTCCCCGGCGCGGGTCGCCGGGTCGGTCCCCGCGACCGTGCCGAGGTCGACGATGCTCAGCACGCACGAGCCGAGCAGCACCCGAGGATCAGCGGGCAACGCCGAGGCGTACCGGTCGACGCGGCCGAACGGTCGGGCGGCGGCCACCGCCGCACCCGGGCCCACGGCGACCGAGCACCGCACCGACTCCGACAGCGATCCGGGCACGGCACCCCAGGCCAGGCGCTGCTGGTTGTACTGGACCACGCTCTCCTGGTCGGGCAGGTTCGCGCCGATGCCGTCCGGTTGCTCCACGGCCACCCCGGCCGGTGGGCAGCCACCGTCCACCCGGCTGCCGTTCCACGCGGCGAAGCTGCCCGCCCCCAGGGTCAGCCAGCCGTCCACCGGGCAGGTGGGTCGGTGCGCGGAGCGCACCGACAGCGAGCCGATCGACCCCTCCTGGGCCATCCGCCACAACGTCGGGGTGCTCTGCGGATCCACGTCCTCCCACCGCAGCCCGGCGACCCCGGCGAGCACCACGAAGTCGGCGGTGCGCTGCGGGATACCCTGCGGTGGGCGGGCGGCGAGCGCGGTGACGCCCAGCGCCACCACGAGCACGGTCAACAGTGCGGGAGCGATTCGGCGCAGCATCACCGGTGTCCCGTTCTCGGGGCGTCGGAGCCTGGGGCGGCCGCCGGACCGGTGGGTTCCACGGCCAGCTCGGCGTAGAGGGCGGCCAGCGCGGCGACGGTGTCCGTCTCGGTCGGCCACGTCGCCGCCCGTGCGGCGCCGCGCCGGCCCAACTCGGTCCGGGCCGCCGGATCGTCCAGCAGCGCGCGCACCGCCGTGTCGACCGCGTCCACATCACCGGCGGGAACGAGCGTGGCAGCGTCGCCGACCAGCTCCGGCAGCCCGCCGACAGCGGTGGCGACAAGCGGTACGCCAGCGCGCAGCGCCTCCTGGGCGAACAGCTGCCGGGCCTCCCAGTCGCTGGTCACCACCGCGAGGTCGGCGCCGGCGAGCAGGTCGGCCACGTCGGTGCGGTGCCCCAGCAGGGTCACCGGCGCACGGGCCGCGGAGGTCCGGGCAGCCAGCGGCAGGTAGGCCGGCCCGCTGCCCGCGATCACCACGACCGGCGGTGGGGTACGCGTACGCCAGCGGGCCGCCGCGTCGATCAGCACGTCGTAGCGCTTCTGCGGGTGCAGCCGACCAACGGAGACGATCAACGGCTGGTCCGGGCGGACCCCGAACTCGGCGCGTACCGCCGCCGGGCGTCGACGCGGCGCGGGCAACGTCGGCGCGGCGACCGGGGCGAGTCGGGCGTCGTTGGCGCCCAGCGCGGCGGCCCGTTGCACCAGGTCCGTGGAGGCGCCGAGGGCCACCCGGGCGCCCCGGGCCACCACCCGTTCCACGAGTCGGGACACCCCGCCCCGCAAGCCGCCCGCGAGCACCGCGTTGTGCCAGGTGACGATCAGCGGGGCGGCGGAACGGGCCAATACGGCGACCAAGCCGGCGCGCAGGCCGTGTGCGTGCACCACATCGACCTGGGCGGCGGTGAGCGCCCGACGCAGTGTGAGCACCGCCCGGGCGTCGGCCGGGGTCGGGCTGGCCGGGATCTCCACCGGCTCGAAACGCGCACCGACACCGGTGAAGTCGAACTGCTCCTGGGTCGCCGCAGGCCCGCAGACCAGGACGGTCGCGCCGCCCGCGACGAGGCCACGTGCCACCGAGCGGACGTGCTGGCCGACCCCGCCGGTGCTGGAGGCGAGCACCAACGCGACGGTGCCCGACCAGCCGGCAGGCAGAGCTGGCTCACTCATCGAGTCGCCGTCTCCTTCCCGTCGCCCCGCTCCGGGGAGTCCGCGCTCGGCGTCGGCCCGCCGCCCCGCCCCCGTGGCCCCCGCCGGCCCAGACGCCGCAGCACCCCGGCGAGCAGTGGCTGTACGTCCCGCCGGTCGACGAACCAGACCACGGCGAGGAACACAGCCCCGACCAGAACCCCGGACAGCATGCCCTGACCGAGTGCCGCCGCCATCGTCGGGGTGCCGCCGCCCGGCGTGTCGAGCCATCGGGTGAGACCCCACCCGGCGAGCGCGGCGAGCACACCGGCGAGGCCACCGGCCGCCCCGGCCCGTGCCGCTCCGGCCAGTGCGGGACGGCCGGCGCTACGCCGCACCGCCAGGAGCAGCAACGCCCCGAGCACCAGCATCCCCACCGAGTTGGCGGACGTCACCGCGAGCACCCGATCCCGCAACGGCAGCAGCGCACCGAACAGCAGGACGACGGCTGGCACCACCAGGAAACCGGCGGCGGTGGCGGCAGTCGCCGCCCGGGTCTCGCCCCGGGCGTAGAGGGCACGGGTGAGCAGCGCGAAGAGGCCGTAGCCGACCAGTCCCGGGGCGTACCCGATGATCGCGGCGGCGGCGGTCGAGGCCGTGGACGCGGGGAAGAAGAAGTGCCCGACCGGGCCCGCCGTCCCGATCAACGCGGCCGTGCCGAGGCAACTGAACAGGAGCACCCCGCGAACGGCCGGTGCCAGGGTCGCCCGGTAGGTGTCCTCGTCGGCGGCGGCCCGTGCCGCCGCCAGGGTCGGGTAGGCCGCGATGGCCAACGGCACCGCCAGCACCGCCCACGGCAGCAGGTAGACGCTCTGCGCCAGGTTGTAGACGCCCGGGTTGCTCCGCGCACCGGCGGTGACCTGGTTCAGGCTGACGATCAGGGCGATCTGCTGAGTGGTGACAGTGACCGCGCCGGCCACCGCCAACCCGCCGACCCGGGCCCGCGCGTCGGCGGGGAACCCGAACCCGGGCCGCAACCCCAGGTGCAGCCGGCGGACCGGGATCAGCAGCGACAACGACAGCACCACCACGCCGAGGGTGGTGCCGGCGGAGAGCAGCAACTCCCCACCGGGGCTCACCCCGCCGACGGTGGCGTACCGGCCCTGTGTCGCGGTGAAGCCCAGGTAGACGACGATCACGGTGAGACTGGACAGCAACGGGGCGAGCACCGGCCAGGCGAAGCGGCGGTGCGCCTGGAGCACCCCGGTGAGCACGATGCCGACCCCGTACAGCGGTAGTTGCGGCGCGAAGACCCGCAGCATCCGGACGCCGCTCTGCTGCTGAGCGGCGGTCAGGTGGTGGCCGAGTGACTCGACCACCGGACCGGCCAACAGCACGACGAGCAGCGCGAGCGGCACCAGAAGAGCCAGCGTCCAGGTCAGCAGCGCACCGGTGGTCCGGGCAACGGCCGTCCGGTCGCCGGCCGCGACCGCACCGGCCAGCAGCGGTACGACGAGGCTGGCCAGCGCTCCCCCGGCGACGATCTCGAAGATGAAGTTCGGCACCGCGTTGGCCACCACGTAGGCGCCGCCGAGGTCGGTGGGTGCCAGGCTCCAGGTGAACACGGCGGTGCGGCCGAAGCCGGCGAGGCGGCTGGCCACGGTGAGGACGGCGATGAGCGCGGCTGCCCCGGCCAGCCGGCCGGCGCCGGCGAGGGGTGCCGGTCTTGTCACGTCAGTCGGCGCGCCGGCCCAGTGCGTCAAGCTCACGCAGCCCCGGGGTCCGCTGGATCACGGAGGTGAAGCTGACCTTCTCGCTGGCGGCGGTGAGGCCGGCGAGCACCGCGAGCAGACCGGCCCGGCCGAGCGGGCCGGTACGGGCGGCGAGCGCGACGCCGAGCAGCGCCCCGAGGGCGTTCGCGCCGCTGTCGCCGAGCATCACGTCCTCGGCCAGGTCGTCACGGAGCACGCCGGCGGCGGCTCCGGCCGCGCCGGCGGCGATCCCGCCGTGCGGGCCGCCGGTCAGCGGCGCGGCGAGCAGCAGCCCGGACTTGAGGGCACGACCGGGCCGCAGGTCGAGCAGGTTGATCAGGTTGGCCGTGCCGGCGATCACACCAGCGCCGAGCAGCACGTCGACGCCCCGACCGAACGCGCCGTGGCGCTGCCGGCGCGGGTGCGCGGCGACCCGGGGGTCGGCGGCGAGCAGCGCGGCGGCGCCCAGCCCGGCGGCACCCACCCCGACGACCTTGACCAGGCCGGCGGTGACCCGCCCTTGGCGCAGCGCGGCGAGGTGACCGGCGAAGCCCTTGGCCGCCTTCTGCTCCGGCCGCGCGCCGACCACGTCGTCGTACAGCCCGACGCCACCGGCGCCGAGGCCGGCGACCAGGGCGGCCCCACCGGAGGCGCCGCTGGTGGCACCGAACGCGCCGGCGGCGGCCGCACCGGCGGCGAGCGCGGGCCCGGCGGCCAGGGTCACCGTGCGGCCACGGAAGTTGGTGCGCTGCAACGCGGGACCGGCCGGGGAGGTACGCACCTCGCGCAGCGCGTACCGGGCCGCCGCGGCACCGGCGCCCGCGATCAGCAGCCGGCCCAGCGCCCTCACGCCACTACCTCGCTGTGCCGCAGGTTCGCTCGCTGCGCTCGCTCACGTGCCGCCTTGTTGGATCCGGACACGGGGGTACGTCGTTCGCTCACTGGGGCAGTCTAGGCAGGAAGCCGGAGGCCGCGTTGTCGCCGACGCCGTACTGGCCGGCCTTCTTTTCGGTGAGCTGCTGCGCCAGGGCGAGGCTGCTGACGAACTGGCCCTGCACGGTGTTGGCGTTGTCGACCGTGGAGATGGTCTGGGCGAGCACCGGGTCGCCGCGCACCACGGCCACCACGTTGCCGCCGACGGAGCCGTTGCCGCTCACCACGATCGATCCGGTCCGGTCGAACTGCTCGGCGATCTTGACGACCGACTCGTCCCGCTTGTCGGAGTCCTTGTCGACGTACGGTTGCCCACTGACCACGACGACCGCCTCGGCGGATCCGGTGACCTTGTTGTTGTCGGTGGTCAGGTAGCCGGCGTTGTTGTACGCGGCGAGCACGGCCCGCCGATCGGCGTCGCTGACCGGCGCGGCGCCCTGCGCCCGGTCCAGCAGGACGCTGGCCAGCAGCGCGCTGGAGGTCTCCACGCCGTGCCCGTTGCCAGGCAGGCCGGTGGTCTGCGCGGTCGGGCGGGCGGCGGTGACGGCCAACTCCAGCAGGTTGGAGTTGTTGTCCGGGTTGATGAACTTGTCCTGCAGATCGACCCGGCCGGTGATGGTCGCCCCGGCTTGCTGGATCTTCTTGAGCACGCCCTCGGTGTGGTCGCGCCCGTTGGGCAGGCTGAGCACCAGCACGCGACGCCCGGTGAGGGTGCCCGGAAGGACGACCTGGGACACCTGCTCGGCGAACTCCTCCTCCAGCGCGAGCTGCTTCTCCATGCTGTTGACCTGCTGACGCCACTGCTGGTTGTCCTTGCGCAGCCCGGTGACCTGCTCCTTGAGCGAGTCAGCGACCGGGCCGTTGAGGGCGGCTGTGCCGACCACCAGGCCGATCGCCAGAGCCAGGAAGACCGCGGTGAGGGACACCACGTGGTAGCGGAAGTTGATCACGCTTGCAGCCTCTTGATCGGTCGGGAACTAGAAAAGCCGGTACAGCTGGAACACAAAATTGTCCCACCACTCGGCGACCACACCCAGGTACGCCTTCCCGACGGTCGAAACGGCCACCGCGGACGCCATCGCCGCGATCGCCGACAGCACCAGCAACAGCAACGAGGAACCGGAGATGCTCTGCCGGTAGAGCCTGCTCACACCCTTGGCGTCGACCAACTTGCCGCCGACCTTCAGCCGGGTCAGGAACGTCGAGGCCATCCCGCCGCGACCCTTGTCGAGAAACTCGACAAGCGTGGCGTGGGTGCCGACCGCGACCAGCAGCGACGCGCCCTTCTCGTCGGCGAGCAGCATGGCCAGGTCCTCGCTGGTCGCCGCGGCCGGGAAGAGAATCGCCGGCACACCGAGGCCGTTGACCCGGGGCAGGCCGGGCGCCCGTCCGTCCGGGTACGCGTGCACGATCACCTCGGCGCCGCAGCGCAGCACGTCGTCGGTGACCGAATCCATGTCACCGATGATCATGTCGGGGGTGTACCCGGCCTCGACCAGCGCGTCCGCGCCCCCGTCGACACCGATGAGCACCGGCTTGAACTCCCGGATGTACGGGCGCAGCACGTCCAGGTCGGCCTTGTAGTCGTAGCCGCGCACCACGATCAGGCAGTGCCGACCCTGCATCTGGGTCTCGATGTCCGGCACGCCCACACCGTCGAGCAGCAGGTCGCGCTCCTGGCGCAGGTAGTCCATCGTGTTGGCGGCGAAAGCCTCCAACTGCACCGACAGACCCTCCCGGGCGTCGGCCATCGCCTTGGCGACCGACTCGGCGTCCTGCAGGCTGCCGTGGGCCACCGGCTCGTCACCGGAGAAGACCGTGTTGCCCTCGATGCGTACATGATCGCCCTCGCGGATCTGCTCGAAGACGCCCTCCCCGAGGTCGTCGAGGAGCGGAATCCCGGCGGCGATCAACACCTCCGGGCCGAGGTTCGGGTAACGGCCGGAGACCGAGGGCTTGGCATTGAGCACCGCCGCGACACCGACAGCGACCAACGAGTCGGCCGCCACCCGGTCCAGGTCGACGTGGTCGATGACCGCGATGTCACCAGGGCGCAGCCGACCGACCAGGCGTTTCGTCCGGCGATCAAGGCGCGCGGTGCCGAGGACTCTGCCCGGTTCGGAGTTCCGATTCCGGCGCAACGTGGGTAGACGCATCGTGACCATCCTGGCATGTGAGGCAGGCTTTTCTGTCGCGACATGCCTGAGCAGGGCCGCCTACCCAGGGAAGCACACGTCGGCACAAGCCGGTGTGCTTGCGCTCACAATACGCGGCGTCACAACCGCCTTTCCTTGGCGGCCACTGCCAGAAGCTCCTCAGCGTGGGCGATACCCAGATCCGAATCGGGCAAACCTGCCAGCATCCGGGCCAACTCCCGGGCCCGCTCGGTGTCCTCCACGACCCGCACCCCGCTGGTCGTCACCGCGCCGCCCGTGTCCTTCGCCACCACCAGATGCCGGTCGGCGAACGCGGCCACCTGCGGCAGGTGCGTGACGACCAGCACCTGGTGACTGCGGGCCAGCCGAGCCAACCGCCGGCCGATCTCCACCGCCGCCTGACCACCGACCCCCGCGTCGACCTCGTCGAAGACCAACGTCGGCGGACCGCCCGAGCCCGCGAAGACCACCTCGATGGCGAGCATCACCCGGGACAACTCACCGCCGGAGGCGCCGCGTTGCAACGGCAACGACGGCGCGCCCGGGTGGGCCAGCAACCGCAGCTCCACCTCGTCGCCACCGTCGGAGGTGACACCCACCTCGACGCCGTTGACCGACAGCGTCGGCTCGGCACGCCCGGCCGGGCGGGGCAGCACCGCCACCTCGATCCGCGCGTGCGGCATGGCCAACCCGGCCAACTCGACGGTGACCTGGTCGGCGAAGCGGACCGCCGCCTCCTGCCGGGAGGCCGACACCCGCCCAGCCAGGTCGGTCACCTCGACGGCGAGCCGCTGACCCTCCCGCTCCAACTCGTCGACCAGATCGTCGGACATGTCCAGGTCGGACAGTCGGGTGCGAGCCCGATCAGCCCAGGCGATCACGCCGTCGACGTCGTCGGCGTACTTGCGAGTCAGGGCGCGCAGTGCCGCCCGCCGCTCGTAGACGTGCTGCAACCGGGCCGGGTCCGCGTCGAGCGTCGCCAGGTACGACGACAGCTCCGCCGACACGTCGGTGACCAGCGTGGCAGCCTCCTCCAGGCGGGCCGCCAGCTCACCCAGCGCCGGGTCGGTGCCGGCCTGCGCCTCCAGCGTCCGCCGGGCGGTGCCGAGCAGCACCGCCGCGTCGGGTGCCTCGTCGGCGGCCTCCGCGCCGCCCGCCACGCACTGCTGGGCGATCTGCGCGGCCGTCCGCAGGCCCTCGGCGTGCTCCAGCCGCTGCGCCTCGGTCTTCAGCTCGTCGTCCTCACCGGGCTGCGGATCGACGCGGGTGATCTCGTCGAGGCCGAGCCGCAGCAGGTCGGCCTCCTGGTTGCGCTCGCGGGCGTTGCGCCGCCGGTCGGCCAGGTCGTCGACCACCCGCCGCCACCCGGTGTACGCCTCACGCAGCGCGTCGAGCAGCTTCTCGTGCGCCGGGCCGGCGAACCGGTCCAGTGCGGCCCGCTGCTCGGCCGGACGCAGCAGCCGCAGCTGGTCGGACTGGCCGTGCACGGCCACCGCCTGCTCGCCGACCTCACCGAGCATCGACACCGGCATGCTCCGACCGCCGACGTGGGCGCGTGACCGCCCCTCCACCGTCACCGTGCGGCTCAGCAGCACCGTGCCGTCCTCGTCGGGCTCGCCACCGGCCTCGGTGATCCGGGCGTGCACCGCGTCGGCGACCCGCCCGGACAGGCGCAGCCGCCCCTCCACGACCGCCCGGCCGGGTTGGGCGCGGACCCTCCCGGCGTCGGCCCGGCCGCCGAAGAGCAGGCCGAGGCCGGTGACCACCATCGTCTTGCCGGCACCGGTCTCGCCGGTGATGACGTTCATCCCGCCGGTCAACGGCAGCGTGGTGTCGTCGATGACGCCCAGTCCGGTGATGCGCAGCTCTTCCAGCACAGCCACCGACAGTAGACGCGAGGCCCGACAGTTGACCAGCCGACGGGCCCGGATGCGGCCGGCACCCGGCCGACGTACAGTTCTGCCCCGTGTTGGACGTGATTGGCCTGACCTCGGCTGAAGAGGAGCTCTACCGCTGCCTGCTCCAGCTCACGGTGGCGCGCGTCGACGACCTGGTCGCTCGTCTGCAACGCCCCCGTGAGCAGGTCGTCGCCCAGGTCGAGGCCCTGCGCGCCAAGGGTTTGGTGCAGCCCACCGACACCGACCCCGATGGGCCACTGCACCCGACCGCCCCGGACGTCGCCCTCGGCGGGGCGCTGCTGCGTCGCCAGGAGGACCTGGAGGCGGCCCGCCGCCGGGTCACCCAACTGGCCGAGGAGTACCGGTCCGGGCTACGCCGGCACCACGTCGACCACCTCGTCGAGGTGATCACCGGTGCCCGGGTCCTCCGGGACCGTTTGCGCGATCTGCAGAATTCGGCGCGTACCGAGGTGCTCTGGTTCTGCCGGGCGAACCCCCTCGCCATGGCCGGCCCGGAGAACGTCGAGGAGTTCGACGCCCTGGCCCGCGGGGTGAGCTACCGGGCCATCTACGAGCGTGACCTGCTGCTGGAACCGGGCGCCCTGACCGACCTGGCCAAGGGCGTCGCCGCCGGCGAGCAGGCCCGGGTCCTGGACCGGCTGCCGGTCCGACTGGCCATCGTGGACGCCCGCACCGCCATCTGCCCGTTGGTGCCCGACCGCGACGGCGGTGAACCCAGCGCCGCCGTGATCGGCCGCAGTCAACTGCTCGACGCGCTGCTCGCCCTCTTCGAGAGTCACTGGCGGGTGTCCACCCGGCTGCGACTCGACGACCCCCTCGCCGTTCCGGCGGCTGAGAGCCGGCGGCCGGACCCCGAGGACCACCCGAGTGACGCTTACCAGCCGGACGCCGACGAGGCGCGGCTGCTGTCGCTGTTCGTGGCCGGCGTACCGGACAAGTCCATCGCCTCTCAGCTCGGCGTGAGCCGGCGGACCGTGCAACGGCGGATCGCCGACCTGATGGACGCCGCGGGCGTGGACACCCGGCCCGGGCTGGCGTTCCAGGTCGCCCGACGCGGCTGGCTCTGACGCCGAAGGGGCCCACCGCCGGAAAACGGTGGACCCCTCGACGAGCGGGCGGGACGGCCTGGCCGCCCCGCCCAGCCGGATCAGCGCAGCCCGTACGCCTGGAGCACCGTCTGGTCGATGGTGTTCCCGGCCCGGTCGGCGGCGTGCACCCGCAGCGACACCGTTCCGCGCCCGGCCGGCACGGTTGCGGTGTATCGGGTGCCCGACCCCTTGGTCGGCGCGTTCCGCCAGGTGACGCCTCCGTCGAAGGAGACCTGCGCACGGACGCTGGTGCCGGTCGGCGCGGACACACCGGCCGGCTGACGCAGGGTCAGCCCCACCTGGTGCGGGCGGTTGCCGCGTACCGTGCCGAGCAGGTCGGCCGGCACCCGGTAGTCCACCTGCAGCAGCGACAACGGCTTGGCGTCGCCCGTCGGTCGGGCCGAGGTGAACTCCCAGGCCGTGTCGGTCCGGGTGGCGTAGCGCCACTCCTCCGAGGACCGCTTCGTGGTCAGGTCCAGCCGGTAGCGGGCCCGCTGCGCCGTGGTGGGCACCGGAGCCCACCCGCTGGACAGGTCAGCGATCTGCTGCCCGTTGCGGCTGAGCCGAGCCTCGACGGTGTCCGACTCCTCACTGTCGCCGGCCAGGCTGTAGTGCCCCTCGGCGTCGACGAACTCGGCGACCCGCACGTCGAGGGTGTCCCCGGTACGGGTGGGCACGGGCGCCCCGCCGCTGGCCGGTACGGCCGGTCGGATCACCGGGGAGTGCCAGGTCTCGGTCTCCCGGTCGTCGGCGTCGTAGCGCCGGGGCTCCTCGGTCAGACCGCCGGCCAACTGCCCCCACTGCATGAACATGAGCTTGTGCTGGACCCGGTGCTGCCACCAGTTGTCCCCGGCACTGACGAACTCCTGCCGGGTGGTGCCGGTGCGGACCATGCGCTGGTCGTCGTTCCAGGAGTACTCCTGCCACGGACGCCAGCCGAACCGCTCCTCGCTGGCCCAGCCGGCACCCGTGTCGCCATAGCTCGCGGTCACCTCGGCCGTGTTCTTCGCGGTCACGGTGTGCACGATGCGCTCCGGCACCCGGCCCTTCGACACCTGCCACACGTCATACAGGTACGGGCTGTCCACGGTGAGCGTCAGGTCGAGCGTCGCCCGGCCCTTGCGCGCCGCTGCGATCAACCGCTGCCCGTCGTCGTACGCGACCACCATCGACGGGATCGGCAGTCGGTCCCGGATCGGGCGCCACACCGTCCACGCCGAGAAGTCCGCCGGCCGAACGATCAGCACCATGGCGGCGCCAGCGGCCGCGGCGGCGGCAACCTGCTCCTCCTCGGAACGGTCCGGGTCGGTGGCGAGCAGCGCCGCGGCGCCCGCACCCGGGTCAGGTCGGCGGGCGTCCCGGTGCCGGCCCAGACCAGCGGCAGCTTGCGCCGGCCGGTCGGTGCCGGTGACGTACCCAGCAGGTTGATGTCCAGTGGAGCGGACACCCCGCTGATCTTCGCGTCCACCATCGGTGCGACGAGCTGCCAGCGCGAGGCGAACTCGAACTCACCCTGGCGCACCTGGCGCGTCGGCGTGACGTTGACCTGCTGGACGGTGCTGTAGGCCATCACGCCGTGGTCGATCTGCCGGCCGTTGGCCAACACCCGGTGCACGTAGTAGCTGAGCGTGGCCCGCTGCTCGCTGGGCTTCGGCGTCTCGATCCGCACCGGTGTGCCCTTGCGCGCGTCGAGTACCACGGTCAGGTCCCGGTCGACGACCAGCTCTGGCTCGACGGCCTGGGTCAACTGCTCGTCCAGGGGAACGCCGTGCTGGATCATCGCGGTCACCATGTACGTGCCCTCCTCGACCTGGAGGGTGCCCTCGCCCGGCCACGGGCCCCAATAGTCCGACTCGGTCTGCTCGCCGAAGAGGGTCAACCCCGGCGTGAGGGTCAACTGACCCTGCCGGTCCAACACCTTGATGGTGACCTGGCGCAACGGGCCGCTGACGGTGAGCCCGACCGGCGTGCGCACGGTGACGCCGTCCGTACCGGTCGCCACCAGCCAGCCACCGTGCGGGCCCCGGGCCAGCTTCGCCGGGTCGGCACGCAGCGGCACGGCGACGCTTCCGCCCGCCGGCACGGTCACCGCGCCGGAGGCGACCGCCACCCCGTCGGTCTCGGCCGCGCCGCTGTCCAGATTGCGCAGCTCCAGAGCCGGCCGCAGGGTCTGCGCGACCTTCGTGCCGTTGGTGTACGTCACGGTCCGCTCGACCGGCGCGGCGCCGGTCTGGATCCGTCCGAAGTCAGCGGTGGCCGAGGCGTACACCTGCTGCTTGAGCGCCCGAGCCACGTCGACCCGGCCGCCGCCCTGCTCGAAGACGGTCAGCGCCGGGTTGGCCTTCGTGGTGCTCACCAGCGCGTCCTTGAGCGTCCCGGCGGTCCAGTCCGGGTGTTCCTGGGCGAGGATCGCCGCAGCGCCGGCCACGTGCGGGGTGGCCATCGAGGTCCCGGACGCGGTCGTGTAGGCGTCGCCCACCGGCGTACCCATGGTGGTCCCGGCGGCCCGCGCGGCGACGATGCCGACGCCCGGGGCGGTGATCTCCGGCTTGAGGCCGTTGTCGCCGAGCCGCGGACCACGGCTGGAGAACTCCGCCAGGTTGTCGTCGCGGTCCACCGCGCCGACGGTGAGCGCCGCCGCGGCCGCGCCCGGCGAACCGACGGTACGCGCCTCGCCCGCGTTGCCGGCGGCGACCACGAAGAGCGCGCCAGTCTCCGCGGTCAGGTCGTTGACGGCCTGGCTCATCGGGTCGGTGCCGTCGGTCGGGTCGCCGCCGAGGCTCATGCTGACGACCTTCGCGCCGGAGTGGGCGGCCCACTCCATGCCGGCGATGATGGACGAGTCATAGCCGGAGCCGCCGTCGTCGAGCACCTTGCCGACCAGCAGCCGCGCGCCGGGCGCGACACCCTTGCGCAGCCCGGCGGACGCGTTGCCACTGCCGGCGATGGTGGCCGCGACGTGCGTGCCATGGCCATGCCCGTCACGGGCGCTGCCGCTGTCGGAGAAGTCCCGCGCCTCGGCGATCCGTCCGGCCAGGTCGGGATGGGTGGCGTCGACGCCGGTGTCCAGGACGGCCACCGTCACGCCACTGCCGTCCCGGCCGGCCGCCCAGGCCTCCGGGGCGCCGATCTGCGGCACGCTGTGCTCCAGCGTCGGGCGGACCTTCCCGTCCAGCCAGATCCGGGCGATGCCACCGCCCAGCCGGGGCGCGGCGGCCGTGGTCCGGGTGGTCGGCGTGCCGGCGAGCGTGCTCCACAGGCCGCCAAGGTCACCCTTGCCGACCCGCAGAGCCGCGCCGTTGATGCTCTCCAGAGGGCGGGCGTCCGCGGCGACGGCGAGCGACCGGACCCGGCCGGCGGCCGGCTCCTGGTAGCGCACGATCAGCGGCAGGTTGCCCTGCGCGGCGTCGCCGTAACCGTCAGCGGCCAACTTCTGAACGTCGAACAGGTTGGCGTCGAGAACCCCGCTGGAGACGTAGGGCAGGGCGTCGCTGGGAAGCACTCGCAGCCCGCCGTCGACCTCCATGGTCTGAAACACGATCCGCTCGCGCCCGGGTCCCGGGCGGACGGTGGCGGCGACCCGGCCAGGTGCGGCCTGTACCAGGTCGACCTGGTCGCCGGTGATCAGCGTGAGACGTACGGGCGCGGCGCCCGGAGCGGGCGTGCCCGATTTCGGGCCGGTAGGCCGGGCGGGCGGGTCGGCGGACGCCGGTGCGGCGAGGCCAACCACCAACGCGCCGACCGCGCCGACGGCGAGCCAGCGTGGGGACCAGTGCATGCGATGTGCTCCTCTACTCCTCCAGGCCCGCCATCCGTAGATGAGGGCCGATCGGAGTCTGCGACGGAGCGTGTCACCAGGTCACTAGTCGCCAGCCGCCGCAGCGGCGACATGTCGTCAGGTGGACAACCGACGTCCACCGACGGTGTACCCCACGGTCACCGGCGGCTGCCGCGCCAGCCGTGCACGGGGAGGCCGAACTTGGCGACCAGCCGATCGGTGAACGGGCGGGGGCGCAGCCGCACGATGCGCACCGGCAGGGCACCCCGACGCACCGTCACCCGGGCACCCGGTGGGAGGTCGTAGACGCGCCGCCCGTCGCAGGAGAGCACGGCGAGGGTGGTGAACGGGTCGACGGTGATCACGAAGGTGGACGTCGGGGCCGTGACCAACGGGCGGCTGAACAACGCGTGCGCGCTGATCGGCACCAGCAGCAACGCCTCCACCTCCGGCCAGACCACCGGCCCGCCACCGGAGAACGCGTACGCGGTGGAGCCGGTCGGGGTGGCGCAGACGACACCGTCGCAGCCGTAACGGGACAACGGCCGCCCGTCCACGTCGACGAGCAGCTCGAGCATCTGCGCCCGCTCGCCCTTCTCGACGCTGATCTCGTTGAGCGCCCAGGACTCGATGGTCGGCCCACCGTCGAACTCGGCGGTGACATCCAGCGTGAGCCGCTCGTCGACGGTGTAGTGACGACCAACGACGTCACGGACCGCGATGTCCAGATCGTCGATCTCCGCCTCGGCCAGGAAGCCCACCTTGCCGAGGTTGATGCCGAGCAGCGGCACCTTCGCCGGCCGGGCCAGCTCGGCGGCGCGCAGGAACGTGCCGTCCCCACCCAGCGCGAAGACGATCTCGGCGCCCTCGGCGGCCTGCGGGCCGGCGACCGGCACCACGCCGGGCAGGTCCAGGTCGTCGGCCTCGTCGGCGACCACCCGTACCTCGAAACCCGCGGCAATCAGGTCGGCGGCGACCGACCGGGCGTGCTCCGTGCTGCGTCGACGGCCGGTGTGGGTCACCAGCAGCGCGGTCCGGCTCATCGGGCCACCCGCCCGTCCCGGACCGGGCGGCGTTGCACCACCGTCGCCCCGCTACAACCGCGTGTCGTTCCGGTGCCCTCGCTGCGCGCGTTCACCCTGCGACCTCCTCCGCCGCCGCCACGTCCGGCACGTCGCCGGCCGTCGTCGGGCCGTCCGGCCCGGCCGCCACCACGGCCCGCACCCGCTGCGGGTCGGCCGGTGGTGCGCCCCGGCGCAACCATACGAAGAACTCCACGTTGCCGCTCGGCCCGGGCAGCGGGCTGGCCGCCACGTCGGCAAGTCCAAGGCCGAGCCGCGCGGCCGCCGCGGCAACGTCCAGCACCGCTTCGGCACGCAGCTCCGGATCGCGGACCACACCGCCGGCACCGACCCGGTCCTTGCCGACCTCGAACTGCGGCTTCACCATCAACGCCAGGTCACCGTCGTCGCGGGTGCAGCCGGCCAACGCCGGCAGCACCAACCGCAGCGAGATGAACGACAGGTCGGCCACCGTGAGGTCGACCGGCCCACCGATCGCGTCAGCATCGAGGGTACGGACATTGGTGCGTTCCAGGACGCGGACCCGCTCGTCCGTGCGCAGCGACCAGGCGAGCTGCCCGTAGCCGACGTCAACGGCCACCACCTCGGCGGCGTCGGCGCGCAGCAGCACATCGGTGAAGCCACCGGTCGACGCGCCGGCGTCCAGGCAGCGCCGCCCGGCGACGTGCAGCCCACCGGGGCCGAACGCGGCCAGCGCGCCCGCGAGCTTGTGCCCGCCCCGGGAGACGTACTCCTCGGCCGGGTCCTCGCCGGTGACCAGCAGCGGATCGGCGGGGTCGACCATCGC